>NZ_CP046884.1:1636248-1963497 GCF_014522205.1 Corynebacterium poyangense | reverse complement strand
TTAGGGATTGGTATGCCTACCTTGGTCCCCGGTTTTATCCCGGAAGGTAAAGACGTTGTTCTTCACTCGGAAAACGGGGTGCTAGGGGTAGGGCCATACCCCACGGAAGAAGAACTAGATCCCGAGTTAACAAATGCCGGTAAGGAAACTATTACGGTGAATCCCGGTGCGAGTTTCTTTAGCTCCTCAGAATCTTTTGGGATGATTCGTTCCCGGACTGTTGATGTTGCGGTACTCGGTGCCATGGAGGTCTCCCAGTTTGGAGATCTAGCCAACTGGATGATCCCAGGGAAAATGGTCCGCGGCATGGGGGGAGCCATGGACTTGGTGCGCGGAGCGAAGAAGGTGATTGTGATGACCGATCACCTGACTAAAAAAGGAACCTCAAAAATCCTTAAAGCCTGCACTCTTCCCCTGACTGGAGCTCGCTGCGTGGATATGATTGTTACTTCTCATGCGGTGTTCCAAGTGGACCATACTCACGGTTTAACTTTGGTGGAATGCGCAGAGGGAGTTAGCGTAGAAGAGCTTAAGGAAATTACCGACGCTCCTTTCACCGTCGCGGACTAAGCGCCGCGGAACAGATAACGCGTGTCGCTATTGTGGGCAGCTGCGCAGCTGCTGCTCCAAGGCGGCTTTTTCTGATTCGGTCACCCACAAACCATAACTCCACTTCACCAGAACTTGTTGAGCAGCGTAATAGCACCGGAAAGCCTTATTAGGTGGCAGCCAGGTAGCGGCGTCTCCATCTCCTTTCGCCTGATTAACGGAACCATCGACCGCAAGAAGATTACGCGGATCATTAGCAAAGTTTCGCCGCTGTTCCGGGGTTAGTTGTTGGGCACCCTTTTGCCAAGCATCGGAAAGCGCCACCACATGATCAATTTGCACCCGAGAACTGCTGTCTTTGCCACGCTCAAAATCAATCTCTTTCCCGGAATACGGATCGAGCAAATGACCGGACAGCACCACACAATCAAAAGTTCCGGGTTTAAGCCTTACGTCCTGTAAATCCCGTCGCAAAATGTCATTCCTAGTGTCACAGCCGTTGTGGCCGAACTCCACGTCCACATCATCGCTCCAGGTTTGGCCGAACATGTTGCGCTGATAACCGGTTTTCGGGGCTCGACCTTTCACCTCGAGCTCAGAAAGCTCTTGGAAGGCGCGATGCGCATCCACCGTCGGGAAGCGTTCCGCTGCTGCTGGGGAATCCTCAGCTTCCAACTCGGAGGCTAATTGTGAGGGAACACGAGTTAGTTGCTGAAGCAGTGAAGAAAAATCTTGCTCTTTGCCTTGCCCCCAGGTGATGGCAACCAGGAGCGCAACTAGGATCGCGGGGAGACGTCGAACGCGTATCCAGCCCAGTAGAGTTTTCTTCTTCCTACTCACGCACTTAGTGTTTCATAGGCCCTGGACATGGCCGTGACCTCAGGGTTTGTCTCTTAATAGTCGTCGAAGAATCTTGCCGCTCGCAGAAACCGGGATATGGTCGACGAAATCTACCTGGCGAACCTTCTTATATGGGGTAACTCGGCTGGCGACCCAAGATATAACGTCGTTTTCTGTCAACGCTTTTCCCTGGGGGTTATCGGCTCGCACCACAAACGCCCGGGGGAACTCTTGGCCCTGGGAATCATAGCCAGAGGTTGCTGCTGCGGCGGCAACTCCAGGATGAGACAACATTACTGCCTCTAATTCTGCCGGCGGTACTTGGTAGCCGTGATAGAAAATTAACTCTTTAGCTCGGTCAATGATCCAGGTAAAGCCGTGCTCATCGACCTTCACGATGTCTCCCGTGGCTAACCAACCTTCTGGGTCAACACCTCCGCCGTTGATATATCCAGACATCACCTGAGGACCGCGAACCCACATTTCGCCTAGTTCGCCCGGGGGAACAAGACGGTTAGGTTGGTGTGGATCAGTGACCTTTACTTCTGTGTCAGCTACCGGCACCCCCGCTGATGCAGGATCTTCTTGGTGCGGAAGGGACACGTGAGTGACTGGTGAAGCCTCGGTGAGGCCGTAGCCTTGGACAACCTGGGCATTGAGTTTTTTTGATATATCGGCTGCTAAGTGACCGTCTAAAGGTGCAGCACCGGAAAGCACTACTTCTAAGCTCTTAAACTGGGCTAACACTTCAGTCTGGGAAGAAGAATGCAGCGCCGAACGTAAAGCCAGAAGAATAGGGGGAGCGACGCTGAGCCACTTGGCTTGATAGCGTTCGGCTAATTCCCCTAAGAAAGAAAGGGAGAACCGCTCCATCGTGAGGATATGGTTGCCATGGGCGAGGGCCATGTTGAGTTCTACAGTAAGGCCATAAATATGGGAAAAGGGGAGAGGCGCCAGCATTGTCCACGACGGTTGCAACCCTAGATTCTTCATGCAGGGTAAGGTTTGTCGGATATTGGCAACTAGATTGCCGTGGTGGAGTTTGACCCCGCGCGGGCGAGCATCGGTGGTTCCCGATGAAAAGGGAATCACCGCCAGGTCGGTATCCTTAATCAGGGGAAAGGACAGAGGGGGACGTCCTGGTGCCGGGGGAGAAAGAAAGTCCGAGACTGAGGAGGCGTCGAATAGTTGTTGAGCTTGGGCGCACTGTAGCTGGTAGTCCCGGTCGTGGGGTTGGGAAGCAGGGTGAAAGGGGGATATCACGCATCCGGCGCGGAGAGCCCCGTGGAAAAACGCCGCAAATTCTATGGAATTTGGGAGGCAAAGCCCAAGAACATCTCCCTGGCGAAATCCAGCGTCGTGGAGATTGTGGGCCACGTTGTTGATGAGGGCTCGAAGTTCTCGGTAGCTGACGGTGCGGTGATCATCTGTTATTGCTGGACGATCGAGGAATTCCGGGGGGAGGGAACCAAAAATTTCCTGATAGAGAGAGGACACGTGGGCAAGATTAGCGCGACGCTATCGGCACGGCACTATGGGTGGTGTTGACGGGTTAGCTACAGTGGGAGGACAAGACCTTAGAAGCCGTATTCAGAAGCGAGTCACCAAACCCTCATGACACGTATGCAAGAAACCTCTGACCTGCTGAAATGTTCTTTTTGTGGGAAAACCCAGAAACAGGTGAAAAAGCTTATCGCCGGTGGTGGGGTGTATATCTGCGATGAATGCATTGAACTGTGTAATGAGATCATTGCCGAGGAAATGGCGCAATCTCAGGAATCTGAGAAAGAATCTCCAGCGAAGCTGCCGCGCCCTTCGGAAATCGCTGCTTTCTTGGATCGCTATGTTATTGGACAAGATGCGGCCAAGCGCACCTTGTCGGTAGCGGTCTATAACCACTACAAGCGGGTACGTGCCCAAGAAGCTCGCGGGAAAGCTTCTCTTCCGGGGGCTAGTGGTGCGATGAATGACACTGAAGATGACACGGTAGAATTAGCAAAATCTAATATCTTGTTGCTGGGGCCCACCGGCTCCGGAAAAACTTATCTGGCCCAAACTCTTGCTCGGCTGCTGGATGTTCCCTTTGCGATGGCGGATGCAACTTCCTTAACCGAAGCCGGCTATGTGGGAGAAGACGTCGAAAATATTTTGCTGCGCTTAATTCAAGCAGCAGACAATAACCTAGAACGAGCCCAGCACGGGATCATTTACATCGACGAGGTAGATAAAATCACCCGAAAAGGGGACAACCCCTCCATTACACGCGACGTCTCCGGGGAAGGGGTACAGCAGGCGCTACTGAAAATTCTTGAAGGAACAGTAGCCGCGATCCCACCCCAAGGTGGTCGCAAACATCCTAACCAGGAATATATCCAGCTAGATACAACTAATATTTTGTTCATTGTCGCTGGGGCGTTTGCTGGGCTAGAAAAGGTCATTCAGGAACGAGTAGGACGTCGTGGTTTAGGTTTTGGCGTCGATATTGATAGCGCGAAAGACCGGGAAAACATGGATATTTTCTCCCAGGTGCGCCCCGAAGATCTCGTGAAATTTGGCTTGATCCCTGAGTTCATTGGACGCCTGCCCGTGATCGCGACGGTGGCTAATTTAGACCGGTCCAGTCTGGTGAAGGTGTTGACTGAACCACGTAATTCCCTCGTTAAGCAATACCAAGAACTGTTCCGGATGGATGGGGTGGAGTTGCGGATGAGCGATGAAGCTTTGGAAAAAATCGCTGATCTTGCCTTGGAACGGGGAACCGGGGCGCGAGGTCTTCGCGCCATAATGGAAGAAATCCTAGTTCCGGTGATGTTTGATCTTCCGGATCATGATGATGTGGAGAGCGTTCGTATTACTGCGGACGTAGTCGCCGGTGGAAAAAACCCTCAGCTCATAAGGGCTGAGGGGCGGGAATCCGCATAGTGGCGTGTTAAGTGGAGGGAGTGGATTCCTTATTTGAGGCCTCGATGTCTTCCAAAGAACGTCCGCGGGTTTCTGGCACACGGGTGAGAACGAAGAGCACTCCAAGCGCGCAGATGCCACCGAAGATGGCAAAGACGATTTCTTGAGACATGGATGCGCTCATGATTGGGAAAGCTAAGCCTACAGCGAAAGAACCAATCCAGTTGAAGGAGGACGCCAAACCGGATGCGCGTCCTCGGATCATGAGGGGGAAGATTTCGCCTACTAGCACCCAGGTGAGGGGAGCCCAGGTAAAGGAATAAAAGGCGACATAGAGGCTAAGGAAAGCAACGATCATCATTGGGGGAGTGTTATCACTTAGTGAGTTGATGATAGCCGGGGCAAGAAAAGATAGTGCCATGACTGATCCACCAAGGACTAATAGGAACTTTCGGTTAATTTTGTCAGCGATCAACATGAAGAAAAGTGAGCCAATTACCAGAATGACGCCCTGCACAATGGGCCATAAGAGAGCATCGGACGCTGCAGTGCCAGTAGCATCTTCAACAATCAGCGGAATATAGTAAAAGATCGCGTTGGCACCTTGGAATTGTTGAAACGCCGCGACACCTACTCCTGCGACTATGAGATAGCGGTACCGAGAACTTAGTAGAGAGGACCATGAAGAAACCCTATAAGCATTCTGCTCTTGCTGAGCTGTGGTCTGGATCTCTTGAAGCTCTTTCTCTATAAGGTTAGGCTCCCGGATCTGTCCTAAAACAGTTTTAGCCAGCTCAAGTTCACCATTTTTCACCAAGAAACGCGGCGACTCAGGTAAGCGCCATACTCCCAGGAAGAGAACGATAGCTGGGACCGCCGCTAGAGCGAGCATGAGACGCCATGCAATTGTGTGATCTAAGGACCTCAAGAACCATGCCACGATATATGAAGCCAACATTCCGCTTACGATCATCGTTTGGTTTAGTCCCGAGAGGCGGCCGCGCAGCGATGCCGGAGCCATCTCTGACATATATGCTGGAACTAAAGCTGATGCTGCTCCTACTGCTAAACCTAAAAATACCCGGATAATAATGAGATAAATGGTCCCTTGATCGGGGGATATACCGCATAGAACTGAACCGATGGCAAAGATGATTGCCGCAGCAAGAATCATCTTTCTGCGCCCAAAGCGATCCGATAATTGTCCGGCTAAGGCGCCTCCAAGAATGGCTCCAAGCATGAGGGAGGAAGTTATCCATCCCACTGCCACAGCATTGTTTTGTAGATTCCAGTCGGTTTGGAGAAAAGGTAGAGCACCGGTCATAACACCGATGTCGTAGCCGAAGAGGATTCCCCCAAAAGCTCCGAAAAAGTAGATGAAGCTACGGGGCACTGAATCTCTAGTGTTGACTTCTGCCATAGAAGACATAGAGTGACTCCTTGCTCAAAATGTGGTAAGGGCCATAAAAGTGGAATTTTTGTTAGCCCTCACACTTCGCCTGTCTTCGAAGCTATGAGAAGTGAGCAAAAATGTCAACGTTAACATTTGTGATAAATAGCACTTTAGAGGCTGGACTCCCTGATAATGAGATGGGGAGCTATAGGGCTAAAATCTGCTTCTTCGCCAGCAATCAATGCCAGGAGCGCCTCTAGGACGCGTCTCCCAAGGGTGGCAAAATCCTGGTGGATGGTTGTAAGTGGGATGGTAAGAAATTCGCTTTCTGGAATGTTGTCGAATCCTACTACTGCCATATGTGTAGTGGACGAACTCAATGCCCTCATGATTCCCATTGCCATGGAATCATTAGCTGCAAATACAGCTGTAGGACGTGAAGGTTCGGGTAAGGAGTTTAACCATTCACCCGCTAGGAAGCCAGATTGTGGTGACCAATCTCCACTAAAAATCCGTGGATGTACTCCCTGTGATTCACAAGTGGCCAAGGCGCCTTCCAGGCGTTGTTGGGCGTCAACCCACTGGCGGGGACCAGTAACCAGAGCAATATCCCTGTGTCCTAGATCTAGTAGATGGTCAATCGCGAGCTTAGCTCCGGCAAATTGATCGACACTTAGACAGGGGAGTGAACCTAGGTCTGCTGGGCGGGGGCCTACAATGATGAGCGGTGTGGTCAGCTTTAGATGGGTGCAGTACCGAACAACAGCTTCTCTCGAAGCGATAATGACAAGACCCTCAACGTTGCGCTCTTGAAATTCTTCAATAGTCTTCAGGAATTCGATTTCATCCGAATTTTCGATGGCTGCTAGGAGCGTAAGTCGGCCATTTTTACGGGCTGCTTTTTCTATTGCGGCGAGAGTGTTAGTAGGGCCATGAAGAAATGATCCGACAGAGACGACACCGATGAGCCCTGATCGTCGAGTGACTAAAGCACGTGCTGTTAGGTTAGGGCGGTAGCCGAGCTCTTGAATGGCGGCGTTGACCCGCTTCCGGGTGGATTCCTTGACGCCCGGAAAGCCGTTGACCACCCGGGATACAGTTTGAACCGAAACTGCTGCTTTGCGGGCAACCTCATTCATAGTTGGGGTGCGATGGCCTGAATTCATGAAATTTATCTTAAGTCAATGGTCTAACTCACATTATGGTTGACAAGGTGACCTATTACCATGCACACTCAGGAATGATAACGTTAACATTCTGCTGATAAAGGACGTGCTCATGCGATATTTAGGACTTGAGCTAGGATCAACCCGTATCAAATCCTGTGCCATTAATAGCGAAGGTGAAATTGTGGCTACAGGCGTGCATGAATGGGAAAATCAGCTGGTGAATGGCCATTGGAGCTACTCTCTGGAGCAAATCTGGGAGGGAGTTCAGCATAGCTACAGCGATTTGTGCCGCAACCTGGGGGAATATCCGGAAACCTGGGCCGCAATTGGATTATCAGCCATGATGCATGGTTACTTGGCCTTCAATAGGGACGGAGTTTTGCTTACTCCTTTCCGAACTTGGCGGGACACCACCACTGGATCTGCAGCCCGAAAGTTGAGTCAGCTTTTTGGGGTAAATGTGCCCCTGAGATGGTCGATTGCTCACCATTACCAAGCAATCCTTGACCAAGAGAATCATGTTCGGAACTTAGATTTTCTCACGACGTTGGCTGGTTACGTACATTGGCAATTAACCGGTTCTAAAGTGTTGGGGATCGGTGACGCGGTCGGAATGTTTCCGATCGATTCCGACTCTCTTGACTATGACAGTCAGAAGTTGAATCAATACCAGAACTTAACAGGTATTGATATGCGCAAACATCTTCCTCGGGTGCTGGTGGCTGGAGAAGAAGCTGGAACTCTTAGTCGAGAAGGGGCCAAACTTCTTGATCCCACTGGCCACTTGCAACCTGGAATACCACTCTGTCCTCCAGAAGGAGATGCCGGTACGGGGATGGTGGCGACTAATTCAATTAACCCAAGGACGGGAAATGTATCTGTAGGTACTTCTATTTTTGCAATGGTAGTCCTGGAAAAGTCACTGACGAGTTCACACCCGGAGTTGGATCCAGTAGCTACCCCAGATGGGCACCCGGTCGCCATGGTTCATTGCAACAATGGCACCAATGAACTCAACGCATGGATGGGAGTTTTTGCTGAGGCTGTTAATCTCGTCTCGGGAAAGCCGAAAGTTAGCACTGACACTCTCTATAGCGTGCTCTTCCAAGAGACTCTCAAAGCCGACACTGATGGTGGGGGACTCACAACCTGTAATTATCTCAGTGGTGAGCCAATTGTACGACTAAGTAAAGGCCATCCTCTGATAATTCGAGAGGTAGATTCACGTCTCAATCTGGGGAATTTCCTCAGGTCCCAGGTTTTTACCGTATTCGCAACGCTAGCCTTAGGGATGAAGATCCTCCATGAAGAAGGCGTCAAAATTGATTCTCTTGCTGCGCATGGTGGTTTTTTCAGGACGGCAGAAGTCGGTCAACGGCTACTGGCGGCAGCGTTAGATACTCCCATTTCCATTGCTGAATCAGCAGGGGAAGGCGGTGCGTGGGGAGCTGCATTATTGGCGCGGAGTCTCCACACCGAAGGTTCCCTTTCGGAATATCTCGCAACAGAGATTTTTAACCAAGAGAAACAGAACGTAAGTCAACCTCGGCAAGAAGACAAAGAAGGTTTTGAGGATTTTCTGGCTCGCTTTGTTGCCGCTCTTGAGATTCAGCCAGAAATAATTAGAGCTATGTCTGATACCACTGCTACCGGAAATATGTAAGGAGAAGATTAAAAAGATGAATTCCTTGAATGGTGACATCCAAAAGAGAATAGAGGAAACTAAAAAGCGAGTTTCCGATCTGCATGCAGAATTACCCAGATGGGGATTAGTTGTGTGGACTGCAGGAAATATCTCCGAAAGGGTGTTGGTCTCAGGAGCTCCCAGCGAAGAAGACTTATTTGTGATCAAACCATCGGGAGTACGCTATGAGGAGCTGTCTCCAGAGAAGATGGTGGTTTGTAATTTAGACGGAGACCTTGTTGAAGGTGAATACAAACCTTCTTCAGACACCGCTGCTCATGCATATGTTTATCGACACATGCCAGAGATAGGAGGGGTAGTACATACTCATTCAACCTACGCCTGTGCGTGGGCGGCCCGAGGCGAGGAGATTCCCTGTGGTCTCACCATGATCGGTGATGAATATGGTGGCCCAATTCCGGTGGGCCCCTTCGCAATTATTGGGGACGATTCCATCGGCAAAGGAATTGTGGAAACCTTGCGTAATTCTCGCTCCACTGCAGTTTTGATGAAAAACCATGGGCCTTTCACTATCGGTACAAACGCAACTAAAGCAGTGAAATCGGCGGTCATGGTGGAGGAAGTTGCAAAGGCAATGCATCTTGCAAAGGAATTGGGGCAAATTAGTCCTATACCTCAGGAGGCCATAGATCAGCTCTATGACCGCTACCAGAACGTTTATGGACAGTAGTTAAGGAAGGCGTACAATGCAGAACCCATTTCATGACAAAGAGATCTGGTTCCTGACTGGAAGTCAGGACCTATATGGACAGGAAACTTTGGATCAAGTTGCTGATCAATCTCAAAAAGTCGTGGCTTTACTCAATGAATCCGATTCCATCCCAGTGCCCGTGGTGTGGAAACCGGTACTTCAAGATTCCGAGAGCATTTTCGCAGCACTCACGGAAGCTGGCAAGCAGCCAGAAGTAATTGGTGTCATTGCATGGATGCACACTTTTTCTCCAGCTCGGATGTGGATCCGGGGTTTGAACGCCCTTACTAAGCCATTGCTACATTTCCATACCCAGTTCCATGAAAATATTCCTTGGAATACGATTGATATGGATTTCATGAATCTCAATCAATCGGCTCATGGTGACCGAGAATTCGGTTATATCCTCACTCGAATGGATATTCCACGAGTTACTGTTGTAGGGCATGCCTCAGACAAAGCAGTGACTGAGCGTATTGGTGTCTGGGCACGCGCTGCCACGGGCTGGTGGGAAGCACAAAATATGCGCGTCGTTCGCTTCGGTGATAATATGCGCGACGTCGCCGTAACCGAAGGTGATAAGACAGAAGCAACTATTCAGTTCGGCGCCGAGATTAACACTTGGTCGGTCAATGAATTATCCGAGATCATTTCCCAAGTTTCACAGAGTGATGTTGATGACTTAATTCAGGAGTATCAGCATACCTATGATATTGATCCCATTCTTCTGAACGAGCGCAAGGAATCCTTAGAGTATGCAGCCAAGCAAGAATTGGGAATGCGTACTTTCTTGACTGGGCTGAATGCTTCAGCTTTTACGGACAACTTCCAGGATCTGGGTGCTTTGAAGCAACTACCAGGTTTACCCGTTCAGAGACTGATGGCGGAAGGCTACGGGTTTGGTGCTGAAGGGGATTGGAAAACCGCAATTCTTATCCGTGTTGCGAAGGCAATGGGTTATGGTCTAACAGGTGGAGCATCGCTCATGGAGGACTATTGCTACAACTTTGGTGCAGGCAGGAAGAAGATTCTTGGCGCACATATGCTGGAAATCTGTCCGAGCCTGACTACTGCTAAGCCCCGAATGGAAATCCATCCACTAGGTATCGGCGACCGAGAAGATCCGGTGCGGTTGGTGTTTAATGCTGATCCGGGAGAAGCCGTAGTGGTCGCTATAGCGCATCTCCGTGACCGTTTCCGGTTAACCGCTAATGTTATTGATGTAATTGAGCCAGACCACGCTCTACCGACCCTGCCTGTAGCGCGCGCCCTTTGGGAACCGAGACCAGACTTTGATACTTCCACATGCTGTTGGCTCGCTGCCGGAGCAGCCCACCACACTGCTATGTCGACTGCAATTACTCTGGATCATTGGGAAGACTTTGCGCGCATAGCGGGAGTTGAACTGGCGGTCATCGATGAGGATACGACGGTTAGGAATTTCGAGGAATCACTTCGTTGGAACTCCGTGTATCACAGGTTGCACCACCGTTACTAGGAGATTGACCTAGCCAGCGGCAAATTCCTCAAGGTCATCGGCAGCTCCAGCCATCACCACGAGATCGCCACTGAGGAGTGGTTCTTGGGGTGATGGCAACGTATATGCGCCACCATCTCGACGCACCGCCACCACAGCGACACCTGCACCTTGGGCTCTAATTTCCCGGGAGGTCTTTCCAGCCGCGTGTTTTGGAACAACCATTTTGGCTAGCGCAAATCCCGGATCAAATTCAATAAAGTCTGCTACTTGACCGTCCATCAAATGGGCTACGCGACGTCCAGTATCAGCCTCCGGCATCACAATATGGTGGACTCCAATTTGCCGCAGAATTTTTTCATGCGCTGGACTATCTGCCTTTGCCCACACCGAGGGCACGCCAAGGTCGATAACAGCAGACGCGGTCAGAATAGAGGCTTCCAGATCTGATCCAATAGCAATAACTACGCGTTTTGCATCTGCTACTCCGAGTTGCCTGAGAGTAGATGGTTGGGTGGTGTCAGCGCAGACAATATGGTCGAAATCATCGGCAAGTTCTTGCACCCGACGCTGGTCGGCATCTACCGCCAACACTTCTACTCGCCGAGCCTGTAATTCCTCACCTAGGGCTTGGCCAAAGCGGCCCATCCCTAGAATGATGACCGGATTGGATTCTGAACCACTACCGGGAAGGAATATTTTCCGGCGACGTCGCGGGGTACTGTATTCAGCCAAGAGAAGGACGCTCCTCGGGATAGTCGTAATAGCGGGGTTTATTGCGTGAGGCGAAGGCTGTTGCCAGCACCAAAGGTCCCACGCGACCAGCGAACATAAGACAGATAATAACCGCTTGGGCACTAAAAGGTAGATCCGGAGTTATTCCGGTAGAAAGTCCGACGGTAGCAAAGGCGCTACACACCTCAAACACAATTTGGTCCGTCGTAAATTGTGGCGCAAGGAAAAGTAGCGTGGTTACTGCGCCGACAATTAAGAGCAAGGAGAGAGTTAGGAGAGCTAAAGCTCGGCGAATAGTTTCTGAAGGAACTCGACGGGCTCCGAGAGTGGTGGAATTAAAACCACGAATTTCAGCTAGGACGGCGGCTCCTAGGACTGCCGCAGTGGTGACTTTGACGCCACCGGCGGTACCTCCGGTACCTCCACCGATGACCATGAGGATATCGGTTCCTAGCAGGGTGGAAGGGTGGAAATTGGCATAGTCGAGAGCATTGAATCCGGCGGTACGCGGGCTGACTCCGGCAAAAAATGCGTTGAGAAACTTTAGGTGATATTGATTGCCGAACGTACTCAGAGCGCCGCGCCATTCTGCCAGTAATACTAATAGCGTTCCGGCGACAATGAGGCTAAGCGTTCCGATAAAAGTAAAGCGTGCCGTTAAACTCCAACGACGACGCTGGCCGTGGTTGAAGAAATACCAGCGGAAACGGCGTGCTAATTCTAATAAGACTGGAAAGCCTATACCGCCGATAATGAGGGACAATGCTAGAGGCAGCAAGATAAAGGGATCAGTATTAAAACTGATCATATTATCGCTTTGCAGTGCAAAACCGGCGTTGTTGAAACTGGAAATAGCGTGGAAGATACCAAACCATAGTGGCTCCAGAATCCCTGAATGCGGATAGGCGAGAGAAAACCTTAAGGCCAGAACCGCGGCGATAAACAGTTCTACTCCGAGGGTGAAGAGGATGGTGGATCGCACCACCCAGACCACCTCACCGTGATCAACTCCGCGGCCTTCGGCTTGGGCATCTTCATTTTGACTAAGCCCTAGCCGCCCAGAGATCGCAAGCGTCAACAGGGAGGCCATAGTCATGAACCCTAAACCACCGAATTGGATTAACAGGGCAATGGTCACGCGGCCAGCAGTGGACCAAACAGTCCCAGTATCGACAGTTACTAGCCCGGTGAGGCTGACGGCGGACGTCGCGGTAAAAAGAGCATCGGGCACGGGCACGGGTTCGGGTCCGGCACTGGCCCACGGCGTCGACAAAAACAGCGTGCCTAGGCACACTAATCCGGCGAAACCCCAACACACTCGGGTCTGGGGAGACAGCCTCGGTTTAGATCCGATCATGGCGCGTGATCCTACTCCTCAGCTACGTAGCCAAAGAACACAAGGGGGCCCAAAGTATCTGCGGCTGCGCCGGATAGGGGCGGAGAGGTTTAGTTAAATTCGCCGTCAGAAAAATAGATTTCTGCAGCTGACTGTGGTTCATCGCTAACCTCCGGAGTGAGGTAACTTGATTGTCCGGTCGCCGGGATATTGGACGTCAAGAAAGCTAGCACGGTGTCCATCACTAACCGGTGCATACCGGAGAGATTTTCGGGACGATCCATGTCAATATCTAAAAGATTCTTCATCACGGAGTCCAAAGACACCCGGTAATAAGCGAAAGAAGTAATAAGCGTGAAAACATCCTCGGCCGAGATTCCGGGACGGAAAGCTCCAGCGTCTTGGCCTAGCATCAGTAATTTGTCAAGGTGAAGAGTCAATTCTGAGGCGTCAGCCAAGGGCGCTGAGTTTTTTAATTTAGCGTTATTGTGCAGGCTTTCACCCACTAATAGGGTGAGTTCCTTGGGATGAGAAACCATGTGCGTCCAGATAGCGTCGACCATTTTCCGGACTCCCTCAACCGGCACAGAGCTATCTAATTCTAATTCTTTAGGATCTGGATAAGCGCGATGAACTGCTTCAGTGAGAGAACGCAAATATAATCCACGTTTATTTCCGAAATGGTAATGGATCATGCGCTTCGACATGCCAGATTTCGTGGCAATAGCCTCTAATTTTGCATCGGAATATCCCTTTTTTGCGAATAGCTCTAAAGCGACATCAACGACATCACTAGGAGACACTGCGCCTTCGGTGCCGCCGTCGATGGCTTCATCAATATTCATATTCGCTAATCCTTCCTGCACAGCAACGCAGATCTGATCAGAAAATAACGGCGCCGCTGCCCCTATGGTGCCTTAAAGTGTCACCTAGAGCTAAGGAATTGTGAGTTTCCCAGAGAACTCCCAGAAAACTGCAGGTCATCCCGGCACATTTGGGGGTAATGGGGGAGGGTTACATTTTTCCTAAAAGGTGACAAATCTCCCTTAAATGAGCGGAGTAATGGGGACTAGGCTAGTAACGGAAAGTAGGCCACCTCGAGTGGTCTGGACCTCCATCAATGGAAGGATTGTGTATGAGTATGGCTCCCAAGAAGATCGCGGTAACCGGTGCTGCCGGCCAGATTGCTTATTCCCTACTGTGGCGTGTAGCCAATGGCGATGTTTACGGCCAGGACACCCCTATTGAGCTTTCTCTTTTGGAAATTCCCGACGCTATGGGAGCGGTCGAAGGCGTGGCTATGGAGTTGCATGACTCCGCATTCTCGCTGCTGCGTAATATCACTATCACCGATAAGGCAGACGAAGCTTTTGATGGTGTTTCAGCTGCATTCCTGGTTGGTGCGAAACCACGTGGCAAGGGTGAGGAACGATCCGCTCTCCTCGGAGCAAACGGCAAGATCTTTGGCCCGCAGGGTAAAGCCATCAATGACCATGCGGCAGATGATGTTCGAGTGCTGGTGGTGGGTAACCCAGCCAACACGAATTGCTTGATTGCGCAGCATGCTGCCCCCGATGTTCCAGCAGATCGCTTCACCGCAATGATGCGTCTGGACCACAACCGTTCTCTGTCTCAGCTAGCTGAAAAACTCAACGTAACCACCTCCGATATCGAAAATGTGGTGGTATGGGGCAACCATTCGGCCACCCAGTTCCCCGATATCACCTACGCCACGGTGCAAGGTAAACCGTTGACTGAGTTGGTTGATCACACCTGGTATACCGACGAGTTCATTCCCCGCGTTGCCAAGCGCGGTGCCGAGATCATTGAGGTTCGAGGGAAATCATCTGCTGCGTCTGCTGCGTCTGCCGCCGTAGACCACATGCATGATTGGATCAACGGCACTCGCGGTTGGGTAACTGCTGCCGTGGTGTCTGACGGTTCCTACGGAGTGGAGGAAGGCCTAGTGGCTGGGCTTCCGACCCGAGCTGTGAACGGTCGCTGGGAAATCATTCCGGACCTGGAGATTAATGATTTCCAGCGGGCCCGCATTGACGCCAATGTGCAGGAACTACGGGAAGAAAAGGAAGCGGTTAAGGACCTGCTGGGCTAAGAATCTCATGGTGGTCTAAAGTCAGATTCATGCGTTTCGGCATTGATTTTGGTACCACCCGCACGGTAATTGCTGCTGTTGATCGAGGAAATTATCCGGTCGTCAACGTGGCAGACCATTATGGCGACCCGGAGGAGTACATCCCCACCGTGGTCGCCTTAGATTCTGCCGGAAAAATACGGGTGGGGTGGGAGGCGCTCTATGCTGATTCCCCTACCCTGATCCGCAGTTTTAAGCGCCTGCTGTCAGGTGGTCAGGTAAATTCCCAAACTCCGGTGGATTGTGGTGACGAGACCCGTAGTTTGGGCGATATTCTTCAGGCCTATGCCCACGCTGTGGTGCGCTGTCTTCTAGCTTTCCAACACCAGCAGGCAGACTACTCCACTCCGGAAGTTGTATTGGGTGTGCCCGCCAATGCGCCTAGCGCTCAGCGGCTGTTGACTGTTGATGCATTCCGAAGCGCTGGGGTAGAGGTGATTGGGCTCGTCAACGAGCCAAGTGCAGCGGCTTTTGAATATACGCACCGACACGCTGGGACCTTAAACTCTAAGCGTCGAAGCATTATTGTCTATGATCTCGGTGGCGGTACTTTCGATGTCTCCTTGCTCCGAATTCATGGACACCATCATGAGGTTGTAGCTTCCCGCGGGATTTCTCGCCTCGGGGGAGACGACTTTGATGAGGTCTTAGCTGAACTCACGCTCAAAGCGGCGCATCGGGATGAAGACGCGTTTGGGCGTGGTGCACGTCGACGGCTTCTCGATGAGGTTCGCAGTGCCAAGGAAGCATTAAAACCGCAGTCTAAGCGGCTAGTCATGGAACTAAACGATGAAGATATCATCATTCCAGTAGACACTTTTTATCACGCCATCACTCCGCTGATTGAACAGTCACTTGAGGCCACCCAACCACTTGTGGGGGCAGAATCTTCCCTCGTGGACACTGATATCGCTGGAATTTATTTAGTAGGTGGGGCTACCGCTTTGCCTCTAGTGCCGAGAATGCTGCGCGAAAGATACGGACGTCGGGTACACCGATCACCCCTTCCTACCGCTTCGACCGCTGTGGGTCTAGCCATTGCGGCGGACCCCAGTTCTGAATACCTTCTTTCTGATCGGCGCTCCCGAGGTATCGGGGTTTTCCGTGAAATGGATGCTGGCCAGGCGGTCAGTTTTGATCCGCTGCTGGCACCTGGTTCAGCTCAGGGAGGGACGCACATTACCCGACGGTACCGGGCGGCACATAATATTGGATGGTTCCGGTACGTAGAGTATGTCAATATTGATGAATCCTATGCGCCGGGAGATTTAGCTCTCCTCACCGAGGTGCTGGTGCCCTTTGATCCCGCCTTAAGAAGATCCGACGTTCACCTCAGCCAGGAACAGCTTCGAGACATTCCCGTCACCCGGACGGGTCCGGGACCGTTGGTCGAAGAAACCCTCTCAATAGATAATGACGGGATTGCTCAAATCAAAATTGTGCTTCCTGAAGAAAATTGGTCAATGGACCTGAGTGCCCATTAAAACACCAGGTCATCCCCTATTCTAGTAGTGTCTAAGCGGCTGATTAGGATAAGTGCAGTACTACACGTGGAAGGAATAAACAATGGCGAAGAATCGGGCAGACGCTCTGCCAAAGTCCTGGGAACCCCAGGTTTATGAGACCGAGGTGTACCAGCGGTGGGTAGATCGCGGCTACTTCACCGCAGACGTGTCTAGCTCCAAACCGCCATTTTCCATTGTGTTGCCGCCCCCTAATGTGACCGGGCAACTCCATATCGGACACGCCTTTGACCACACCTTGGCGGACGCTATTGTTCGCCGCAAGCGGATGCAAGGCTATGAAGTGCTATGGCTGCCGGGAATGGACCACGCCGGCATTGCTACCCAAACCAAAGTAGAAGCCATGCTCCAGAAGAAGGAGGGGAAATCCCGATGGGACTATGATCGGGAAGCCTTCATAGACAAAGTATGGGAGTGGAAACGTCAATACGGCGGAACCATTACCAGTCAGATGCGCGCCTTGGGTGATTCCTTGGATTGGTCCCGGGAACGTTTCACCCTTGATGAAGGTCTCAGCAATGCGGTATTAACTATCTTCAAGCAGCTATATGACCACGGATTAATTTATCGTGCTCATCGGCTGGTGAATTGGTCTCCCGTCTTAGAAACAGCAGTCAGCGATATTGAAGTTGTTTATCAGGACGTGGAAGGTGAACTTGTTAGTTTCCGCTACGGCTCAATGAATGATAATGAGCCTCATGTGGTGGTAGCAACTACCCGGATAGAAACCATGCTGGGGGACGTAGCCATTGCCGTCCACCCCGATGACGAACGTTATCACCATTTAGTGGGCCAGGAATTACCTCACCCTTTCCGGGATGATCTCAGTCTCAAGATCATTGCCGATGACTATGTGGATCCTGAATTTGGCACGGGGGCTGTGAAGATCACCCCAGCTCACGATCCCAATGACTATGCCATGGGGCTTCGGCATAACCTGGATATGCCGAACATCATGGATAAGAAGGGGCGGATAGCTGATACGGGGACTCGTTTTGATGGGCTAAGCAGAGAAGAAGCCCGAACCGAGATTTGCGAAGCATTACGCGAACAAGGCCGGATTGTGAAAGAAATCCGCCCCTATGTTCACTCAGTGGGGCATTCCGAGCGGTCTGGAGAAGCTATTGAACCTCGTCTGAGCTTGCAGTGGTATGTCAAGGTTGCTGAGCTGGCGAAAATGTCCGGAGACGCAGTCCGTCAAGGAGATACAGTTATTCACCCGACGAGCCTGGAGCCGCGATATTTTGACTGGGTCGATGATATGCATGATTGGTGTATCTCCCGGCAGCTGTGGTGGGGACACCGCATTCCTATTTGGTATGGGCCCAATGGAGAAGTTGTGTGCGTTGGCCCAGATGAAGAACCGCCGAGTGGTGAAGGTTGGGAGCAAGATCCCGATGTCCTTGATACCTGGTTCTCTTCTGCGCTATGGCCCTTTTCCACTCTAGGGTGGCCGGATAGCACCGACGACCTCCAGCGTTTCTACCCCACCTCGGTGCTAGTAACCGCCTATGACATCCTCTTCTTCTGGGTAGCCCGGATGATGATGTTCGGTACATTTTCCGGAAAGACCACCCCGGAGCTATTAGGCACAGCCGACAGTGGTCGTCCCCAGGTCCCCTTCAAAGATCTCTACCTCCACGGGTTGGTGCGCGACGAGCACGGTCGGAAGATGTCTAAGTCTTTAGGTAACGGCATTGATCCCTTGGATTGGGTGGAACGGTTTGGTGCTGATGCTCTTCGCTTTGCTTTGGCGAGAGGGGCCAACCCAGGTATTGATTTGCCACTCGGTGAAGATGCCGCTCATTCTTCCCGTAACTTTGCCACCAAGCTCTTTAACGCCACCCGATTTGCCCTGATGAATGGTGCAACCGTGGGTGAACTGCCGGATCGTTCCGCGCTGACAGACGCTGACCGTTGGGTGCTTGATGAATTAGAAGCTGTCCGAAGCTCGGTCGATTCCTATTTGGATAACTACCAATTTGCTAAGGCTAGCGAGGAACTTTATCAATTTACCTGGGGAACATTCTGCGATTGGTATCTAGAAATTGCCAAGGTACAGATTCCTCGTGAGGGTGAGGATGAGCGCGGTCGCAACACCCAAGTGGTGTTGGGGCGTGTGCTCAATGTGCTGTTGAAGCTCCTACACCCCGTTATGCCTTTTGTGACTGAGGTGTTGTGGATGGCGTTAACGGAGGAAGAATCCATTACTATTTCAGCCTGGCCTACCTCCGAGGACACCAATGGTGGAGTGGCACCAGATGAGCGGGCTGCTCGACGAATGAAAGATCTCGAGAAACTCGTTACTGAATTGCGTCGTTTCCGTTCGGATCAAGGAGTGAAACCCTCGCAGAAAGTTCCCGCCTTGATGGATTTAGCGGCGGTGGATTTAGCTGATCAAGAAGATGTGATCAGATCCTTGGCTCGGGTGGAGAAGGAAGAAGAAAATTTCACCGCCTCCGCAACGGTGGAAGTTCGCCTAAGTCAGGGAACGTTGGACGTGGCCCTGGATACTTCTGGCACCGTCGATGTCGCTGCAGAGCGGACCCGTCTGGAAAAGGATCTTGCCAAGGCTCGCAAGGAGTTGGAGACTACAGCGAAGAAATTGGGTAATGATAATTTCTTGAATAAAGCTCCAGCTCACGTGGTGGAAAAGATTCGGGAACGGCAGCAGGTAGCTCAGGAAGAATGTGAGCGAATTAGCCAACGTTTGGAGGCTTTGAGCTAGTGCACGATAAAGTAGAGCTCACCGATCACGGGTTGAGCTTGAGCTTGGGTGATTTAGACGCTCAACGTAATGCTCCAGCATCACGAGAAATCAGCGAGGCTGATCTAGCGGAATTAGCTGCAGTGGAGGCTGAACTGGATACTCGCTGGCCGGAAACGAAGATTGATCCCAGCCTTGAGCGCATGGAGATGCTCATGGATATTTTGGGGTCACCGCAGCGGGCTTATCCGGCCATCCATGTCGCCGGTACTAATGGGAAAACCTCAGTTGTTCGGATGATAGATGCTCTGCTGCGAGCTTTTCATCGCCGTACTGGCCGGACTACGAGTCCTCATTTGCAGTTAGTCACTGAGCGAATAGCTATCGACGGGATTCCCCTTCATCCACGGGACTACGTACGAATGTGGCGAGAGATTCGACCTTATGTGGAGATGGTCGATGAACAATGCGGCATGAAAATGTCGAAGTTTGAGGTCCTCACAGCCATGGCTTATGCTGCTTTCGCTGATGCTCCGGTCGATGTTGCGATCGTTGAAACCGGGATGGGTGGGCGTTGGGATGCGACCAATGTGATTAGCGCAGACGTCGCGGTGATTACGCCTATTGGTTTGGATCACACCGACTATTTAGGGGATACCCTCACTGACATTGCTGAAGAAAAGGCGGGGATTATTCATTCGCGCTGGGATGTCAGTGATTTATTGACACCGCCAGAAAATATCGCGATTATCGCGCAGCAGGAACCCGAAGCAATGAAGGTTCTCCTAGAGCAGGCGGTTGCTGTTGATGCCGCAGTTGCCCGAGAAGGCAGTGAGTGGGGGGTACTTAAGTCCACCCTTGCGGTGGGCGGACAGCAGCTGGAGTTACGGGGATTAGCTGGAGATTATCCGGATATTGTGTTACCCCTGTCCGGCGAACACCAAGCCCGGAACGCGGCCCTAGCTTTAGCGGCGGTAGAAGCTTTCTTTGGGGCTGCACCGGGGAAGGCGCTGGATCTTAATACGGTGCAAGAAGGTTTTTCCTCAGTAGCATCCCCCGGGCGGTTAGAACGGGTGCGGGCTACTCCCACCACTTTTATTGATGCAGCTCATAATCCTCACGGCGCCCGAGCTCTAGCCCAAGCGCTGGATCGAGATTTTGAATTCAGCAGGCTTATTGGTGTAGTTGCGACGCTAGGGGATAAGGACCACATCGGTATTTTGAAAGAGCTTGAACCCTACCTCAGCGAGGTTGTCTGCACTCAGAATTCCTCTCCGCGAGCCTCCAGCGCTGCTGATTTGGCAGAAGAAGCTCGGCTGATTTTTGGTGAAGAACGAGTCCATGAAGCAGCTCAGCTTCCGGGTGCCATAGAACTAGCTGTAGCGTTGGCCGAAGACACCGATATCCAATCTGGATCCGGCGTCATTATCACCGGATCCGTGGTGACGGCAGGGGAAGCTCGCACCCTGTTTGGAAAGGAGCCTGCATGAGGCGCGGGAAGAATAACGACAACGTTGAATACGGTCCGCTAGGTCCAGGACATGCTCCCGAAAAAGATCCTCTTAAAGGGGTTCGGGGGGTTCAATCCGGCACCCTAATTATGGAGGCCATCACAGTTTTCCTCGTGCTGACCGTGATCCTCCGAATTGACGAAGGGAGCTACTGGACATCTTTCAACCAGGTCTACGTCTGTCTAGTAGGTGCAGCCCACGTGGCACTATCCTTTTTACAGCGCTATTCCTGGGCACTCATCGCCGCCGTCATCTTACAGGTGTTTGTCCTTGCTGGAGGTTTCCTCGTTCACCTATCTATGGGAATCGTGGGTGTTATTTTCGTCCTGGTATGGTGGTATTTGCTCTATCTGCGCCGCAACCTCATGGAAAGAATGAAGCGGGGTCTGTTAACCACTCAACACCTCTAACCGGGATGGCTAAGAAACCGCCTGTTAGACTAGCCGCCATGACAGAACGCACTCTGATTCTTATTAAGCCCGACGGTGTGAAGAACGGACACATCGGTGAAATTATTAGCCGCATCGAGAAAAAGGGGCTCAAGCTCGTTGCGATGGATCTGCGGGTTGCTGACCGGGACACGGCGGAAAAGCACTATGCGGAGCATAAGGACAAGCCGTTTTTTGGAGAACTGGTGGAGTTCATCACCTCCGCTCCGCTTGTTGCCGGCATCGTTGAAGGGGAGCGTGCTATCGATGCTTGGCGCCAGCTTGCTGGTGGCACTGATCCAGTAAGCAAAGCAACCCCTGGCACCATTCGTGGAGACTTCGCTCTCAGCGTCGGAGAAAATGTGGTTCACGGTTCTGATTCTCCCGAATCAGCTGAGCGGGAAATCGCTATCTGGTTCCCTAACCTCTAGAGTTTCATCAGCAATCTTCGTCACTGCAGGACAGGGTGTCTATCACCTTGGTCCTGCTTTTTTATGTGCAGCTCGAAGCCGCCCCAGCGCTATTAAAAACGACAACTATTATCAGTTAGAAAAATTTAAAAAACTATTACGCTGCGCCTAATTATATGATCTAGATCACTGTTAGGCTTCGTAGGTGATTGTCCCAGTTGAACCTAAGGAGTCCTATCATGACGACAACTCAGAGTAGGTCGGCGCACAATGATGTCATGAAAGCTGCCACCGTGACAGACTTTGGTGCAGCGCTCGACATTCAAGAAACCTCGCTGCCAGAGCCAGGACGCCACCAAGCACTCGTCAAGCTCATCGCCTCAGGAGTCTGCCACACTGATGTCCACGCTGCTGATGGTGATTGGCCAGTAAAACCACAACCGCCCTTTGTTCCTGGACATGAAGGGGTAGGAACCGTGGTCAAGCTGGGTCCGGGTGAGCATGACGTCAAGCTTGGAGACATGGTGGGGAATGCCTGGCTGTGGTCGGCGTGCGGAACTTGTGAATATTGCCGCACCGGAAGAGAAACCATGTGTGAGAGTGCAGAATACGGTGGATATACCGTCAATGGATCTTTTGGGGAGTACATGCTGGTTGATACCCGCTATGCGCCAAAGATCCCAGCGGGGGCTCAACCAGTTGAGGTAGCACCTATTCTGTGCGCCGGAGTGACTGTGTACAAAGGTTTGAAGAATACCGAGGTCAAACCGGGGCAATGGGTGGTGATCTCTGGAATCGGTGGGCTTGGCCACGTGGCGGTTCAATATGCCGTGGCGATGGGGATGCGAGTCATTGCCCTCGATATTCGCCAGGAGGCCCTTCAACTAGCGAAAAGTCTCGGGGCGGAAGCAGTAGTTGATGCCTCTGAAGAAGGTCTAAACGTCGGCGAAGCGGTAGCACAAATCACCGGGGGTGGCGCCCATGGGGTGCTAGTCACTGCCGTTCATAATGCAGCCTTCGGGCAGGCCATTGATATGGCGCGACGTGGAGCGGTCATCGTTTTTAACGGTCTTCCCCCAGGAGATTTCCCAGCCCCCATTTTTGACATTGTGTTCAAACAACTCACCATTCGCGGTTCCTTGGTCGGGACCCGCCAAGACATGGACGAAGCCCTCGACTTTTATGCGCGCGGCTTAGTCAAACCCATTGTCAGCGAATGCCAACTGGAAGATATTAATGATGTTTTCCGGCACCTGGTAGATGGGAAAGTAGACGGTCGGATCGCCATTAAATACTAGGGTGGAATATCCGCCGTACCGAACAACAGCAGCATAGCTGGGAATTTTCTCCCAACTATGCTGCCGTTTTATTCTTAGCTCCCCTGCACCCACCTCCCCTCCAGCGGTCTTTTCGTGGCGCTACATTCTGCGGTTGTGGCGTTGTGTGGAACAATGGAACTCGACGCCTAGCGTCATAAAGACTTGAATTATTGAAGATGAAGTCGGTGCGGGAGCTGAACTGTGCGGCGGCGGCCTCGATATGTCGATATTGTGCCAGCGCCCGGGACAGCGCCCCCGACGAGAAAATAAAGGAGCTATTGGTGGCTGAAAAGTCGCGTTCCCGGCGTGGTCGAAGCACGTCAAAAAAATCAGATTTTCCGGACTATGTGGAGCTAGCGGCGAAGTTTGACCGCTCTAGTCTGCCAGCTAAGACCCGCGTCCATGCCCTGGCGAAACAGCTTCAGCTGACCTCTAAAGAGTTGGTGCTGAAACTGAATAACTTGGGGATGGTCAAGGTAGCCATGTCCACGCTGTCAGTCGAAGAAGCTAATAAGATTCTGAACCACCTAGCCACTCCGGCGCAGGAGGACACAGCCGATAAGGAGCCCCTCAAGCAGATCCGTCATCGGGTGGAAAAGAATGTGGCTAATGAGATCCACCAAATTGAAGAAAAGGTGGAGCGTTCTCTATCAGAGGCTCAGGAAAGCCAACCGGAAGAATCATCCTATCCGCTATTTATGGCACCTAGCTCGCCTGATGATGAAGAAGATAGTGGTCCTGAGGGTTCTGTAGTGGGGGAAGAAAAACAAGAGAAGTCCCGTCAGGAGGAGTCGGGGGCGATGCGTCGAGGGCGGCGTCGGGCAAAGCGAAGCAGCACCAAATCCTCGTCTCGTCAGGTTGAGGTAGAACACGTGGAGGAGCCGGTGGCTCTGCGCGGCTCTACTCGTTTAGAGGCCCAACGGCGGCGGCGTTCGGAGATTCGCGATGCTCAACGTCGGCATGTGCTCAGCGAGAAAGAATTCTTGGCGCGCCGGGAAGCGGTGGAACGCTGCATGGTGGTGCGCGAAAGGCAGCGGTTTGATGGTCGCCCGGGACGGGTAACACAGGTGGGTCTGCTGGAAGACGGAAAACTGGTGGAGCATTTTGTTACCTCAGAAGAACAAGCCTCGATGATTGGCAATGTCTATTTGGGGCGCGTGCAAAATGTGCTGCCGAATATGGAAGCCGCGTTTATTGATATTGGTGCTGATCGAAACGGTGTTCTCTACGCCGGAGAGGTAGATTGGCGGGAAGCTAGCCTCAGCGGTAAACAACGCCGTATTGAGCAGGCTCTGCATGTTGGTGATCAGGTAATGGTGCAGGTAACTAAGGACCCGATTGGCCAAAAAGGAGCTCGGCTCAGCACGCATATTTCCTTGGCAGGTCGCTATTTGGTGTATGTACCTCAGGGTCGAAATGCTGGTATTTCTCGTAAGTTGCCTGGGCCTGAGCGTAAGCGTCTCAAGGAGATCCTGAATCGGGTTGCCCCTGAGGAGGGTGGCATCATTATTCGGACCGCTGCGGAAGGCGTTGCGGAAAAACATATCGCTGAAGATGTTAACCGCCTGCATCGCACGTGGGAGCAGATGAATAAACGTGCTACTGCCGAAAAGGAGTCCAAGGGTGCGAAGCCAGTTACCCTCTATGAGGAGCCAGATGTCCTTATTAAAGTAGTGCGGGACCTGTTTAATGAGGATTTCAAAGAACTCATTGTGGATGGGGATCGGTCCTGGAATATCGTCTCAAGCTACGTTGACTCGGTGGCATCGGATCTTAAGGATCGACTCGTGCGTTTTAATTCCCGGGAATCTGGGGATAAAGACGCCTTTGCCAAGCATGATGTTGATGGTCAAATTGATCAAGGTCTTGCTCGCAAGGTGTATTTGCCTTCCGGTGGCAGCCTTATCATTGATCGAACCGAAGCGATGACGGTGATTGATGTCAACACGGGAAGTTTCACGGGTACTGGGGGAAACCTAGAAGAATCGGTGACAACCAATAACATTGAAGCTGCCGAAGAAATTGTTCGGCAACTCCGGCTGCGTGATATTGGTGGGATGATTGTTATTGACTTCATTGATATGGTGCTGCCAGAAAACCAAGAACTGGTCTTGCGCAAACTCAGTGAGGCCCTGGAACGGGATCGGAGTCGGCACCAGGTTAGCGAAGTCACGTCTCTGGGCTTAGTCCAGATGACACGAAAGCGCATGGGTACTGGGTTGCTAGAGACCTTTACTACCCCTTGTGAGGCGTGTGATGGTCGCGGGATCATTATTCATAAGGATCCGGTGGATCGCAGCGAACAGCGCGCAGAAAAAGCTGCCTCAAAGGCTCGACGTCAGCGCAAGCCACTGCAGCCGCATCCGGTAGCCGAGGCCATTCAGCGGCACCGAGAAGATGAGCTTGATGATGTGGTGACCCCGGAGGAAGAATCCACGCAGGGTAGCAGCAGTATTGAAGATCTTGCGGCTGCCGTCATCGTCGATGAGGCGGAGGAGCAGGAGGAGTATAGGCCTCGGCGGCGTCGCTCCACCCGTCGCGGTGGACGTGGCCGGGGACGTGGCCGCGGTAAGCAGCAAGAGTCTGAGGATCAGCTTGGTGAACAGACGCCGGCTGATGATCACAGTGATTCGGCAGACTCCCAGCCGAACGGCACCTATGAGGAAGCCAAGGAAGCCTTTGATCGATCCCCACGGCGGAAATTACGAACCCGCGGTAATTCCCGTTCTGACTATGAACCACGTCCTGAGGATTTTGAACCTGCCGGCGTGGAAGCTGATAGCGATGATATGGAACACGATGATTCAGCCTCACTGAGTTCTCGCACCGTTACCATTGAGGTTCAAGAGTCTCGACGGGGCCGACGTCGAGCAGTGCGCCGGGCCCGGGTACAAGCTCAGCGGGAGCGCAGGAGCGAGCAGAAGACTAAGCGGGTGTCTAGCTCTGACACCAAGTCGGGCGAAAAACCTGCCACCCAGAAGCGGAGTTCTGGCCGGGGGCGTCGTCGCGCGGTTCGGAAAATGAGCCGGCGAGGATAAGGAAAAGTCAGCACTGACGCGGATGAGATAGTCCGGGGGCACCCCCAAGAGCTGGGAAGTTGATTCTTCAGCACTTGGGGGTGTAGTCTTTGACAGTCGCAGCCTTGGTGTGCCCACGGTGGGTGTGGACCCTTGGCTCAAGAAAAATCAGTACCTGTCCTTTCAGGCCGCTGGGGTGCCGGCAGCCTGAGTCGAGTTTTAGATAAGGGGTAACCCTCCTATGTACGCGATCGTCAAGACCGGCGGCAAGCAGTACAAGGTTGCCGAAGGTGACCTCGTCAAGGTCGAGAAGATCGAGGGTGAGCCGGGATCGTCCGTGGCTCTCACCCCGGTTCTGCTCGTCGATGGCGCCGATGTTAAATCCACCGCGGACCAGCTTTCTGGCGTCAGCGTTGATGCTGAGATCGTCGAGCACGTCAAGGGGCCGAAGATCCGCGGTATGCACTACAAGAACAAGACTGGTTATAAGCGTCGCTGGGGTCACCGTCAGCCGCTGACCGTCGTGAAAATCACCGGCATTAAATAAGCCGTAGTTACCTTTAAGGGAGGGAAACCACAATGGCACACAAAAAGGGTGCATCGAGCTCCAGCAACGGTCGTGATTCCGAGGCCAAGCGCCTGGGTGTTAAGCGCTTCGGTGGCCAGCAGGTCAAGGCCGGTGAAATCCTGGTCCGTCAGCGCGGCACCAAGTTCCACCCTGGTGAGAATGTTGGACGTGGTGGAGATGACACGCTGTTCGCACTGAAGCCGGGCGCTGTGAAGTTCTCGATCAAGCGGACCCGCCGCATGGTTAACGTCGTGGAAAACGAGCCAGTAGAGGCCTAAAAAATCCGACGCAAACCCGGTTCGGACTCAGCCTCATTTAAAGAAAACTGTAGCTTTGGATGACTGTCCGACAATATAGTGTGAAAGCACAGCCCTAACATTCATCAAGGGTTGTGCTTTTTTCATAAATTCCGCTCTACCTTATCTACACCTACCTCAACCTCAGGAGCTCCTTTCTGCCATGGCTCGTTTTATTGATCGCGTGGTTCTACATCTCACCGCCGGTGACGGCGGGCATGGGTGCGCCTCTGTGCATCGAGAAAAATTCAAGCCCCTCGGTGGGCCCGATGGCGGAAACGGTGGTCACGGCGGGGACATTATTCTGGAAGTGTCCCCGCAAATCCATACTTTGTTGGATTTTCACTTCCGCCCGCATCTTAAAGCCCAACGCGGTGGCAACGGGGCAGGAGATCACCGCAACGGAAAGCGGGGAGAGGATCTGATTCTTCAGGTTCCTGTGGGAACGGTGGTGTTGAGCGAGGATGGCGACACCTTGGCGGATCTCACTACCCCGGGAACTCGGTTTATTGCTGCTGAAGGCGGATTTGGTGGCTTAGGTAATGCCGCGTTGGCATCTCAACACCGCAAAGCCCCTGGTTTTGCTCTCAAAGGGGAGCCAGGTGAACAAAAAGACCTGGTGCTGGAATTAAAATCCATGGCCGATGTAGGTTTGGTGGGTTTCCCCTCGGCTGGAAAATCCTCTTTGATTTCGGTCCTGTCGGCGGCCAAACCAAAAATCGGTGACTATCCTTTCACGACCCTGCAACCCAACCTCGGTGTGGTGAACGTCGGGCATGATAGTTTCACCATCGCTGATGTGCCTGGATTGATCCCAGGCGCCAGCCAAGGCAAGGGATTGGGCCTCGATTTCTTAAGGCACATTGAAAGAACCGCGGTCCTTGCCCATGTGGTCGATTGCGCCACGTTAGAGTCCGGCCGCGACCCGGTAAGTGACATCGAAGCCTTAGAAGAAGAACTTGCCGCCTACCAAGACGCCTTAGAAAACGATATTGGGTTGGGTGATGTGAGGCAGCGTCCACGAGTAATTGTGTTGAATAAGGCCGACGTCCCCGAGGCGGAAGAACTAGCGGAGTTTGTGCGGGAGGATTTAGCCGAAAAATTTGGGTGGCCGGTTTTTATTATCTCAGCAGTGGCGCGGCGGGGGTTAGATCCTCTGGTTTATCAGCTGATGGAAATTGTAAAGCAGGCTCGCACGAAGCGGCCCATCCACAAGGCTGATTCCGCCCACACCATCATTCGTCCTCGTGCGGTGGATGCTCGGACAAAGGATGCTGGGTTTATCATCGAACCTGATTCGGAGATTCCTGGTGGATTCGTGGTGCGCGGGGATAAACCCGAGCGGTGGATTCGTCAAACTGATTTTGAGAACGATGAGGCGGTGGGGTATCTCGCTGATCGGCTCAATAAGCTGGGGGTAGAAGACGCCCTCTTTAAAGCCGGAGCTGCGGAAGGATGCAGTGTCAGTATTGGTGATATCACCTTCGAATGGGAGCCCATGACCACGGCTGGGGCAGATAGCCCACTATCTGGTCGTGGTACTGATATTCGTCTAGAACGCACCTCTCGGCGAAGTGCCGCAGAACGCAAGCGTGCCTCCCAAGCCCGTCGTGGTCTTATTGATGAATATGACTATGGCGATGGGGAAGAAGCCCGTCGGGATCGTTGGGAGGGATAGTTCTCCGTGTCGACCTCGGATTCCTTACCGCACCAGCCCTATGCGGGGCAATCTGCTGCCCCAGATTTTCCATCGGCTGGGCTTCCTAACCCAAGCATTATTTCGGCCGACGCCCATCTGGCTAGCTTAAGGCAAGATATTGCTCAAGCTCGTCGGATCGTCGTCAAAATCGGATCTTCTTCGTTGACTGGGGATAATCACCTGGTTGATCCAGCCCGCATTGACCGTTTTGTTGATGCCTTCCAAGCGCGGATGCTCCGAGGCACTGACATCATTGTGGTGTCCTCTGGTGCGGTTGCCGCTGGGATGGCTCCACTGGGGTTGCAGTCTCGGCCCGCTGACCTTGCAACGAAGCAAGCTGCTGCGGCCGTCGGGCAGGTGCACTTAGCCCACCACTGGGCGCGTTCTTTTGCCCGCTACGGCCGAACCGTAGCGCAGGTGCTGCTCACCGCCTCTGATGCAGGAATTCGCTCCCGGGCTCGTAATGCTCAACGGACGCTGGATCGGCTCCGTCGGATGCGAGTGGTTCCGATAGTCAATGAGAATGACACCGTGGCGACCGCGGAGTTTCACTTCGGTGACAATGACCGTCTTGCCGCCTTGGTAGCTCATTTAGTTCAAGCAGATGCTCTAGTGTTGTTGTCTGATGTGGATGGTCTCTATGACCGTAACCCGCAAGAGCCAGGGGCGCGTTTTATCCCGGAAGTCCGTTCCGGCCATGACCTGCAAGGGGTGGTAGCCGGAGACGGTGGGAAAGTGGGAACCGGTGGAATGGCTTCTAAAGTCGCTGCGGCTCGGCTAGCTGCCCGTGGTGGTGTTCCGGTTCTTTTAGCTGCGGCGGACAATGTTGGCCCTGCTTTAGACGACGCTTCGGTGGGGACGGTGTTTTATCCCCGGGACAACCGTATTTCCGCCTGGAAATTTTGGGCCCTGCACGCCGCAGATTCAACAGGAGTGCTGCGGGTAGATCAAGGAGCCATGGAGGCAGTGATCTCCGGCGGGCATTCTCTTCTTGCGGTAGGAATCACCGGGGTCGAAGGCGAATTCCGGGTGGGTGACATTGTGGATATCACCGGGCCAGAGGGTCAGCTTTTAGGTCGAGGTGAGGTACGCTTTGACGCCGTCGAACTTCGTTCTTTAATTGGGAAACGCTCCGAGGAGTTACCAGAGGGAAAACGGCGCTCAGTAGTCCATGCTGATTATCTCTCTCACTACGCCAGCCGGCTTTAAGTTAGGTGAGGTCCAACCCCCAGGGTTTATCATGATTCCATGACCACCTTAAACCTTGATGAGTTACGCACCCTTCTTCCTGACGAGGTTGACCTTATTACGGATCCCGCTACGATGGGGCCTTTTCTTCGCGATTCAGCCCAGGTTCCGGAAGATGCTGATCCACCTAAGCCAGCTGCGGTTGTTATTCCCCGCACCACAGAGCATGTTGCGACAAGCGTGAAATTTGCCTATGACCATGAGTTACCGGTGTCTATTTGGGCCGCAGGTACCGGTTTAGCTGGCGGAGCCTTACCCTATGAAGGCGGATTAGTTATTGCGATGCATCAGATGAATAGCATCCTTGAGGTTGACGCTGATGCTCGCTTAGCCACTGTTCAAGCCGGGGTTATTGTCCAAGACCTAGATTCCGCCGTGCGAAAGTACGGACTATTCTATGCCCCGGATCCAGCTAGCTCAGCAAGGGCAACTATTGGGGGAACTATTGCCACTAATGCCGGTGGGTTGCGATGTATTGCCTACGGCACTACGGCTGATCACGTAGCGGCCTTAACCGTTGTTTTAGCGGATGGTTCAGTTATTAGCACCGGGTCGCGAACCATAAAGAACGCCACTGGTTTAAACCTCACCCAACTCTTTGTGGGTTCGGAAGGAACGTTGGGGATTATCACCAAAGCAACTGTGTGGCTCACCCCTATTCCCCAGGGCACCCCGGAAACGTTCCTGGCTAGTTTTGACTCCATTGACGACGCCGGCCGAGCTGTGGTCAGCATGGTGAAATCTGCTGCGGAGCTTGAAGTCCTTGAGATGCTTGATGCCACTGTGACTCAGTGGGTGGAAGAAGATAACCACGCTGGTTTAGCTATCCCTCAGGCGGCGTTGATAATTGGTATGGCGGTGGGGGAGAACGCCGCACGTAGCGTTGATATTGCGTGCGAATGCGCCGAACACGCTGGGGCTTCTGAGGTTCGACGTCAACCTGGCGACGGGCTTATGGCGGTGCGGAAGCTTTCTTTACCGGCGTTGCAGAAACGAGGAGTATGGGTACAAGGTGATACCGGTGTTCCGGTTCCTCGACTGCCGGAACTCATCGCGAAAATTGAAGATATCGCTGAGGAAGAACAACACCAGGTGCGGATAGTCGCTCACGTGGGTGACGGCAACCTGCACCCCATGATTGAAGTAGTTGACAATGATTGGGACACAGCGAACCGGGTAACTGACCGCATCACTGCAGCTGCTATTGAACTTGACGGAGTTATCTCCGGGGAGCATGGCATTGGTATCTTCAAACACCACGAACTACCCATGCAATTCGATGAAGCTACCTTAGCGGCACAACATGCTATTAAGAAGGCGTTGGACCCCAAGGGGATTCTCAGCCCTGGACGCGCCATCTAAGGATAAGAAGAAGCCGCCTAAGGTTTGAGAAGACCTGAAACCCTAGGCGGCTTTTGGCGCTGATACACCAACTTCTAGGTGAACCTCAACGCATAGTATTCGGGTTGAGTCCAGCCAATTTTTTCAAAAATCCGGGTGAAGATGACGGCAAGGATGAAGGGGAGAATGACCCAGCACAGCAGCACGATGGCGATATTTCCGGCGCTCCAGCCCCAGCCCTCGTGATTGAGTGCAGCTAGCGGGCCCGCTAATCCGGAAAGGCCGAAGCCTGCAGAGATGGCGGAACCGGTGACTTGGAAGGCCCCGCCGATTCCGCCGAGGATTGCAGCGTGAAGGACGATGGGGATTAGGCAACGTGGATGGGCAAACATATTTGCCATTTGCACCTTGGGGGAACCCACAATGTGGATAATGCTATTGGCAAAACCATTTGCTTTCCACCCGGCAACCATTAATGTCATTCCGGCGGCGACGCACCCCAGATTAGCGGTGCCGGAGGAAACGCCTTCCATAAAAATCGCGGTGGCAATTCCAACGGTAGATACAGGCGAGACAATAAGCACCGAGAAAAGGGCGGCCAAAATAATTCCCATGAAAATAGGTTGTAGTTCTGTTGTGCCGTTTATCAGTTTTCCGAGCCAAATAGTAAATACCTTAACCGCTGGATAGGTGACGAAAGCACCGATACTGCCAACCGTCAAAATAGTGAGCGTGGCGAGCAATAAAATAGTGTAGCTGCGGAGTTTTGTGCCAATAAAGAGAACGAGCCCTACGGCCAGCGCCGCCGTTACGCCGCTATTGATAACTAGACCAGTACCTTTGAGGAGGAAACTTCCATCGCCTTGGGCGGTGGCAACCCCGGATCCAAGAACTGAGGAAATAGCTACTACGGCGGTTTGGATGGGGGTGAGTTTAAATTCGACAGCCACCATCATTCCGATAATGACAGGGAGAAGAGAGGAGGTAAGGCCTACTAAATTAATAATGTTTTGGCCCGCAGGGAATATAGGCAAGAGAGCTTTCAGTAATTCTCCCAAAAGAGCCTGGGGTACCAAGGTAACAACCACGGCAACGGAGATACCATTTAGCACTTTCATAGTAAAAGCACTGGCGCTTAATTTCTCTATACTTTTTTGTTCTAAGTTTTCCATAAAAGGTTCTTTCCATTACCTGTGGAAGTTGAAAAGTGTGCAGAAAAAACAATACCGAATACTGATTGATTATTGAAAAATAGGTTTTGGGTATATCCCGGAAGTGAGGGTGAGCCCCTAGACTGTGGAGAAGAAGAAAACACCGATGAACCGCGAAGGAGTTATTACGTGAGATTTTCGATGTACCCCCAGGTCTGGGAGACTACCGTAGCGGAGATCGAAAGTGCTGGACACCAGTACCTTCCGGCGGAAGAGGGGATTATTCCCGACAACATTGATTTTTTGGTTTATAACGGCGGCGGAAAACAATTCCCGGAGTTACCGGAATCTGTGCGCTACGTACAAACAACCTATGCCGGGTTAGATGATCTGCTCAAGGAAAATAAACTCACTGATAAGGTGCGATGGGCCAACGCCAAGGGGCTTTTTGCCAGCACTGTGGCGGAATCTGCGCTCGGACTCATCCTGGCTAGCTATCACAAACACAAATCCATAGCGATGGCTGCCACGTGGTCCGTGCAAGCTGAGATAGATGCTTCTACCCAGTGGCTTTATGACCACAAAACCGTCGCTATTATTGGAGCCGGGGGTATTGGTGAAGAACTTATCAAACTGCTTCGCCCCTTCCAGCCACACATCATCGCGGTCACTAACTCTGGTCGCGAGGTTCCCGGTGCAGATGAAAGCATTGCGATGGATAAGGCTTCGCAGGTGTGGGATAGAGCCGATATCGTGGTGCTCTTAGTTCCCTTAAGTGATCGCACACGGGGGATGGTCAACGTCGATGTTTTCCGGAGAATGAAAAAAGACGCCCTGTTAGTCAACGTGGGGCGTGGGGGATTGGTGAATACTGAGGACCTGGTGAGGGCGTTAGAGGAAGGAGAGATTGGGGGTGCGGCGCTTGATGTGACGGATCCAGAACCTCTTCCAGATGGTCACCCGCTCTGGAAGATGGACAACGTCCTTATCACTCCGCACACTGCTAACACCAAAGAACGCACCAAGGTTTTAGTGGGTGACCTAGCGGTAAGAAACGCCGCAGCTTTTGAACAAGGCGCAGCCATGCCCAATGAGGTGGACGTGGCTCAGGGCTACTAGTGTCGCTCCATTTTTTGGAGTGCCTCGTTGCTCAGGTCTGGATGATCTCCAAGGTGCCCGGATGTTTCATCTGGGTGCTTTTGGAGATGAATAATGCTTAGCGCCAGACCGCCCCAGATCACCAACATAAATAGGGTCATCATTACAATTGCTGCACCGGTCATGATTGTTCCTCCTGCTGCGTCGGAGTCTCGATGCTGACTGCTTGCCGGGGAGTGCGGGCTTCAAGTTGTCGGGCGGTGCGGACCCCAAAATCGGAGCCGGGTGGGCCGGCCAGGAATTGTTCACCGCGCCAGGGGACAATAGTCATGACCATGGCGCCGATGAAGATGATGGCTAACACTGCCCATCCAAAAAGTGCGACTTGGCCACTTTGGTAACCCCCATAGGGCTCTTTGATGAGAGAAATGATCTCCTGGAAGAGCATGACAAACAACACCACCGGGGTGAGGTTGGAGACGCAAATTCGCCAGATTGTTCCGACTCGGAAGGAAGACACCGCGTTGAGGTGGAGAGCTAATTCATCAGAACGGTGTAATAACCAATCCACCACGACGATGGCGATAATAGCGACCGACACAATGCCGATGGAGTTGGTGAATTTATCCATAATATCGAGGGCGACAAGCCCTGATGTGGTGGGGAAAAGTAGGAGGGATAACACAGTCATCACCGCGCCGATGCCGATGACCGCTGTTTTCCGTTCTAGGTTGAATTTGTCTTGAGCAGCGCCGACAACTACTTCAAAAAGCGACATCAGGGAGGTGATGCCGGCGATGAAGAGGGAGAGGAAGAAGAGGAATCCGAAAATCCCGCCTAAAAGCCCTCCCATTTGGGAAATGACAGTGGGGAACGCGACGAAGGCCAAACCGATGCCGGAGGTGGCAACATCTTCCACCGGTACACCGCTCTTGACAGCCATGAAACCAAGAGTTGAGAACACACCCACCCCGGCGAGAACCTCGAAAGAGGAGTTCGCGAAGGCAGTGACAAGGCCGGTTCCCGTCAAATTAGAGCGGGGTTTGAGGTAGGAAGCGTAGGTGAGCATGATGCCGAAAGCCACCGAGAGGGAGAAGAAAATCTGCCCGTAGGCGGCAAGCCATACCGTCGGGTTCTTTAATGCTGACCAGTTGGGGGTAAATAGCGCATTTAATCCGGTAGCTGCCCCTTCGAGGGTGAGAGAGAACAGCACCACGATGATGAAGAGAATGGCGAGCAACGGGATAAAAATCTTAGAGACAATGCCGATACCCCGGTCCACCCCAGCCGCGAGAACTAGGATCACCATGATCCAGACGGCAAGAAGGGCAATGGCAATGGGCCAGACAAAATCAAAGGTTAACAGATGGCTGGTCTCCATTCTGAGGAAATCTTTAAAGAAATAGGAGTCAGCATCTCCGCCCCACGGTTGGGTGAGTGACTTGAAGGCGTAAATTAACGCCCAGCCCACAATCACGGAATAGTAGAGAGTGATAAAAAACGACACTCCGGTTTGGATCCAGCCCACCGGTTCTGCCCAGGAGCGCAGGCGGTGGAAGGACTTGGGTGCGGACCCGCGGAAGCGGTGACCGATGGCGTAGTCAAAGAACAGAAGCGGGATGCCGGCGGTAAGGAGAGCCACGATATAAGGGATAAGGAACGCTCCGCCGCCGGAATCATAGGCCACGTAGGGGAAGCGCCAAATATTGCCGAGACCCACGGCAGAGCCGATAGCGGCAAAGAGGAACGCAGCCCGGCTGGAGAACACCTCCCGGCCTGGTTTTTGGTTGGTAGAAGCCATGGATTAAACCTTCTTTACAGTTTCCTGTCAATGAGTAGAAATAAAATTATCAGTGAACTGGGTAATAGAAAAGACGGGTGTAAAAAAGGGTGTAGCTGCTGACGTAGAGATTAGACTCCCAAACTATGACGTCAGTAGAGCACACAAATAGACAACGTGAAGAAGTTTTAAGGAAAGCACGTCGGGCTAAAGAATTAGCGCCGATTGTTGCGGCTTTACACTCAGATGAAAAAAATCAGATTCTTCGCGATGCTGCTCAAGCACTGGAGGGGCCTCGACAGGAGGAAGTTTTAGCTGCCAATCGCCAGGACGTCGCAGCTGGGCAAGAGGCTGGGCTCAGTGAGGCGTTACTTGATCGCCTGAGTTTAGACAGTGCTCGGTTGAGCGGGATGGCGGCCGGCTTACGCCAAGTAGCAGCGCTTAAAGATCCGGTGGGGGATGTGGTCACAGGTTCGGTGATGCCCAATGGTATTCGGATGCGAAAAGTGCGAGTTCCCTTAGGAGTGTTGGGGATTGTTTATGAGGCGCGCCCCAACGTCACCGTTGACGCGTTTGGTTTGGCTCTAAAGTCCGGCAACGTTGCTTTGCTGCGCGGTTCGCAGTCTGCTCGGCACAGCAATAGTGCGTTGGTGACCATTCTTCAGGATGTTGCGGAACAGCACGGAATTGCGCGCGAAATTGTGCAGCTTTTGCCGTGTGACTCCCACGACTCTGTTCGCGACCTCATTACTGCCCGGGGCTTAGTTGACGTGGTCATTCCGCGTGGTTCAGCTCGACTTATTGACGCCGTGGTTAGTGAGGCGACTGTGCCGAGTATTGAAACCGGAGCCGGGAATTGTCACTTTTATATTGATGCGACTGCGGATATTGATCAGGCCATAGCGCTGGTTATTAATGGAAAAACTCGACGCCCGAGCGTCTGCAACGCCACCGAAACGGTTCTTGTTGACCGGGCGATTTCTCCGGAGAATCAGTTAAAGATCATTGCTGCACTCCAAGAGGCGGGGGTGAAGATTCACGGGGAAGATGAACTTAGGGAGCTAGGCGCAGACAATATTATTCCGGCTACTGAAGAGGATTGGGGGACGGAGTATTTGTCCTTAGATATTAGTTTTCGCTTAGTATCTGGAGTGGAGGAAGCTATTAGCCACATTAGCCGTTACTCCACTGGCCATACTGAGGGGATTGCCACGCTTGATACCAGGATTGCGCAGCGTTTTAGCGCTGCGGTGGATTCCGCCGCAGTGATGATTAATGCTTCTACCGCGTTTACGGATGGTGAAGAGTATGGCATGGGTGCGGAAATTGGTATTTCCACCCAAAAGCTTCATGCGCGGGGGCCGTTGGCTCTTCCGGAACTAACGAGTACGAAATGGATCCTGGAGGGGGAGGGGCAAACCCGACCCTAGTGCTTAGGAGTCCTGAGTCAGCAGAAGGCGAGGGTCGACGTTTGCTGCCAAGGCAGCAATGAGCGCTATCCTCGCTTGGCTGGGGTGAAGTCTCCCGGCACTGATGACGCCGGCTTCGCCGAGGGTTGCTCCACCGCCGGCTCCCCCATAGATCGTTTCGATTGGGCCCGACGGCACCCTGGTCCCTAATACCACGGGAATGTGTTGTTCACGGGCCCGAATAATTCCCTCAGCCATGGGTTGCCCGACGTTTCCTGCTCCCATAGCTTCAACGACAATTCCATCTACTCCGGCTGCTATCGCCTCATTAATGATTCGTCCTGGCGCGCCGGGATAGCAATGAATAATTCGGACATCTATGCCGCTGAGCTTGGGTCTCTGCCCCAAAATCTCGTGGTAATTGATGGGGGTGGTTGCCGCCTCATCACCATAAAAAGCGTCGAGGTCTGTGGTGTGTTTTTTCCACACTCCGCGAGCGGCAAGAAATCGAGAGTGAAAGCAGACTTTTACTGTTTGTCTGAGATTGCGTGGGTCGGCAGCATAGGTCAGAGCAGAGGCAAGGTTTCGTGGCCCATCGGCTAGGGGATCATCCGCCGGACGCATCGCCCCGGTAATAACGAGCGGCCGCGGGTCATGGTGAAAGAGTTCGAGAGCCAGGGCTGTTTCTTCTAGCGAGTCTGTTCCGTGAGAGAGGACAATCCCGCGGGTTTGTGGATTTTCCCAGGCGTGGTCAATGGTGTCCAGAATTTTGTCTAACTGTGCGAGGTCTAAGGATGAGGAGTCAAGCTGCGCCAAGTCACAGGTCTGAACCTCGAGATCGCAGCGAAATTCCCTACATTGCCGACTAAGTTCCAGTAACTCGGAGCTGTTTTTTGTGGGCACCAAAGCGCCGCCAGAGTCGCGGCAACAAGAAATAGTGCCTCCAGTAGCAAGGAAGAGAACGTGATCGCGCATGGGTCCATCATAGAAAGTAGCGTGTTTACGGCGTGGTTATTAGCACAAAATATAGTGCTTATCTGGGGAAATATATCTACTTTTGGGTTAGAAATAGAGGAAGTTAAGAGGTCTAAACCATCACCACGAAAATGATAGTTTGCACTCTCATATTTAGGTAGTTAAAAGAATAATGAAAGCATTAATCATTTGTGCTAAATACTAAATTCTGAACGAGAATTTAAGGTTTATACATTGCCCGCAAGAATTTTTATATGTTCATGAAAAGGCCTGGTCAAAGCTGGTGGGTCCGGATAGTCTTAAGAAAGTGGGTCAGTTATATTCCAATCCAAATGAACTCTTTGCTATATTCTCCCTGTGGCAAAGCTATACATTCTGAATTTGTCGATTCAGGTTTGTTCACAGAGCCTTGATTGAGATATTTTCAGTTTGAACTATTGCCTGCAATATCATCTCTAGCTGCACTTCTGTGTCCCCACAGAAAGATGATTCTTGACCCTATTGGCCCCAGGTTTCCATCGGAGAACCCCTATGTCTCTATTTGCTTCAGCTGCCCCGGCCCCACGGAATCCCCGCCGGATTTTCTTCCGGGTCGTCCTCATCTTGGTTTTAGTTGCGCCCCTGCTCGTGGCTGCCGCGTTCATGTGGTCATTATGGGATCCATCGCACTATCTCAAAGATGTCAAACTCGCAGTGGTTAATGAAGATACTGGGGCCGATCAAGACGGAAAGCACGTCAACTTTGGCGATGATGTCGTCAATGGTTTGATGAACACCGACTACCTCAATTTTGAACAAGTATCTGCAGAGGAAGCCGATACAGGGTTGCGAGATGAAGACTACATGGTGGTGTTGTCCATTCCTCGGAATTTCTCCCAGGAAGTAGCCACAGTCGTGGATCCGCAACCTCATCAAGCTGAGGTCGTCATCTCCTACAATGACCACTACGGAACCAACACGCCCTTGCTGACATCGGGTCTTGTTCCAGGGATCGAACAAGGTGTCCAAAAAGGGATTTCTGAAGGGTATGCCGCGAAAATCCTCGGTGGTATTAATCAGCTGGGGGCAGGTCTGAACAAAGCAGCAGGTGGGGCCAAGCAGCTGGATGACGGTATGACCCAGCTCAAGGATGGAACCTCGAAAGCTGTGGATGGTACCGCCCAGCTTAAAGATGGTACCGAGCAGATGCGCGATGGGTCCGCGCGACTAGACGATGGCATGTCCCAGTTGGTTTCCGGCACCGGGCAGCTTGGGGAGGGCTCGGCAAAAATTGATGACGGCGTGGGGCAGTTGACCGGTAAGTTGATTCCGTTATTGCAACAAGCCGGGGGCGTGGCCGCTCAACTGCGCCCAGTGGTTGATTCTTTGGAACGGGCTGGTTTGCATGAGCAGGCAGAAAATATTCGCCAGCAGATTTCCGTACTGGACTCTGGTAACCCGGAAGCTATGGTGAATAAGTTGCAGCAGCTCAAGGACGGGACTGCCTTGATGCGATACAACTTAAATGACCCGTCTGCCCCGTATCTTTCCGGAGTGTTGCAGCTCAAAGATGGTACCGCGCAGCTACGGGATGGCGCAGTGCGACTTGATGATGGCATGGGGCAAATGAAAGATGGTGCCCATCAACTCGATGATGGCGCCCGACGCCTCAAAGAAGGCACCAGTTTATTGAATTCTGGTTTAGCTGACGGTGCTGCTAAGGCCCCGCAGATCCGCAATATTGAGTCTTCCTCGCAGCAGATTGCGGTGCCAGTTAACTATTCCGAGGATTATCGTCACCCGGTTCAAACCCTCAGCGACGTGCATAACCCCACCTCTAAGGTGCTTTCCCAGGGTGTCACCCTCATTCTGATCTTGGTATTCGGTTATCTAGCTATGGCCTTGGTCAGTATGCTTGCCCCGCACATTCTTGGTATTTATCGCCATAAGGGTGCAGCCAAACCAGTGCTCGCCGGCTTCGCTTTGGTGGGATTGGTCAATCTCATCATCATGGGTCTCTTGACCTGGACTGGCATGTCCTTGGACTTTCACCCGTCGCGCCCTTGGGCCTACGCGCTAGCGATCTTCATGATCGCCACTAATGGCACCGCCTGTTTCCAGATGCTCCGAGTTGTCTTTGGACAATTAGTGGGTGCCGCTTTCTCCCTCGGATTCTTCGCTTACGGGGTGTTCTGCTTTGGTGGAGTCTGGCCCAGCCAGCTCACCCCCGGACCGCTACGTGCGCTCCACGCCTTCCACCCCATGAGCTATGCTCGCGACGCCTATATCCGTGCGGTTGATGCCAATATCGATAGCGTCTACTACCGAGGCATCATTGTTCTTGGGATGTTTACCCTCTGCTTCCTCGGGATTTCTATTTACGCCCGCTCCATCCAACTAGCTCGGCTTGCCCAGGATACGGAAGAAACCCAGTCAGAAAAGGTTAGAGCGTTGGCTTAAGAACTAGGTGGGGGCCACCGGCGCGCAAAGCTAGGCCTGGCACGCCTCGGCTAGATACTCCAGGATATGGTGGTATTCCTGTCCGGTGGCTCGAGACATCCCTAACTCACAAGTGCGATTCAAGGACGCATAGTGCAGTTGCTTGCCTAGGCGGCGTTCAAGATCTTTAATCTCATCGGCTTCAGCTTGAGTAGCTGAGGCCGTTAACTCTGGGTGCAGCATCCCGCGGTCGCCAGCAAAGGCGCAGCATCCCCAGGTTGTGGGAACAAAAACGTGCCCATCTGGCCCGACGACTGCCCAGGCGATTTTCTCCATGTCTGGGGTGACCCCAAGATGGGTAGATGAACAGGTGGGGTGTATAACCACGTCACTGATTTTCGGCGTGATCTGCAGCTTGTCGAGTAGGTGCTGGGCGGTGAAGCTGACCGAATCAACTACCCTCAGACCAAGTGGTTCCAGAATCTTATGGAACCCTTCGGTACAGCTGACGGCATCGCTGATAATGGGAAGTTCACCGTTATTGCTCAACTCCCGGACGGCCTCGTGGACTCTGGTAGCCATGGCCTCCCGGCCCCGGGTAAATCCCTTAGAAGACCACGGGGTGGCACAGCATAACCACTCAATATTATCTGGGACACGTAGGGCCACTCCAGCATGTTCCAACAAGGTAATGAAGCTGTTGGTCACCCCCGGGCCGTCACCAGCGGCACCAAACATGGAGTTAACGCAAGCGGGGAGATAAACACCCATGATGCGCCCCAGCGGGGCACCCACCACCCCGGAGAATTGCCGACGATTATGCCCACCAGCAGGCAAATCTCGGCTGTAACGGGGCATGGTGTCTTGGTCGACAAGTTTCCTGGCGACATCGGTTACCTTGCTCACCAAACTCGAAGGCAAGATATGGGCAGAGCTTAGAGCTACTGAACCCACCCGGCTAGCAGGGCCCCAATTCTTCGCCGCGGCAGTCCACGCCGCAGAAAGCACGGGAGTGCTGTCGTGTTCTTCTTTGCGTAATCGACGAATTAAATCTCCAGTATTGATTCCTACCGGGCACGCGGTCAGGCACATGCCATCAACGGCGCAGGTATCAATACCGTCATAGTTATAGTCCTGAGCTAACTTCTTCGCCGTATCAAGATCCCCGGCTTCGGTAGCTCGGGCATAGGCACGTCGCACCACAATTCTTTGGCGCGGGGTTAACGTCAGATTCTTGCTAGGGCATACCGGCTCACAATAACCACATTCCACGCAGCGGTTTGTTTCCTCATCGACTGGTTCAATGAGCTTGATGTTGCGCATGTGCGCGCCGGGAGTTTCTTCTAGGATCACCCCTGGGTTAAGCATCCAGGTCGGGTCACACGCAGATTTCAACTGCACCATGACCTCATACAGTTCATCGCCATATTGGCGTCGAACATAGGGTGCCATAGCCCGGCCGGTGCCGTGTTCAGCTTTCAGATTGCCATGGGCGCCGAGAATGATGTCTACCATCTGATCATTGAATTTGTCATAGCGGCCCAGGGCTTCAGCCCCTTCAAAGCGATCAGTGAGCATGAAGTGAATATTGCCGTCTTTCGCATGGCCGAAAATCACGGAATCGGAATATCCGTAGCGCTGAAAAAGCTCTTGGAGGCTTTCGCAGGTAGGGGCGAGAGACTCCACGGGTACTACCACGTCTTCCAAGAGTGCCGTGGTGCCCGCGGGGCGAGCTTCTGCTACGGATGCGTATAGTCCTTTGCGGAAATTCCAGGCTTGAGTGCGCGCCGCAGGATCAGTGGATAACTGCGCCGAGGAGAAAAGCGGCAGATCACCTAATAAGGCATCCCCCGTTTTCATGGTGGTGCGCAATTCTTCTTCCTGGTCAGCGTAGTATTCGATGAGCAGCGCGGCTTGGCGATCAACCTCAAAACCAGTGATGGCTTGGGGAACATTTCCTAGGGCCTGGCCCACTCTAATAGAGGTAGAATCCATGAGTTCCAGGGTCGCGGCGCCAGACTGCACCAAACTTGGAAGAGCAGTTGTGGCGGCATCGAGGTTGTTAAATACCGCGACGGTGGTTGCGGTCAGGGGAGAAATAGGGACAGTGCGGAACACTGCTTCAGCGACAAAGGCGAGAGTTCCTTCGGACCCGATGATGAGATGTTCTAGCAGTTTGACGGGGGTGTCAAAGTCTAGGAAAGAATTGAGCCCGTAGCCCATCGTGTTCTTGAGCGCGAAATGGCGTTCGATGATGGCGACGGATTCCTGGTTATCACGTACCCGCCGTTGGAGGCGAAGTAAGGTGTCCACTAACTCTGGTTCTTGGTGCGCCAGGTCCTGATCTGCGGTAGGAGAAGAGGTATCAATGACGGTGCCGGAAGGAAGCACAAAAACCATGGATTCTAGTGTGCGGTAGGTATTAAGCTCCGTGCCGCAGGCCATGCCAGAAGAATTGTTGGCGATAACACCGCCGATGGTGCAGGCGCTTTCGCTGGCGGGATCTGGACCTAATTTTGTGCCATAGGGCATAAGTTGAATATTGACTTGGCGAACCGTAGCGCCGGGTTGTACGCGGACCCGCTGACCGGCGTCGAGCACCTCTATGCGTCGGAAATTTCGCCGAACATCTATCATTAGGCCTTCGCCAGAAGCTTGCCCGGATAAACTAGTTCCCCCAGAACGCAAGGTCACCGGTGTGTTGCTGTCTCGAGCAGCGCGGAGGAGCCGACCAACTTCAGCAGCGTCCTGGGCAATGACCACTGCGTCCGGGGTGTTGAAATAGTGGGAAGCATCCGAGGCATAAGCGACACGGTCAATAAGACGGGTTCTGATTCGGCTGGGATCTCCCACAGTGGCAGCAATACGGTCTAAAGAGTCACGATGCAACGGGCGGGTTGGTGTTGTCATACCTTTCCATTGTCGTGCCCTCTGAGCTGGACTGCAACCAAGGCCAGGGTAAAATCTTGGCGCATGAACAGCCAGCCGCAACAGTCAGCACCGCAAAGAATTGGCGTGATGGGAGGAACCTTTGATCCGATTCATCACGGGCACTTGGTGGCGGCAAGCGAAGTTGCCTCACGGTTCCAACTTGATGACGTTATTTTTGTGCCTACCGGACAGCCCTGGCAAAAATCTGGACGCGAGGTAACTCCGGCAGAAGACCGCTACCTGATGACGGTGATTGCAACGGCATCCAACCCGCGGTTTTCGGTATCAAGGGTGGATATTGACCGCCCTGGCGCTACCTACACCATTGATACTCTGCATGATTTACGAAAAAAATATCCTCAGGCAGAGCTCTATTTTATTACCGGGGCAGATGCGCTTCGCAACATCGTTACCTGGCGAGATTGGGAGAAAATGTTTCAATTAGCCCACTTCGTCGGGGTAACAAGACCAGGCTATGAGCTTCATGCGGATATCATCCCTGAAGTGCACCGGGAAAGGGTGAAACTAGTAGATATCCCGGCGATGGCTATTTCCTCTACTGATTGTCGGCGACGTGCCGCCACTGGCCGCCCAGTATGGTACTTGGTGCCCGATGGTGTGGTGCAATACATTGCCAAACGCGGATTGTATCGGACGGGGACGGTATCGTAGTGACTAGTACTTATTGAGTAATCGCACCATGATCTAACTACAGAAGGAATCGAGTGACTGCATCCCAGGAGTCTATTCGTTTAGCGGGCATAGCTGCGCGCGCTGCGGATGAGAAACACGCTGGAAATATTGCCGCTATCGACGTGTCTGATGTCATGTCCATCAGTGATGTGTTCCTGATCTGCTCAGCAGATAATGAACGCCAGGTTCGCGCCATTGTGGAAGAGATTGAAGATGCCCTCACTGAGGCAGGAAAAGAACCACTTCGGCGCGAAGGTAACCGGGAAAATCGGTGGGTGTTGTTGGACTATAGCGGACTGGTAATTCACGTTCAGCGTGAAGCAGAACGAGAGTTTTATGGCTTAGACCGACTGTACCGAGACTGTCCACTGGTTGATCTTGACGGGATACCTACCCCGGACCGTCCTGGGGACTGGGGAGATGAGATTGATCCCCGTACCGCGGAATCCCTGGATGATCTGCCCTTAGCAGAGGACGCTCCGGATACAGGAGAACTGTAGATGACACGCCGACTGATTCTGCTTCGTCACGGCCAAACGACCTACAACGCTAGCGGCCGGATGCAAGGCCAGCTAGATACCGAGTTATCTGCGTTGGGCAGAGAACAAGCCGCGAAGGTGGGGCAGTATTTTGCTCGGCAACAGCAGGCAGGACAGGCGGCAGAATTTCCGATTCGGCGAATAATTGCTTCTGATCTGTCCAGAGCCCGAGAAACCGCAGAGATCATTGCTGAAGAACTCCAGCTTCCGGTAACGACTGATTCGAGGCTTCGAGAAACCCATTTGGGAGACTGGCAGGAGCAAAGCAGTGACGAAGTGGATCGTCATAGTCCAGGAGCTAGGGCGATATGGCGCCACGACGCTACTTGGACTCCGCCCGGCGGAGAATCCCGCGTAGATGTGGCCCGACGCGCACAGCCGGTGATTACTGAGCTTATGGCTGAATTTACAGCTTGGGATTTTCATGCCGTATTGGTGGTGGCGCATGGGGGGACAATTTCCGCGTTGACCTCAAAACTCCTCGGAGTTCCGGTGGATCACTACCCACTCCTGTCCGGATTAAAAAATACGTGTTGGTCTCAGCTATCTGCACGTCCGGTTTTTGATCCAGCACATCCCACCGGAGCAGTTGCTTTTGCGGAGGTGGCTAGAGAAACTGGCGCAATGCCGGACGCTAGTTGGTATTTGGATGCCTGGAATGCCGGCGTGCTGGAGGGATAGGTGCGCTGGGTGTGGGTAAATTCTCTTAGGCGAATGGGGCGGAATGAGGAGATCCGGATCAGAAACGATTTGTTTCGTTTATTGGCGGATTTCTAAATTTTTGTTCCACGTGTCGGTAGCGCTCTAGATGCCGAATTCCTCGTTGTGCCCAGGAGATCTCAGCTTCTGATGAGGAAATAATTCCCTCATAGGCATAGATTTTTGTCCACACGACATGTTCAACCATTCTTGGATCCTGCAAGCCCTTGACCCTGCGGACAAGTGTTGGATGAAGATCTTTGCTAATTTTCTCGATCATCAAGGTCGCGCTATTAATAATTTTCTGGTGATGATCAATGTGCTCTCTCAAACGGGCGATATTTGCAATAGCATCTCCCCATTCGAAATAAGCTGCTTTCAGCCTCATCGGATCTCTTGTAGTGGGGTATTCCGTAGGTTCACTCTGCCAGTTCTCAAGCTCAGCAAAACCACTATGAGTTAAGTTATATTCGTTTTTTGTGGCACCATTAGGGCCCCAAGGGACTTCCTGGGCCTCAACCAGCCCTTCTGCTTCCATTCGACGTAGTTCTGGGTAAATCTGAGAATCTGAAGCATGCCAAACGTTGACTACCGAATCACTGAAATGCTTGGAGGCGTCATAACCTGTCAAGGGGCCGGAAGCTAAAAGAGCTAGCAGGGAATTTCTGAGGCTCATCGCTTTCCTTTCTGGTGCCGGAAAATATTTTCTATCAAAAACTTTCAAAAGGGAGAGGAGTTCTGTATTGTGTCGTACATCACTTCAAATAACTATGAAGTGAGATAGTGTACGACCCAATATGGAGGATCAAATTCTATGCCTCAACATACCCGTTCTCAACGCTCTAAAGCTGCGAAGATCCTGCCTCATCCACTTAATGGGTGGTATGTGGCTGCGTGGGATTATGAAGTCACCAACACTGAACCTTTGGCAAGAACTATCGCTAACACTCCTCTCGCTCTCTATAGGACAAAAGAGGGAAGGCCAGTTGCACTTGCAGACGCATGCTGGCACAGACTAGCCCCACTATCCAAAGGAAAATTGGTTGGGAAAGACGGTATTCAATGTCCCTACCACGGATTGGAATATAACTCGGCAGGTCGTTGCATGAAGATGCCCGCCCAAGAGACTCTAAATCCGTCCGCTTCTGTCTCGTCATATCCAGTAGTAGAACGACATCGATTTGTGTGGGTATGGCTCGGAGAAGCCGCATTAGCAGATCCAGGAAAAATCCCGGACATGAAGCAGATGAAGGATAAGTACTGGGCTGGGGATGGGGAGACAATATATGCCAAGTGTAATTACCAATTAATACTGGATAACCTCATGGACCTGACCCACGAGGAATTTGTGCATAGTTCATCGATAGGACAGGCGGAGTTGAGTGAATCGGACTTTGAAGTAACCCATACCGAAAACTCGGTAACTCTAAGCCGGTGGATATTGGATACGGAGGCTCCGCCATTTTGGCAGAAGAACATGGCCGATAAATATCCCGATTTCCAGGGGAATGTTGATAGATGGCAGATAATCCATTATTACTATCCGTCCACAATTTGTATCGACGTAGGGGTCGCCAAAGCAGGCACCGGAGCGCCAGAAGGATGCCGAGATTATGGGGTAAATGGATACGTAATGAACACTATTAGTCCAGAAACGGACAGATCATCACATTACTTCTGGGCCTTCACAAGAAACTGGAATCTAGACGAACAGTCGATAACCACCAGGCTCAGGAACGGAGTGCATGGGGTATTCGGTGAAGACGAAATGATGCTTAAAGCACAGCAAGAAGCGATTGATGCCAATCCTAGCCATGAGTTTTACAGTCTCAACATTGATGCCGGCGGAATGTGGGTCAGGCACATATTGGAAAAAGCTTTGGAAGCAGAGGGGCGAATTGATATTGAAACAACATTTCCTAAATAAGGATGAGGTCAATGGTAGCTAATAGAAATGAAAAATGGATTCAAGCTGAAATCGTTGATACATCGCTGATAGCAGAGGATATTAAGCGAATAAGGTTGCAGGTTTCACATGTGATTAGTGCACCGGCAGGGAGTCATATTAAAGTTGCGACGGGAAGTAATAACACTGCAGATATTCGATCTTATTCAATAGCTGAGACCAATAAAAAAGGTACTGAACTTGACATCGCTGTGCTAAAAACGCGTAATTCAAGAGGTGGTTCATTATTTATGCACTCACTTGAACCTGGTCAAACTATGAAAATCACAGAGCCTTTGCAAGACTTCCCACTTCGGATCGGAGCGCCAAAATATCTGCTTGTTGCTGGAGGTATAGGTATTACGCCGATTGTCAATATGGCTAACGTACTCCGTAATTTAGAAGCGAATTATGAAATACATTATTGCGCAAGAAGCCCAAAGGCAATGGCTTTTTATGAAGATTTAAAGGAAGGGCATGGCGAACGAGTAAAATTCTATTTTGACTCCTATGACCAATACATAGATCTAAATAATCTAACGAGTGACTTAGCTACAGGTACTGAACTTTACATGTGCGGTCCTATTAGATTGATGGAAGCAATTAAAAGATCGTGGTTAGAAAATGGTAATGACCCGACCAATTTAAGGTATGAGACTTTTGGAAATTCAGGTTGGTTTGAAGCTCAACAGTTTTACGCTCATATACCTCGGCTAAATAAGTCTATAAGCGTCGGTGAAAACGAGACCCTCTTGGATGCTCTTCAGCGTGAAGGAATCGACATGGTATATGACTGCCAGCGTGGAGAATGTGGGCTATGTCAGGTTGATATTCTGGAAGTTGATGGAGAGATTGACCATAGAGACGTTTTTTTATCAGAATCGCAGAAAAAAATTAATAAGAAAATGTGTTCCTGTGTTTCTAGAGCGGTAAAAAGCGATTCTATTTCCAAGGCTAGAATTGTCTTGGATGTCAGTTGAGGATCATGCTAATAGAATAGCGGGTTTTACTATGAATCTAAGATCTAAAATCGATCACTCGCCAATGGTTCTCCGTCAGTGGTTAATTGTTCTTGTGGCGACGTTTCTTAATGCGCTCGACGGTTTTGACGTTCTTGCTATGGCGTTCACCGCAAATCCAGTATCACACGATTTTAGCCTTAATGGATCGCAACTTGGCCTGCTCTTGAGTGCTGGGCTAGTTGGAATGGCTGCTGGATCTCTCATATTAGGTCCTCTAGCGGATAAGTACGGGAGAAGAAGGCTTCTGCTTTTATCACTAATCATCAACGGGGCCGGACTTATTTTAAGTGCTACCGCTCAAAATTCTTTACAATTAGGTGTTTGGAGGTTTTTGACCGGCATAGGCGTTGGCGGAATATTGGCTACAATTACCGTTATAATTAGTGAGTTTACTAATCATAGGTCACGTGGGATGGCGATCAGTATCTATACTGCCGGCTATGGTGTCGGAGCTACTCTGGGTGGTGCTGGAGCCGCTAAGATGATCCCCGTATTCGGCTGGCAATCTGTTTTCTTCCTTGGTTTTATACTAACTATTATCGCTCTTGTTTTGACCTGGATTTATATTCCCGAATCTCTGGATTATTTAATGAGTCTCCGCGGTTCTGCTGCCCGTCAACAGATTAGTACTATAGCCTCAAAGATTTCGCTTGACCTGGAGGACGTCGATTTTGATAGAGATACTTCTGGTCAATTCTCAGATAAAAGGAAAAGTATATTAGATTTATTTTCTGGAGGCAATAGCCGATCAACTCTGAAACTCTGGATTGCTTTCTTCTTCGTGATGTTTGGTTTTTATTTCGCTAACAGTTGGACCCCTAAGTTGTTGGTGGAAGAAGGACTATCTGAAGGGCAGGGGATCATCGGCGGTCTTGCTTTAACTTTAGGAGGGACCTTTGGTTCTTTAGTTTACGGATCACTGACCATAAGATTTGATGAGCGTATATTACTCCAGATCTTTATTGTGTTTTCTGGTGTGGCTCTATTTTGCTTCATAAGTTCCGTATCCCTACCACCCCTCGCCTTCTTGTTGGGTGTATTGGTGGGGATGTTAATCAACGGATGCGTCGCCGGAATGTACACAGTGACTCCTGGTTCTTATCCAGCAATGCTCAGATCATCCGGTGTAGGTTGGGGGATTGGAGTCGGTCGGATAGGAGCTATCCTCGCCCCAATGCTAGTAGGTAGATTACTGGACGCCGGCTGGACTCCATTCTGGCTTTATAGCCTTGTTTCGGCTGCTGTTCTCGTAGCTGCGGTAGCGTTGTTCGGTTTACATTCTCGGCTCAGTGAAGATGGCTTGGAAGAATCCTAGACGTGTATGTGAGCCCTGATCAAGATGGTCGGGGTGTATTTAGTTTCCACGCATCGTTTCACGTATTTTTGTTACAAACTTCGCAGGAGACACGGTAGGCTCGGATTCGTTGAAATTCTTGTTTATGTTGACGGCTTGATTGCATGGCCAGGAGGGTAAGCGAGCTTGACTGTCCGAATTGTCACGGATTCTTCCTCGGGGCTCCCTGAAAATATCGTAGATGAGCTGGGCATTACGGTCATAGATCTGCATTTATTGTCTGAGGATGAGCAGGTACCTACTGGCACTGCCGGCCTGAATGCTTTGGAACTAACTGCTGCTTATGCCCGTCAGTTAGAGCGCGGTGGAGATGATGGCGTCGTGGCCTTGCATCTGGGCCGTAACTTGAGCTCCACCATGAGTGCAGCGCTCACGGCAGCAGCGATCTTTGATAACAAAGTGCGGGTCGTTGAAACCGGAACAGTGGGCATGGCGGTAGGTGCAGCGGCCATGGCTGCCGCTCGTCTGGCTCGTGATGGAGCCAGCGTGGATGATTGTCAGGAGATTGCGGAGAGTACCTTAGCTCGTTCTCGAACATGGCTCTATCTTGATCACGTGGACGCTATCCGCAGATCAGGTCGGATTTCTACAGCTACGGCTGTGATTTCTTCGACTCTTGCTAGTCGGCCCATCATGCATATCCGGGATGGACGTATTGAGCTCGCAGCCAAAACTCGTACTCCCACGAAGGCCTTTTCTAAACTTGCGGAACTTATCCAAGAGCAGGCCGAAGGTCGTCCGGTGTTTGTTGGTATCCAGCACGCCGATGCCCTCGAGAATGCTGAGCGGCTCTACGACTTGTTTTCTCAGGTATTGGCTCCGGGCACCAGCATCATGATCGTGCCCTTGCCAGATGTTTTGCTAGCTCACTGCGGCTCTGGTGCTATCGGGGTGTCGGTTGTCGATTCCGACTTTTCCACATCTTTAAGATGACGCGTCACTAAAACTTTGCCCTTATCCACATACCCAGGTTCGACGTCTTTTCTTTCTCTACTTTTCTATTAGCTTTCCAGGTTATGAGGGATGGGAAAGTAAAAGAGCGGTTGCAGGAGCTATGTCGACCCACGGGAGAAGAAGATCTCCTTACTATTGCTTATCCAAAGCCTCGGTTCGACATCACTCTCAAGCAGGCTGTTGCCGCGTTGGTGGTGGTAGGCGTAGTAGTCAGCGGGCTAATTCTCTCGCTATTTTGGGACTCGTCCTCACCCTCGTCCTCTGGAATGTCCTCTGAGCTGAGGAGCGGTTCTATCTCATCAGGTCATTCTTCACCCTCACCGGCTGAAAACTCTATTGTGGTGAGCGTGGTGGGTGCGGTGGAACAACCTGGTGTTCATACACTTAGTCCCACGGCCAGAGTCGTCGATGCCCTAGAGAAGGCACACCCCGTGGGGGATGCGAATATTGAGGCGCTCAATTTGGCGCAAAAGCTCAATGATGGGGAACAGATTAAAGTTCCACGTCAGGGGGAAGAAGGTGCTCAGGAACCCGGTGTTGCCGCTGCCGGAGGATCAACTACTTCCGACGGGACAGTGTCGCTAAACTCCGCCACTCTCGCTGAATTGGAAAGCTTACCGGGGGTGGGGAAGAAGACTGCTGAGGCAATAATTGCTCACCGAGAAGCATCAGGTGGATTCCGCAGTGTGGAGGAACTGCTCAATGTCAAAGGGATAGGCCCAGCGAAATTTGCCACGATCTCCCCGCATATTCGGTTATAACACCATGCGGGAGTTTCGTCTCATCCCAGCAGCCTTGTTGGTATGGATGTTAACTGCCATGACGCTGCTCGATACCCCTCGTTGGATCATCTTTGCGTTAGTTGTCACGGTCTCAGCTCTAGCAATCTTTTTCCGCTCACCAGGCCACCTCATTTTCGACACCGGATTAGGTTGTGTCGCCTGGGCCCTCGCAGAACTCAAAATCCATCTAGCCCACAACTATTCTTTTCCAGGACAGCTCCTTGCTCAATTAACTCACCCTCCTCAAGCCCTGGACCACGGCGGTTGGCTCCTGCGTGTCAGTGTTCCTCGTTATCCAGCAGAGGTCACACTAATCTGCCGCAACCAGAACTTATCTCCTGAAGCCCTTCCTGGATCTTATATTTCCGCACCAGTTAGTCTCGGACCCTCTCATCGGCCGGGAATTGCCGAGGTGCTTCTCACCGCACCACATTGTGATGTCACTGCTCCCGTACAGGGGATACAACGGTGGGCAGCTTTAGCGCGCGAGGAGTTTCGGCAGGCCGTACTGATGACTGTTGGACCAGATGCTCAAGGACTCATCCCAGGGATGGTGGTAGGAGATACCTCTCTCCAAGATGCGGCTGAAACTCAGCTCTATATAACCACGGGGTTATCCCATCTCAGTGCAGTCAGCGGGGCGAATGTTGCTATCGTCACTACAGCAATGGTGCTTTTGCTCCGAGCGGTGGGACAAGGTCCCGTTCTTCAGTCCATAGCCGCCTTCATGGGGCTAGTAGTGTTCCTAGCACTGGTAGGAACGGAACCTAGCGTCCTTCGGGCAACTGTAACTGGATTAGTGGGATTACTAGCTGTGGTGAGGTCCGCATACATGGAACCAATGCACGCGTTGTCTCTTTCTGTCCTTGGCTTGGTGCTGTGGGATCCAGATCTATCGTTATCCTATGGTTTCGCGCTTTCGGTAGCTGCTACTGCTGGAATCGTCATGCTTTCGCCGCTCTTGGTGCACAAGCTGAGTTTTCTCAGGCTGCCACACATCCTCACCAACGCTGTGGCCGTAGCACTAGCCGCAGATGTGGTCACGATGCCTATCATTGCTCTGATGGCCGGCAAGGTTTCTTTGGTTTCAGTCCTAGCTAATCTGCTTGTCACGGCGGTTGTTCCGATTATTACGGTCCTGGGTTTAGCGGCGGCCCTTCTAGCCCAGCTCCCCGGTTCGCTAGAGTATCCGCTCCTCAAAATCATTGAACCGTGCGCATGGTGGATCCACCACGTTGCTTCATGGTGTCAATCATTTCCTTACGCCACCGTCGCGGTTCCGGATGGCATTCTTGGTCCAGCCTGGGTCATCGTCGGGTACGGGTGGATTCTTTATGCGTTGATGAACTGGATACCACAGTCCTGGCGGCGTCGAGCGGGAAAAGCTATGGCACCATAGTGGCTATGAGTCGTAGTCTCGCCTCGCTTCATCTCATCCTCGGAGATGAAGAATTTCTCGCTGAACGTGCCCGGCATGAGATAATCACTGCCATCCGAGAGCAGAGCCCCGAGGGAAGTAATACTCCCATTTCTAGTCTGCGCGCCGGAGAACTCACCAACGCTGAACTCATTGATCTTTTTAGCCCCTCACTGTTTGGCGAAGATCGCATTATCGTGATTACTCACACTCAGGAGGCAGGCAAAGAACCCGCGGATCTTTTGTTGCGCGCCGCTGTGGATCCCGCCCCCGGAATCTGGCTAATCATTATGCACAGCGGTGGGGGGCGAACAAAAGCGATGGTCCCTAAATTGAAGAAGATTGCTCAGGTGCATGAGGTTGCTCCGGTCAAAAGGCATGAGATTATCAATTGGGTAACTCAGGAGTTTCGGCGGCACAAGGTCCGGGTTACCCCAGACATTAGCCGGGCTGTCGCTGAGGGTGTTGGGTCTGATCTGAGAGAGCTTGCAAGTGCTATTAGCCAGCTGGTGGCTGATACCAATGGTGACGTCACTACCCAAAAGGTTCGGGAATACTATGCCGGGGTTGCGGAGGTATCCGGCTATGACATTGCGGATTTAGCGTGTGCAGGTGACACAGCCCGCGCCTTAGCTTCCACGCGACGCGCTTTGCAGTTAGGAATTAATCCAGTTTCGCTTGCCGCAGCCCTGGCCGCTAAGGTGGGGGCGCTTGCCAGAGTGTATTCCACCCGAGGAGGCGGAAGTAGCCAACAGTTAGCCAGAGAGCTGGGGATGCACCCCTTTGTCGTCGAAAAAACCATGAAGGCGGCTCGGTTGTGGAATGGTGACGCCATTAGCAAAGCAGTAATTTTGGTCGCCGAGGTTGATGCTGCGGTGAAAGGGCAAGGCGGCGACCCTGAGTTCACAATTGAGGATGCGGTTCGACGGCTGTCACAGCTAGCTTCACGATAAAAGTAAACTGAGACCTTATGACTCAGTTCTCTACAAATCCGGATCACCAGGATATCCCCGATGATGTTCGGGAATTTGCGACGGAACTTTTTGATCTCTGCCGACACGGCGGAGAAAACGCTGCAGAGACTTTTCATAACTATCTCAACATTGGTCTTCCAGTAGATTTAGCTAACCAAGATGGCAATACCTTTCTTATGCTGGCGGCCTACAACGGTCAGCTAGATATTCTTGATGTGCTCATTGAGCATGGGGCAGATGTCAATGCGCTCAATGATCGGCAGCAGTCTCCCCTCGCCGGAGCGATCTTTAAGAAAGATGATGCAGTGGTTTCTCGGCTCTTAGCTGCAGGCGCCAGCCCGACAGCCGGACAACCAAATGCTGTGGAGTGTGCCACAATGTTTGGGCGACACGATTTGCTAGAACAACTAGGAGAAACTGAGTGACAGTAGGTCAACTAGGTGTCTTGATGCTGCTAAACGTTGCCGGTGCAGCCACTCCCGGTCCTGACGTTTTCTTGATCATCAGAATAGCCACCCGCTCCCGGCACCGGGCACTAGCAGCAACTGCAGGTATAGCTACCGGCTTAATCGTGTGGGTCGGGTTGACGGTGGTGGGCGCAGCCGCGATCTTAAATGCTCATGACGGCATGATGGGTTTTATCCAACTCCTCGGTGGAGGATGGTTGGTATGGCTAGGTCAACAAATGTTGCGCGCCGGTATCTCCCAAATCCGTTCACCTCAGGGCGGGATTCCCGACATCGACACGGTAGTAGGATCAGCTGGCCGCTGCTACGTCCAAGGGTTGATGACCAATCTGTCCAACCCCAAAGCAATCTTGTTTTTTGCTGCGCTCATTGCTCCGCTCATGCCGCCCAATCCGTCGTGGTCAACGGTACTCCTGGTCATTGTATGTATGGTCAGCTCCGCGGTTCTGGTATTCATCCTGCTTTCAGCGGCAATTTCCACGCGGGCAATCAGAGATAAGTTCCTGGCCGGCAGTGGCTGGATTGATGCGGTCGCTGGATTATTCTTCCTGGTTGTCGGAATAGAACTGGTCTTCCACGGAATGACAATGTTGCTTTAAAAAATTAACGTCGGGGGATACTAAAAAATCGGCTGCTTTCGTCTTGTGGGCGACGGCAGCCGATTTTCACCATGAGCTTTAGCTTTCCAACTTGTGCAAAGCGTGAGCCATCTTGGACTTCTTATTAGCCGCATTATTGCGGTGGAAGACGCCTTTGGTCACAGCCTTGTCCAATTTGCGGGAAGCGACCCGAAGCTGAGACTCAGCAGCTGACTTGTCGCCAGCGTCAACAGCCTCACGGAATTTGCGGATCTCGGTCCGAACCTCAGAACGGATGGACTTATTGCGAATCCGACGCTTCTCGTTAGTCAGAACGCGCTTTTTTTGTTGCTTGATATTTGCCATGGATAACCTCTTAGACTTTCGTGGTCGACGCCAGGCCCCAAGATGGTTAGTGAATTAACCTGAAAACCTGGTGTGTCCTCACCTTCCCCAGCAACCCCAAGGTCCTGGCTGCTGACTAATTTCCATGAGGAAAATCAGATCAGAGGAAAGGTAGATGAACAACGGCAGCTACTGTAGCACAGGCTTTAAACCCATTGAAAGTCTTTACGCAGGCGGTTCGCCACCCGCTCAAATCTGCGCCGGGGTAGAACCGCCCCTTGGCGTCGGATATCTAATTCGTTGACCTCAATGACTCGGTCTAGGCGCAGCCAGCACTGCCGGCCTGAGCTGTCCCACTGACCACTGCCAATATCTAGCCATTCCTCTTCAGTGTCATGGTCAGGGTTGGGGGAAATCAGTAGTCCCAAAATGGTGTGCCGGGTGCGACCTACAACAAGTATCGCGCGTTCTCGAGCTGGATTGTCTGGCCCGTCGCAGAGCACCCATATCCACACTATTTCTCCTGGCTCTGCCTGGCCGTCCATGTCCGGGGCATAATAGATACTTCGAGACAGTCGATCAGTGTGTTCCACCACTACCGCTGATTCGGCGTGAGTGCCTTCTTCTTCCTCGCTGTCGGCATGGAGCCCTAAGCGTTCATTAAGTTCGTGCAGCCCGGCCTCTAGCGGATTCGCCGGTGGGGTCCCCAGCAGCCGGTTCAGTTTATCTTTCCAGCGCTGAAGGCGAGGATGATCGCCGCGCCGGGTGGACTCTGCGGTTTCCATCGTGGTGTCTGTCCTTATGGGGTGGCTGGTTCTGGTGTCCTATCAGGTAGGGTAGTGGATCGTACTGGAGTAAGAAAGGGCCCTCTTCATTCCCATGCCGGAGAATTACGCGGAGAAAACTTTTACGGATCCATCACGGATCCGGAATTTCTGCATCATCGCTCATATTGACCATGGTAAATCCACCTTGGCGGATCGTATATTGCAGCTATCTCAGGTGGTAGATGAGCGCGATATGCGGGATCAATATCTGGACAACATGGATATTGAACGCGAGCGCGGAATTACCATTAAGGCACAGAATGTGCGGTTGCCGTGGGTGCCGCGCACGGGTTCTGCCGCTGGCGACAAGATCGTGATGCATCTTATTGATACCCCTGGCCACGTGGATTTTACCTATGAGGTTTCGCGGGCTTTGGAGGCGTGCGAGGGCGCGATTTTATTGGTGGATGCCGCCCAGGGTATTGAGGCTCAAACTCTCGCTAACCTCTACTTGGCCATGGAAAATGATCTGGAAATTATTCCGGTTCTCAATAAAATTGATCTGCCCGCGGCCGATCCAGAGAAATACGCTTTAGAGATAGCCAATATTATTGGTTGCGAGCCTGAAGAAGTCTTGCGGGTGTCAGGTAAGACAGGCGAGGGGGTTCCTGAGCTTCTCGATAAGGTGTGTGAGCTAGTTCCACCACCGCGGTCTGATTATGGGAGCGACGCCCCAGCCCGGGCGATGATTTTCGATTCTGTCTATGACACCTACCGGGGTGTTGTTACCTATATCAGAGTCATGGACGGCACGCTCAAACCGCGGCAGCGGGTGAAGATGATGGCTACTGGTGTCGATTATGAAATCCTCGAAATAGGGGTGGTTTCTCCGACGCCAAAACCTTGTGATGGATTAGGGCCGGGCGAGGTAGGTTACCTTATTACCGGCGTGAAGGACGTCCGTGAAACCAAGGTAGGAGACACAGTAACCTGGGCAAAGGGCGGAGCCGAGAGTCCGCTTAAAGGGTATGAAGAACCGAAACCTATGGTGTATTCGGGACTGTTCCCCATCTCCCAGGCAGATTTCCCTGATCTGCGTGACGCCTTAGAAAAGCTACAGCTCAATGATGCTTCGCTAACCTATGAGCCGGAAACGTCAGTGGCGCTAGGTTTTGGCTTCCGCTGTGGATTTTTGGGTTTGCTTCACATGGAGATCACGCGTGACAGGTTGCAGCGCGAGTTTGACTTAGATCTCATTTCTACTGCTCCTTCGGTGAACTACCGAGTTATTGCCGAAGACGGATCGGAAACCGTGGTGCATAATCCCTCCGATTGGCCGGGTGGGAAACTGCGGGAAGTTTATGAACCGATTGTGAAAATGACAGTGATTGTTCCAGCTGACTTCGTCGGACCTACGATGGAACTGTGCCAATCTAAACGTGGCCAAATGGGCGGCATGGATTACCTGTCGGAAGACCGCGTGGAACTGCGCTACACCATGCCACTAGGTGAGATCATTTTTGATTTCTTTGACATGCTGAAGTCACGCACCAAGGGTTATGCTTCCTTGAACTATGAAGAAGCCGGGGAGCAGTTGGCAGACCTGGTAAAGGTCGACATTCTTTTGCAAGGTGACCCGGTGGATGCTTTCAGCGCGATTGTGCATCGTGACCACGCCCAGCATTATGGCAATAAGATGACGGTGAAGCTAAAGCAGCTGATTCCACGCCAACAGTTTGAGGTGCCCGTCCAGGCTGCTATCGGTTCAAAGATTATCGCCCGGGAAAATATCCGTGCCTTGCGCAAAGACGTGCTTTCGAAGTGCTATGGTGGCGATATTTCTCGTAAGCGGAAGTTGCTAGAAAAGCAAAAGGCTGGAAAGAAACGGATGAAGAGCATCGGATCTGTTTCTGTTCCGCAGGAAGCTTTTGTGGCTGCTCTAAGCACTGATGGAGAATAGCTTGGTTGCGGTGTTTCCGGACCCCAGGTAGGTAACCGCTCATCCGCTGGCTCCCCGGCGGTGAAGACAGTAGACCACGAAAGTTCTTCGATTTTTCCTAATCCCTGTCACTGTAGTGGAGTAATAGGGATTAAGTGTTTTTGGGCTACAAAATAAAGACTATGACCAGCAGTAAGGGGTTTCTTCGGGGAGGAAAGGGTGGGGGGTAAAAGAGTTGGATCTTGAGTGGAAGAAAAATAGACAAAGTTCTTCCGTCGAGTTAATATATGTACATGTGTGAAGATAACGAAGAATATGGCTTTGCGGAAGAAAGCCCCTATATTGACCTCGCGGTCGAAGTGTTTTCCCTGTTAGCCGATGCCACGAGAGTGCGGATTATTTTGGCTCTTCGTGACTGCGAACGTCCGGTAGGAGAACTTGCCGAGATCGTCGGAAAGACACCCACGGTGGTTTCTCAGCACCTAGCGAAGATGCGCTTAGGCAGAATTGTTCAAGCCCGTCAAGAGGGCCGAAAAATGTTCTATAGCTTGGTGAATGAACATGCCCGCACGCTTGTTATGCAGGCGGTCTACCAGGCCCAACATGCAGTAGAGGATAACCCTCTCCATCCTCATTGGGAGAATTGACACCGCTCATGATTAGCACCTTGTCGAAAATGAATCGTCACAGTGTTTACCGAGTCATCGTGGCCGTTCTGGCCATGATCGTTGTCGGATTATCTCGCCTCAAAGCCGATAGTTCCGGGTTGGTGTGGCTTTGCACTGTAGCGGGGTCTTTAGCCCTCATCTACTGCTGTTGGCCGTTGGCCCAACAATCCTGGCAGGATATGCGCCGCCGCAAAATGAGCATGGAAATGTCTATGCTCCTTGCTGTAGTTGCTGCTGCTGCGGTAGAAGAGCTGGTGACTGCGTTGGTTATCACCACCTTTGCTTTGATCGCTGAAATCCTAGAAGATCTGTGTCTTAACCGAGGTCATGACGCTTTGGAAGATTTGATGTCCTTCCTCCCCACGACTGTTCGAGTTAGGCGGAGCCAAGAACAGGAGCTACCTCTAGCAGAGATCGAAGCCGGTGATGTGGTGATCATCGGTCCAGGTGGGAAAGTCCCAGTTGACGGCGTCGTCGTGCGAGGGCATTCCACGCTAGATACGTCGCGATTAACAGGAGAGTCTCTTCCCGTAGAGGTGCAACCAGGAACCGAAGTACATGCCGGTTCCGTGAACCAGTCGGGAGGGTTAGAGATCCAAGCCACGAAGGTGGGGGAGGAGTCTTCCTATGGGCGGATCCTTGCCGTCTTGAAGGAAGCTCGTGACTCCCAGGCGCCGGTGCAACGTTTAGCGGACCGCTATGCTGCATGGCTAGTAACAATGGCGTTAGGTGCTGCTCTGCTTACATTCCTTATTACCCGTGATATGCGTGCCACTATTTCGGTGATTATCGTTGCAGGTGCGTGCGGGATCGCTGCAGGTACTCCTTTGGCCTTGCTTGGAGCTATTGGCCAAGCTGCGCGCAATGGTGCCTTTGTTAAGGATGGGGCCCACATGGAGGCGTTGTCGCACGTCGGGATGGTGGCACTAGATAAAACAGGAACCTTGACTACGGGTGCTCTTGAAGTACAAGAAATCAATCCCGCTCCAGGGATAAGTGAGAAAGAGCTTTTGGGTTTGGCGGCAAGCGCGGAGTATTACTCTGAACATCCTTTGGGTAAAGCTGTGGTTCTTGTGGCACAGCAAGAAAACATTTCAGTGGCACCGCCGGATTCTTTCCGAGCGATTCATGGGAAAGGAGTAGAAGCCCAGGTAGGTGGCCGCCTCATTCGGATATCTAAGGGAGCGCGACGAGGAGAAATCCAAGTCAGTGAGGGCGAGTCAATATTAGGGACACTTGTTCTTGCTGATACAGTACGACCCTCAGCCAGCGAATTTTTAGAGGGCCTCCACCGAGACTATATCCCGGTGGCGATGATTACTGGAGACCAACGGGAAGCGGCAGAAGAATTAGCAAAAGAAATAGGTCTTGATGACGTAAGGGCCGGATTGCTGCCAGAAGACAAACTCCTGGAGATCGACAAATTTAGAGACAACCTCCATAGCGAGTCTCATTCCGCGACGCTGGTGATGGTTGGCGATGGTGTCAATGACGCGCCGTCGCTGGCGAGAGCAGATGTAGGGGTGGCTATGGGGAGTGCGACTGATGTAGCTCAAGATACTGCTGACGTGGTGTTAGTGAGTTCCGATCTCAACGATCTCCTAGCCACTATCCGAGTAGCGCGCCGAGCACGAAACATCATCACGGCGAATTTCGTCGGAACCATCGTGGTTGATGCGATAGGGATGCTTCTTGCAGCGACCGGTCTTATTGGCCCAGTAGTAGCAGCATTGATCCATGTCAGCAGCGAAAGCATATTTATCCTCAACTCAGCGCGACTAGTGGTTCGCCGACCCCTCTAAGAAAAAGCATGTTTGTTCTGGCGCTAAGAGGACTGGGAATACCAATTAAGAACTATCAAAGAAGCTGTGGTAGCAATCATTCCTGGCTGTAGCGAGAGCATAGCAGCAGCTTCAAAACTGGTCTAAGAAACCTAACTACTAATGAGGGTTTGCCTGCGTGCAGACAACGCTTCCAACTCAGAGTCCCAGTAAGAGCTCGTGCGAAATACCACACAACACAGTCTTTAGCGCACCCTTCTAGTGCCTTTTCTTTAGTGCACCCTTTGAACAACTTAGCTCCTAGCCTTGGAGCCAGTAGAAATGAACAACGAGGCATAAGCGGGATACTGCGGGCCAATGAGAACAAAACACCCCTCCGAAAGGAGATGCCCGACGTATAAAGGCGCATTAAGTGCTCTCTGATACAAAGACACACCGAATACGAACAGACCCACCACCGATCATCCTATGGGGTGGAGACTTGAACAAAGCATCAACAAAGATGATTTAATAAGGATTGTGCCCACAGCACCATTGAGAGGTGAAAGCCAATGATTCCAGACCCTGAAATGGTCTTTTACGAAGCATCCGGTGGTTAATCTCGCAGGTAAAGTGGTCAATTCTCCGCGCACGCGGAGGTATTTCCACGCACGGCGTGCAGGCAAGCCCCGGTGAACGCAATTCTCCGCGCACGCGGAGGTATTTCCAACAAAGGCCACGGTTATTATCGTTTTGTTGGCAATTCTCCGCGCACGCGGAGGTATTTCCCGCCTGGGCGGGCTCCCACGTAAACTCTGCTGCAATTCTCCGCGCACGCGGAGGTATTTCTGGCTACTGAGAAAGTTTTGACCTATTCCCGAGCAATTCTCCGCGCACGCGGAGGTATTTCTATCAATCACAGCCCGATCTTGGAGGTGATCAGCAATTCTCCGCGCACGCGGAGGTATTTCCCCCCGGCTATGTTCGAGATAGCCGGGGGCTTCCAATTCTCCGCGCACGCGGAGGTATTTCCTAGCACGGGCTTCACTAATCATGGAATTCACCCAATTCTCCGCGCACGCGGAGGTATTTCCCACAAAATGGCTTAGACCAAATCCGAATAAGTCAATTCTCCGCGCACGCGGAGGTATTTCCACACAAACCCCCCACAACCAAACACCACCCCGCAATTCTCCGCGCACGCGGAGGTATTTCCGACGGCGAAGCCCGCTGGGTCGCTTCCGACGTCAATTCTCCGCGCACGCGGAGGTATTTCCCGGGAGTTATTTCCGCGCCTGAAGTGTCACAGCAATTCTCCGCGCACGCGGAGGTATTTCCGTTGTCCACCTATTTGGACTCGATCAAGATAGCAATTCTCCGCGCACGCGGAGGTATTTCCAAAGGTTGGTAACTTCATCGCTGACTCCACGTCAATTCTCCGCGCACGCGGAGGTATTTCCCACGGGAATGCCCAAGAATTTCTCGGGATCCACAATTCTCCGCGCACGCGGAGGTATTTCCTGCTCAGGTTGTGAGTGAGCTTGATTTTTGCGCAATTCTCCGCGCACGCGGAGGTATTTCCAACAAACCGGAAAACAACAACCGGGGTTCCCTCAATTCTCCGCGCACGCGGAGGTATTTCCAAAGGTTGGTAACTTCATCGCTGACTCCACGTCAATTCTCCGCGCACGCGGAGGTATTTCCCACGGGAATGCCCAAGAATTTCTCGGGATCCACAATTCTCCGCGCACGCGGAGGTATTTCCATTCTCGTGGCGGAAGATCCAGAAGTGAAATTCAATTCTCCGCGCACGCGGAGGTATTTCACATCCTTTCTACATCGAGTGCGTACAGCCCCCACAATTCTCCGCGCACGCGGAGGTATTTCCAGTAAGCGAATGCGCTGACCAACTCAACCCCGCAATTCTCCGCGCACGCGGAGGTATTTCCCTGGGTATGATTTTCGTCGTTTTCCTGCCCCACAATTCTCCGCGCACGCGGAGGTATTTCCTTAAGTTCAAGGGATACATCCGCACACTAGAACAATTCTCCGCGCACGCGGAGGTATTTCCATACGCGCTCCAGGTAGAAACTCCGACACCGCCAATTCTCCGCGCACGCGGAGGTATTTCCCATTACTGGTGGCCGTGAGCCGAACAGATAGGCAATTCTCCGCGCACGCGGAGGTATTTCCCGAAGAGCACAGAAAAAAGCAAGCCGGCCTGGCAATTCTCCGCGCACGCGGAGGTATTTCCCGCAAATACCATCATCGGGCCGTCGCAGTATGCAATTCTCCGCGCACGCGGAGGTATTTCTCACAGGTGCGTTAGCTGGGTGGGGGTTAACAGCAATTCTCCGCGCACGCGGAGGTATTTCTTTTGCTGACACAATGGACAAATAACACCCCCACAATTCTCCGCGCACGCGGAGGTATTTCCCCGCGTGGCGAGGGTCACAGCGTCACGCTGCACAATTCTCCGCGCACGCGGAGGTATTTCCGCCGCGTGCCAGGGAAAATGTGGCCAGAAGCACAATTCTCCGCGCACGCGGAGGTATTTCTACTCTTGGCCGGTGAGCGTACCCCCTACCTCAACAATTCTCCGCGCACGCGGAGGTATTTCCGCAACCGGCCTGATGCCGGGGTGGTGGTGGATCAATTCTCCGCGCACGCGGAGGTATTTCTGGGGGTTTCCACGGGGGGCTAATCCCCCGTGGCAATTCTCCGCGCACGCGGAGGTATTTCCTAGCGCGGGCCGTAGGCTGACCGAAGAGCATACAATTCTCCGCGCACGCGGAGGTATTTCCTCGATTATTGGTGTGCTATTAGTGTTGATTCTCAATTCTCCGCGCACGCGGAGGTATTTCCATGTATGTCAAGTCACCACTTACAATATATTTCAATTCTCCGCGCACGCGGAGGTATTTCCCGATATTAACCGGCTGGAATGTACCTGGGACGCAATTCTCCGCGCACGCGGAGGTATTTCCATGCCGGGCGGCGAACCCAGCATGGACGGTCTCAATTCTCCGCGCACGCGGAGGTATTTCCAATTTATTCCTCACCCGGCGACCTGGCTTAATCAATTCTCCGCGCACGCGGAGGTATTTCCCCGGATTGTGTGGCCGTGCGAGACGCGTTTCTCAATTCTCCGCGCACGCGGAGGTATTTCCCCATCACCCGACTACCGCACCAACCCCACTCCCAATTCTCCGCGCACGCGGAGGTATTTCCATCATAAAGGAATTCTCCACCCCACATACCCACAATTCTCCGCGCACGCGGAGGTATTTCCGGTAGCTTAGTGGCCGCGCATTTACCGATTGCCAATTCTCCGCGCACGCGGAGGTATTTCCCAAACGGCAGCCCCGTGTAGTCGCCTTTGTACCAATTCTCCGCGCACGCGGAGGTATTTCCTTCTCTAATGTCTGATCCGGCGACCGTGCCGACAATTCTCCGCGCACGCGGAGGTATTTCCATAGCCGGGGGTTCCCCCCTAAACTTTACCGACAATTCTCCGCGCACGCGGAGGTATTTCCCGCCCTATGGTGGCGGGTTTACACTGAGCACCCAATTCTCCGCGCACGCGGAGGTATTTCCAGAAGCCGCACGACGATCAGGCATTAGTAGCTCAATTCTCCGCGCACGCGGAGGTATTTCCAGGTCTGTGCCAACTAGCGCCTTTTTCACCAACAATTCTCCGCGCACGCGGAGGTATTTCCTTGTCATTAGTATTCTCCCGGGGCATATCCGCCAATTCTCCGTGTGTGCGGAGGTATTTCTGAAAGCTGAGCGAGAACAGCAACGCCGTCACCCAATTCTCCGTGTGTGCGGAGGTATTTCCTCTCAAAGCATTATGTGATGGATTGGTGGATTCAATTCTCCGCGTGTGCGGAGGTATTTCCACCAAGGGGGAGGACATTCCCGCAGGTGAAGCCAATTCTCCGCGTGTGCGGAGGTATTTCCCTCAATACCTTCGCCCGCAACTTCACCGAAGGGGCTTTGGTAAAACCTCCACGATTGACCTCACCACGATTACCGCAGATGCCTATGACTTTCGCGCTTATTATGTAGGACAAGAAAGCGTCATCGGCACGAATAACCCGGAATCACTCTACGAGCTTCTTACCGATGTGCTTCATTTCCTCAATGAGCACAGCGTGCAGGAGACCGGCCTAGTTATCCCTTTCGAGGTCACAAACATCACAGTCACAAAGCAGCAAGTGGCACTCACCTTAACCGGGGAGGTAAATACTGGTGAAGAAGAAGTACTTATTATTGCGGAGCGAACCTGGGAAGACTAACACCCCCCGCCTTGTAATCTGCTCCCTTTCACCGAAGCGGTAAGAGGGGGCTACATTTTTGATCATGAGTAAATATTCCCCCGAAGCCATCACAACACTCCTTGCTATCAAAGAATGCGGAGCCCGGCTCAAAGAAACACAAAAAGAGCTAGAAGTACTGCAAGCCCAGCGGATCGAGCTGATTAAAAAAGCAGTTGATATGGGTATCAGCCAATCAGAAGTCAGCCGAGCCCTGGGAATATCCCGCGCGAGGGTTAATGAAATTATCTTAGGAAAGAAGAAGAAATGACCCTGACCATTCCCGCGATCATGGTCCCTGAGGTTCGGCGCACTATCATACGCGCTGAACGCCGCGCCACTACCCAGGTTCAAGATCCTATTATCAGCCAGCACATTAAAAGCCTGAAGAAAAGCGGGCTATGGTGGGTGTCTCGTGATATGACCAGGCTTGCTACCTATTCCGCAGACAGCCTTCCAGAATGGACACCCGGAATAGTAAGACCAGCCCCAACAGGGTTTATGGTATGGTTCTCACCCACAATTCTCCGCGTGCGCGGAGGTATTTCATTTATACCGGGTATGCAGTAACCTCCCCGGCCTATTCTCCGTGGGTGCGAAGTTAGGTCCGCTATGGAAGCTCGTCCTATTCTCAGTGAGAGACTGTTATCTCTGATTAGGAAGGTTGAAGAAGAAAACGTTACTCAATCAATCGTTGCTCAAAAGCTAATCGACTTCCGCACCTACGGAGAATAGCTTTTCGGATTCTTTTCGTTTCGTTGTCGTATAACTTCGTGCGTTTTATTAACAGCTGCTCTTAACTTTTTCTGAATAATACCTCCGTTTGTGACTATTGTCTCCGTTAAGGCCTTTTCTTCTTCCTCAGTGATAGATCCTTTCTTGCTATATTCGGCAAACAGTTTTTTAGTTTCTTCAGGCATAGGGATTATTCCTTCAAGCAAATCTCCCATACCCTCGTTGTTTATCTGGTCGATACTCGCAAGGAGATTCCGTGTCAGTATTTCTTCTTCAAAGGTCAGACTGCAGAATAACGCGGCTTCACGATAATATGAGTATGGGGTCCGCTCTGGGTCCAGAATCTGGATGAGTCGTGTTAGCTGAGTATCGAGCTTGTCAACCTGCCGTTGGAGTTTTAGTAGATCTGGTGCCATTTTCTCCTGCTTATGCAATAGCGTACGTGAGTACTTAGGCAACCGCGGCTGCGTGAGCTGGGGTTGTGTTTCCAATAGTCGCTATGAGGAGAGCTGCAAGGTTTTTTGACCTTTTTCATGTTGCTGCCTTCCGTTGGTTTAATAGCTCCACTCCACAACATTAAATACCTTCAGTATATATTATAGTGGAAGAAATACTTCCGCGTGTGCGGAGAATTGTGGGAGTCCAAGTACCAATCCCCGGCTTGCGCAGAAATACCTCCGCGCACGCGGTAAAACAGCGGAATGGCAAAAAATACGGGGGAATAATGGCAGTTCAGAGGTGTTATATAGCCTTTAATCGTTTATCCCCGTCCCGCGCTGGTCCCGCATGCGGAAGAAGATCACCCGCCACTCGCGCAGCAAGCTCATCATCCCCAGGGATCGCATGAAGATAAATATCCAGGGTCATAGCAGCGCTGGCATGCCCTAATCGGGCCTGCACGGTCTTAATCGGTACCCCCGCCCTAATCAGCTTTGTAGCGTGATAATGCCGTAGTGAGTGCCACGTGAAGCCACCCTGAAGCCCGGATCTTTCCACCGCCGTCTCCCACGCCTTTTGCATTGCGTCATAGCTCATAGGCCGACCGGTGCGGGTCACAAAAAGCCTGCCGCTCGGGTGAGGGTGCTCAGCAATCCATTCCCTAATTTCGCCCATAAGATCCGGAGTAATAAGGATCACACGGTAGGAGGATGGGGTCTTCAGTGGCAGCAAATGCCCTTTACGCCGATGGGCCTGATAGCTCACATGAATAGAGCACCCGGCCGGGTCAATATCTGTGGTGGATAGCCCGGCTATTTCGCTGGCTCGCATGCCGGTAGCTACCGCGATTTTCACCATGAGCAGTAATGCTGGATTCTTAATATTTGTGATAAATATCTCAATCCAGTTTTCGTCAGGTATATCACGGGGCGCGATAGTACGGCGCTCAGGCTCAATCCGGCTCACCTTGGCCAAGGGGTTATGGGTAAGGAGTCCGTCATTAATCGCAATTTTGAGCGAGTTATTTAGCCTTCCTCGCATGCCATTCACGGTACTTTGGTACAAAGGCTTACCCCCTTGCCACGGCCTGCCCGAGAGCAACTGCGCCTGCCATTTCTCCAGATCAGAGCGCCTAATAGCGCGCAAAGGCATATCAGCTAAGGGGCCAAGATTCCGGGCCAAAAAGTCATAGCTATTGCGGGTGCTCTCACGGGTGAAAGTGCTACCGATTTCCTCCACAAGCTCTAGGAGAGTGATATTTCTCTCATTTGGGTCTATCCATTCACCTCGGCGTAGCTCTCTTTCACGCTCTGCAAGCCACGCGGTTGCTTCCCGCCTGGTATCGAAGGTCTTAGAGTGCTCTTTTCCTGAAGGCGAGCGGTAGCGGGCAACCCACCGCGCTTTGCCACCCCGAATTCTCTTTTGCACAGCCATGTGCTATCCTCTTTCTTGCGAGTGTGATCTTTGTTTCCACTTGCTGACACTGACCCCTCTAGCCTGGCTAGGGGGTCTTTTAATATTTAGTCATCTTCGCAGGCCAAGCCGTTGTTATTGCGGTCTAGCTTAGGCCGATAGCCTGGGTCACCCACCCGTAGTGGGGCCTTGCCAGCGGCTCGTACTTCATCGCAATTTGCGTAGTAGACATCCGCTGGGGCCGGGCCTGGATCAGGTGCGGGTGCCGGTGCGGGAGGATTCTCGGCTACCGGGGGATTCTCAGGAGCAGGTGCCGGGGCAGGTGCGGGCGCGTCATTACCGCCCGCCGGTGCTGGTGCAGGGGCCGGGGCAGGTGGTGGTGCCACAAATCCATGCTGGCCACCCCCGCTATTTTGCTGGACCTGATTCGGCTCTACCGGGGCCGGATCAGCCGGGGAAGTAGTGGAGCTGGCAGCGCTCGAAGTGGAAGATGTCGTGCTACTAGATGCCTTTGTGCTGGTAGTAGTAGATGTGCTGGTGGTGTCGCTATCACCTGAGCAGCCCGCTAAGAGAGTGGGGAGCATTATGGTAGCGGCGATGCCGGCTAATAGGCGCTGGGTACGCATACGGATTTTCCTTCCTTAAAATAGAAAAATATTTAGCCTAAAAATAGCTTATTTTGGCTGGTACTGCACACCGTAAGTGGGTAATTTTGCGAGATCTTGTGGCATGAGTGCAGCCCCGACGAAGAACACGATAAATGTGATAATTAACACACTCTTCCACCTGCGGGGGGTCTTTTTGATCGGGGCGGGTCCTCCCAAAAGATCCTTTTCTTCCTCCGTGAGGTACTGATAATAGCCTTTGACTTCGGCTTCCTTCGCCACTATCGCGCGGTCCTTCCTATCGCAGTGTAGCCACCACGCGCCGGGGATTCCGAGCGCAATGGAAGCCATAAAATAGCCAAGAAAGCTTATAAAGCCAATGGTTAGAAGCGTAAAGCTGGATATGGCCCCCATGATTCCGAAGCCTATTGAGATATAGGCGAGAAGCCGGGGGCGATTCTTTAAGTAGATAAAAGTATTTTTGATCGTATCCATATTTTCCTTCCTTTTAGGGCCTGAGTTTCAGGCTATCTTGCTCTAGGGAGATTAGTAATTTTGCACCTGAAAATTCCGGTGTGATGTTTGCCATGTTTCGAGGATGTGCCTGGTCACGCCGAGTTCTTGGGCGATAGCGGCGGGGGTAGGGCCGTGCAGGATCTCAGCCTGGGCGTAATCTTCCACGCTGATCAGGAGCGAAGCGGCCAAAAGATCAGCGGCCCGCTCCATGCGCCGATTTGCCCATTCGGTATCGCAAGGGTTATCGCCCCTGATAGCGTGAGCAATTTCATGTGCTAAGGTGCAGCGAAGCATGGGATCAGTCAAGCCCTCTCTGAGGGATATTACGCCTTCGTGGTGGTGGTAGTAGCCGCTTGCGCGGCCTGAGTGCCACTCAATTTTTAGCCCCATGCTCTCAGCAAGGGCGAAAAGATCGTCAGTACTCATGGCAAAATTTATAGTCGGCGGGATGGACACGACCACCCCCGACCACCCCCGTGTTATGGCCCGAGTCATCGGCACTCTCCTTATCGCGGAGGGTCAACGGCTCGGGCTGATGCTTGGAGCATAGCGCGTAACTTACCGCCCGCCAAATGTTGTAGTAGCCGGAATCAATCATTACCCCCATCCTCCCCCGGCTAGGGGCCATCATGGTATCCCTCATCGCCGGGGCCTGGCTCATCAGGGGCGCTATTAGCCACCGCCTCATCAAAATTAAATCCACCCTCGCGCCGCTCGCGCCGCTCGGCAAGTTCATCTACCGGCGGGTTGTTAGCCAGCCATTCATCGATTTGCTCTTCTGTAGCATCCTCGCTTAAGTCACCCCTATTAAAGGCTTTAACTATATGGGCAATCTCTTTACTTGAATATGGATTCTCTTCCTCAATTTTCCTCAAAGCCTCTTTAACTCTCTTGAGGGAAGCATTAAACCCATCCCATTGCCTAGTGATTTCATTTTGCGCATCAAAGATGCGCCGCATTGTCTCATCTAGCGCGCTGACTTGTTGAGGCGCTATGTATGACCACCCGCTGCCATATGGGGTATTCTTAGCCTCTTCCTTAGTGATAAATTCAGCTTCTACCAGGGCTTCTATAACGTTGGTGTTATAGGCTCGGGCGAGCTTGACCACAAAGTCAGGGTCAGCACGGGCACCTTTCTTCCACCGGGTAAATGCGGATTTGTCGAATCCAGCTCGGTCTGCAGCTTCTCTGTATGTGGAGCCACCGATTACCTCGGTTACGTAGTTCCACCAACGCGTGTTTGTCATGCCATTAATTATAGTTGCACACGCGCAACGGTGCAAGGTGTTGGCCCATTCCAATTAAAAGTTGCGCAGGAGCACCATTGTGTGTTAGCTTCAGGTTGTAACAAAACAACAGTAAGAAGTTCTAAAACAATGGAGGTTCCAATGCAGACGGTGAATACAGTCCGCGTGAACCGCGATTGGCTCGATAGTGCAATCAAGCGAGAGGGCACCTTAGAGCGCTTCGCTAGCAAAGTCGGCGTCACTAAGTCCACCGTGAGTCGACATGCGAGGCGGCAGGCGGAAGCTAGCCCCCGGTTTATTGGAGCAGTGCTGGCGCATTACCCGGTCTCTTTTCAGGAGGCGTTTGACGTCACCGAGGAAAAGGTTCAGGTTCGACGCGCTCGAATGGTCAAGACTATCGCGGCATGAGAAAACCCCGCCACTAGGGCGGGGGGATAACACCAATGAGTAAGGAGATTGTAGCACATGAATCCTGAAATTGTCGAAGCTCGTGAAAAATATCTTGCAGAGCACCCATTTGACCCGAAAAGGAATGCTGTCCTTGGATACGGGGAAGACGGTCTGCCAGCAGGCTTCCTAACTCTTCCCGATATGGATGAACTTTCCATCGTAGCAATGAAATTCGGCTATGAGTTCTTAGCGCATATTCGCACCGATGAGGACGTCGATGAATGGCTGGACGCTGTCATGTCAGCGACTAAATCACCTGAACTAGCTGGGATTTTATTTGCGCACGCGTTCAGGGGAATTGCCGGCATTCTGTACAACATTATTGACAAACCCGGCCTCAATGGGGTCATGGAAAAAGTCGCTATCGACGGGTGGAAAAAGGAGTTTTAAGCGATGGAAATGAATTTAGTTCAGGCTTCCTCTACAGGGGTACCCACAACAACATCCCTCATCATCGCAGAGGGTACGGAGAATCAGCACGGAAGCGTACTGAAGCTAGTACGCAACAATCTCAAGGATTTTGAGGAGTTCGGCCCAGTCGGATTTGAAATCCGAAAGGGTAAACCACTTCCACAGGGCGGATTCGCCAAAGCAACCGAGTACGCGGTGTTGAATCGTGAGCATGCGATGCTTCTGATGACCTATATGAGAAATACTCCGGTAGTGCGGAGCTTCAAAAAGAATCTCATTAAAGCTTTTGTCGTGATGGAAAGGCGGCTAGCTACCCCCGCCTTCAGGCTCCCTCAATCTTTACCCGAGGCGCTGAGGGAGTTGGCCAATGTCCATGAGCAGCTAGAAGCAGTGAATGCTGAATTGCGACCCAAGGCGGATTATTTTGATGAATTCGTGGCCGATGAGGATTTGATTCAATTCCGTACTCTCGCTAATCAGTTGCAGGTCAAGGAAGCGGAATTACGGCAAATCTTGATAGATCATAAATGGATCTACAGGATTGAGGGAAATCGCTGGTCAAACAAGAAAAATCGGATTATTAGCGTTTGTCAATATCGGGCCTATGCGAATAAAAAGCACCTTTTCCGGCTGATCCCGTGCCATGAGGCACCCCGGATTAGCGGGGAAGTACAACAAACCCTCAAGCTCACGCCGCGCGGGGCGGAAGCAGTGGTCAAAGCCGTGAAGAAATGGGCACACGAGCCGAAGCCAGGGATCGAAGCAGCATAGAAAGGAAAGAAAAATGGAAAGCCAGCCTATGTACCGGGTTCATGTGATCTCGGAGCCGGAATTTGTGGAGTACACCGCCATAGTCATGAAAGGGGACCGCGCCGAAGAAGTGGAAGCCCTTAGGCCGATCGGATGGACCCCGAGCGAAGATTATTGCAAACGATTCGGAACCACAAAATGGCTTAGACCAAATCCGAATAAGTGGTTCAAATCACGCTCATCTGCACATGTAAGGCTGAAAATCTTGAGAGATGCCGGATATGAAGCGGTAATCCAGGAAAGTGCGCCGGTCCAATGGCCTTGCGGTGATACTGCGAAAATCTTGCCAGCGCAGGAAATCAAGGAAGCGGCAGCGGTGCTCATCCGTCATGGTGTGATTGATTCAATGGCTGACCTTTTCAGGGAGTGAGTTTTATCACATGACAGATTGTGGGTTGGTGGAGCAGTGGGAAGCCGCTTACCGGGCGGCGGGCGTGGAGCCTAGCGAAAAGCTGCTAGAAGCCTTGGCAAGCGTGGTCACCGCTGACCGGGAGGAACAATGACACCGGAAGAAATTAGTGACACAATTCACGCCCTCATGGGAGTGGGTGTGGAGCCAGATCTAGAAGCCTTGCATGGGATCGCCGCCTACGTGGGCGGCGGGGTCTAGACCGGGCCGGGCCGGGGATGGTGTTTCAACCGCACCACTAGACACGAAAAACCGAACACATGTTTGGTTTTGTGATATTTGAAAATTTCATAGTGCATAGCGCCTGAAGATACTTACCGGCGGGTAGAGGATAGCAGCCTTAATGTGCCTCCATGATCCCGCGCGGGCGTTGGAACCTTACCGGGTGGTGCCGGCAGGAGGGAACCCAGGGCGCGAATATAAATACCAGGTCACAACGGTTTTTAATGGGGTTCGATTCCTCATGTGACCACCGGGCCGTGTGCATGAAAGCCATTTGGATTGGTGGCAAAGCGCCTCCATGACCCCAAGCCTTCCCGTGGTGAGAGGAAAGCTGTGTACACAGGCCCTTAAATAACCTGAAATTCGAAAAGGAGTTCTAATGGACACGAACGTAGAGCGGGTGGATGCCAAGGAGCTCGCTAAAAGGCTCGGAGTGAGCCGGAATCTGATCTACAAGCTAGCGAATCGTAAAAAGCGGCCTTTGCCAGCGTATCGGCTAGGGGCGCGCTACACATTTGACCCGGATGAGGTGGAGGAATGGTGCAAAAAAGAAGTAAGCCTTATGAAGCAAAAAATAATGCGGGTGGCATGACCCTATACCTGAACCAGGCTGGAATAGCGTCAATTGACGAAAAGGAATCACCATGCAAGCAGCACGCCACCTAAAAGCTATACGGCGGCTCAAGGCGGAAATCGAAGAAGCCGAAGATCCAGAGAAAGCGGAAAAGCTCCGAGAAGAGCTGCAAGAATGCCGCGCAGATTACCTCGACCGCCACGGCACTGTGCAAGAAATCTACCTGGATTGGATAGCAGGAGACTAAAAGTGACAAAAAACACACACTTGGATGACGAATTGACAAAAATCGCGAAAATCACCGGGGTGTATAAGGCACCACCTCGAAAAACCCATGACCCCTACCGTGAAGGGTATGAACGCGGCAAACAGGAAATGGTGAAAATAATCATACTATTCGCCGCTATCGGGATCCTTATCGCAGTCATTGCGGTGTGGTGGATAACCGCTGATATGCGCATGGCCGCAATTATCAGTAATGCCCCATCACCAGCGGAAATGCACCACTACCTAGAAGGAAAATAAATGATCAAAGCAAAAGAAGAAGCCCCCCAAGATGACCTGAACCTCACGGTCGGGGTGTGGCCGAACCCACGTGGCGGAAACCGGCTCATCATGATACAGGCCGAAGGGAGAGGCGCAACCGCATCGCTCAGCCTCACCCCCGATAACGCCCTTGACCTGGGTAAATACCTTGTACACCTAGCAAAAAAGGAGCTCAGAATCCTATGACATGGACACGCGAGAAAATCAAAGAATACTTGACGCTTTGCAACACAAAAGTGGCCCAGCCAGATTTGCGCGGGGAGGATCTTTCCGATCTCTACTTGACAGGAATAAATTTCTTTGGTGCGAATCTGCGGGGAGCCAATCTAAGCAGGTCAATACTAAATGAGTGTAGCTTTATTAATTGCGATCTTTCCGGCGCGGATCTATCGAAAGTAAATGCAATATCCGCACACTTTACTCACGCGAATTTAGATCACGCCGATCTAACATGGGCAAATTTCAAGGGTGCTGATTTTTATCTCGCGAATCTCACGTGGGCGTTCCTTGATAAAACATCTTTGGAACTTGCGAAGCTGAATGCCCTGAAAATCGCCATTCAGGATCGGTTTAAATTAGTGATGTATCCCACGCTTGATGGGTGGATGATTTACGCCGATGGGGAATTGGCTACCACCCTTGAAATACTACTCGAGATAGCAAAGGGCGAGATGGAAAATCGGCCAATACCGGGGAGAGAGGCCCAAATGGAAGAGCTACTTGCCCTCGCACCCTACCTAGAGCTTTTCTCTAAAAAATATCATCATTTTCTTACGGCGATACAAGAAGCATGGAGCAAAAATGACTAAATGGACGCGCGAAAAGGTATCCGATTACCTGGAAGAGTGCAAGGCCAATGAAAGAGTAATCCATCTTGAGAGAGAGGATCTTTCATGGCTTGATTTACAGGACCTTGACTTCGCGGGGGCGAAGCTGCAAGGGGCGAATTTTCAAGGCTCCGAGATCGTGCGGTGTGACTTTCGCCATAGTGATCTTTCAGGAGCTTCATTAAATGAGACTTTCGCTTGGAGAGCATCTTTTCAGGGCGCTAATTTAGCGGGCGCAGACTTTTCAGGCTCCCGGCTTAAAGACACCAATCTGTGTGACGCAAATCTTACTGGCACCAATTTCGATAGCGTGCGCTTGACGCTGGCCAATTTTAATGCTGTAAAGGTGGAGATCGGGCCCCAGGAGGTAGTGATGTACCACACAGGAGAGGGGTATGTCATCCACGCAGATGGGGTCTGTGCCGGCACCCTTGAAGATTTACTCGAGGCAGCGAAAAGCGGTGAAAAAGGGCGAATATTGCCGGAGAATCCCACCCGTGAAAAGGCGCTCTACCTACTTGCCCCCTACCTAGAATTTTGCTCCAAAGAATACGCCGCATACCTCAAAGTGGAGTAGGGCGAGGTGGATGATCCCGCGATCAGGGCCCGGGAATTGCTCGCTAAATATAAAGCCACACATTCAAAGCGGCAAATAGGCAAAATAGCGAGAATGAGTAATCGTACTATAGATCTCATTGAAAATGGTGCTCAGTGTAAACCCGCCACCATAGGGCGGTTTATAGCGAAATTACAAGGCGATTATGAATACATAATCGAAGAGTATCAAACACTAATTTATTTAGGGGGTGAAGAAAAGGATATTTTCCGGCAATTGGTTGAAGATACCGGCATTAGCGAAGAGCTAATTAGAGCACTCATGGAGGAGCATTGGCAAGGCAGGGAGCAGCCCTGAGCAGGGCTGAAAGGGTAAGAATCCACCGATCACTCACAGCGACGCAGCTTATGCGCTTGAATTCGATTATGAATGAAGAGCCTATCGAGTGGGATAAAGACGTGGACCGGTTAATAAATTTGGGGCTTGTGGCTTTAAATAAAAAGCGGGTCACCCTCAATCAAACCATGCTCGAAATCACCAGGTGGGGGTCGAATATTTTGCAGCAAGACTGGGAAGAATTTCAAGAAAGGAAAAGAAGAAAATGACACAGCCACCCGAAAGGCTTTATATAAATAAACGCCCGGCAAAACCGGGTAGTAAAGAATGGCGGGAAATGATCACCGCCTCAAAGGTACCTGGGATCGCGGGCATGAGCCACTACACCACCCCCTATAGGATCTGGCACGAAATGAATGGCCTGGAGCCCCCGGAGCCCTCCGAGCAGCTAGAAGACCGCTGGGCCACCGGCCATGCGATGGAAGAAGCCTTAGCCACCTACTACAAGATCAAAAACCCCGAGATCACCCTTTCTAGGGGTGAGGTTCAGTGCTTCCACCCCGATATGGGGGGCAAGTATGCGGCAAGCCTGGACCGGATCGCTACCCCTAAAGGCAAAGCTAGAGGGCCAAAAAACTCGTGGAATGTGCAGTTCAAAACGGTCTCCGACTGGGAGCAATATAAAGACCTCGACCTGGACACCTTGCCCCCAGAATGGGTGGTGCAGGTCACCTGGGAAATGCACATAAGCGGCCTAATCCACCACCCGACACAAATCATGGTGGCAGGCCCCTACTACGACTGGAAAATTATTGAAATCTCATACGACGCGGAATTTGCAGAAGGCCTAGAACGGCGAGTATGTGAGTTTGAACACAGTCTGAGTGGTGAAGCACCAGAGCCTAGCTCACCGGCTGATGCGGCGATAGCCAGGAAAGCATACCCGGAGCTAGAACCAAATACCGACACGGAAATACCGGATGAACTGGCGGAATCATTCCTAGAGGCGAAAAAAGAAGCCGCCGAAGCCGGGCGAGCCAAGCGTGAAGCAGATGGAAAAGCCAATGCTTTAGCGGCGAAAGTGCTGGATCTAGCAAAAAACACGGAAACAATCAGCACCCCCTCAATGGGGGTAATTGCTAAAAGGTCCATGACCAAGCGCGGCATACAGCTACGCATGACCACGAAATAGGAGGAAGACAATGAGTAATGACCTTACCCCCGTGGAGGGGGAAATTATGAGCACCCCGGATGTAACCGACAACGGGTTGGAATTGCTCAAAATGCAGGCGGAAGCTATGCAATCCGCCCACCAGCTAGCCACAGGCCTATGCGCAACTCAAATGGTGCCAAGCACCTACAGAGATAAGCCGGATGACGGGGCGGCTGCAATACTTTATGGCGCTGAGCTGGGACTAAAACCCTTGCAAGCCTTGCAGCAAATTTTCGTAGTGCGCGGCAAGCCCGCCATCTACGCCCGCACGATGGTGGCTCTACTTAAAGCGAAAGGCTACACCTTTAGCACAGTGGAGGACACTCCAGAGGCCGTGACCGTAAGGGGTACCAGCCCGAGCGGAGAGACCGAAGAGGCCCGCTGGACCTTGGAACGGGCAAAACGGGCTGGCTACACAAAGAGCAATGAAAAGTACCAGACCGACCCCCAGGCTATGCTCTACGCCAAGGCCGCGAGCGAGGTATGTAGGAAGCTTGCCCCCGATGTGCTACTCGGGGTGACCTACTCGGCTGAAGAGCTAGAACTCGAACCCGCCCCGGTAAGAGCAACCGCGCGCCGCGTGGTACGGGATACCGAATCGCCAACACAACGCCTAGCCCGCCAACTCGAAGCGACCAAAACCGCTGATGGCCAGGGCGAATACGACTCTATTCTAGAGCGGATTGAAGCCGCTGAGAGCCAGGAAATAATCAGCGAGATTATGCAAAATCTCCCCGACATGGAAGAAGAGCACCGCGAAAAAATCCGGGCCGTAGCTAATACGCGATGGGAGCAACTAGCCCAAAACGGGGGTGACAACCAGTGAAAAATGTGAACCATATCACTGTTACTGGGAACCTCACAGGCCAACCGGAAGTCTTTTCCACCCGCAACGGGACCACGGGCCTGCACTTCACCGTGGCTCACAACCGAAACCGGAAAAACGACGCCACCGGGGAGTGGGAGACGATTAATACGACCTTTTGGGCCTGCACGATGTGGGAGAAAAACCCATACGACCTGCAAGAACAATTCACCAAAGGGCAATTCGTGATCGTAAGCGGGCGCGCGGAGCTCCAAACCTACACCACCAAAGACGGCACCCCCGGCGCGCAAGCGGTAATCCAGGCTGACACCCTCGCGGCGATCCCCAAGACCGGCCAAGGAAGCGGTAGCACACCACAGGCCGGGCCGCAACCACAGGGCAACGGTGACCCGTGGGGTGGTGTGGCACAAAACACCAACCCCGGCGATTGCCCATTCTAAACAGCCAGCCACAGGGGATTAGCCCCCCCGTGGAAACCCCCATTAATAAAAGCACTTTAAAAATGAGTATTAAAAAAGAATTACAAGAATTAACCCAAGAATTTAACGAAACCAACCAAAAGGAGAAAACAATGGATATTAGGGACTACCAGAGCGAAGCGCTCGATGCCTACAGGAAATTGATTATCGAAAATTACGATGGTCTAAGCGCATTTAGCGAATGTGAAGATTTTCTATTTGGGATGTTCATATTCAATATGGAGGAACCCGCAATTCTCGAATCCTATAAACGCTTCAGGGTAAAAATTCTCGGAAAAGGCGAAGAATAAAAATGTGGTTCAAGGTCGATGACGGATTCTATGACCACCCTAAAGTGCTTGGCTTGGACATGGCCGCGCGCGGGCTATGGGTTTCAGCCGGGGCATATTGCGCCCGCCATTTAACCGACGGGATAATTACAGGTGCGCAAATTCGGGCAATTGGTGGCACCATTAACCAAGCCGAAAAGCTCGTGAAAATAGGGCTTTGGACGCGTGACGAAGCGCCGCCGAACGCCCGCCGCTACGCCTTCGACGATTGGCGGGACTTCCAGCCAACGCGCGCGGAAGTGCTATCGAAGCGCCAAGAAGCCCGCGACCGAATGGCTAAAGCGCGGGCCAAAAGAGCCAAGGCTAGGGAAAACGCCGAAAAGTTCGCGCGAACAAACGGCGAACGTTCGGGGGAAGTTCGCTCAGATGCATTACGGGAACGTTCGCCTTACCCCGACCCGACCCGACCCGACCATATAGATATATCGATCCCTAACGGGATCTCCCTCAAATCCCGATTTGAGGGTGGCCCAGATCACATCATGAAGTCGAAGTCGAAGCTGGAGGCGCCGGGGTTCGAGGAATTCTGGGGGGCTTACCCGCGCAAGGTGGGCAAAAAGACCGCCCGGGCGAAGTACCAGGCGGCTTGCAAGCGTGCTACGCCTGAAGCGATCTTTGCCGGGGCGAAACGCCTGGCCAGCGACCCAAATTTACCGGAAAAGCAGTACATCCCGCACCCGGCTACCTGGCTTAATCGGGATGGCTGGGATGACGAACCACTTCCTAGTAAAAACCCACAACAAGCAGTACAAACACCCCTTTCGGGGCGTGAAGCGTGGGATCGAAGCGGAAGCTTGCCTGATTGGAACCGCCACGACAATGTGCAAGTTATCGAACATAGGGATATGTAATGATTTACGAAATAACCCTTGACCAGGTAAAATGGCTACTCACTCAAGGAAAAGCGGCACTCCCTGACCGCTTTCCGAAACCGAGCCATGAAACCGCCGTAGCCTGGCACAGAGTGCTTAAAAAACGCCGTGTGCCAGGGAAAATGTGGCCAGAAGCAATGGACCTATGGCTAGGCGAAGTGGCCCCCACCACAACCGGCATGTGCGGGCCGGGTGACCTGCTGAAATGCGTGAAAATTGTGATCGCACGCTGGGAAAGTGATCCGGAAAAGCGCCGGGAATTGCAGCGGGTGAGGGCTGAGCGTGCGGCCGAGAGGGACCGGAGGATCGCTCAGGGATTGCATCCAAACCGGGAGCTACCAGCGGGAATAGGGGCAAAACCGGCGGAATTCCAGCCCCGATCGTGCCGAGATGAGCGGGTACGCATGCTCAATGAGCTGGGGATATTCCATAAAACGCAAAATAAGTGGGCGTAGACGGCATGAAAACACCATCAATGGGTACGACTACCCGACAGGCAATGAAAGGGCGGGAGAATGGACGCTAGACACCAAAACGGGCGGATTCTATACGCCTGGATACCCTTACCCTGGGCCACCCCGCCGCTCACCGCCAACCAACGCCACCACTGGGCCCGGCGCGCACAAATAGTGAAAGAAACCCGTAATATGGCCCGGTATAAAGCGCGTGAAAAACAATTACCAAAATGCTTAAAGAAAATACGGGTAGAACTCCACTATTACCCACAAAATAAACGCCGAAGAGACGCGGATAACTTAGTGCCGACCCTTAAAGCATTATGTGACGGATTAGTGGATTACGGGATAGTAAAAGACGACACGCCGGAATACATGGAAAAGATAATGCCCATAATTCACACCCCCCGCAAACCCGCCGAGCTCAAGCTCTATATAGAATGGCAAGAAGAAGCCCCGGATACCCAAAAAGGCAACCGGGGCATGGAATAATGCGGCGTGAAGAGCGGCTAAGCGGCCCTATCAGAGAATGGGACGATCTTTTCGACGGCTTCCTCCATGCGATCCTCAGCGCACATGAGCTCATACTGGGATTGAAGCCCCATCCAATACTCTGCCGACACTCCAAAAAATCTTTGCAGCCGTACAGCGGTATCGGCGGAAATGCCACGCTTGCCATGCACGATTTCATTAACGCGCCGTGGAGGGACACCTATCCTCACGGCGAGCTTATGCTGGGTCATTCCCAGCGGCTCAAGAAATTCCTGGACAAGAACCTCCCCCGGATGAACCGGGGGCATCTTAGTGGTAGTCAACTACCTCAACCTCCCTAGCTTTGCCATCTTCCCACGTGAAGCAGATCCTCCACTGGGAATTAATGCGGATACTGTACTGACCTTTTCGATCCCCTTTTAAGGCTTCAAGATTGGTGCCAGGGGTAAGGGCAATATCTTGCAGGGATCGTGCCTGGTGGATTGAGACGAGCTTAATGTAGGTCCGCCGATGAAGCCGGGAGTCAAACTTTTTAGGCGCTTCCCGGTTCCAGATCTGAGGGGCGATCTTTCCTTTAAAACTCTCAATCACAATTATTATATTACTGTACGCGTTAATAACGCGCAACGTTATATAGGGTGAGAAATATCACAATTTGCTAGATGCGACTATCGCCGCAAAAAGAAAACCCACCCGATAAAGCTCTATATCGAGTGGGAGGCATCCTCAGAAAAAGAAGTGGCAAAACTATGACTTGGCTAACTTTTGGGTGTACTGATAGCTCACCCCTAAGAGCTGGCCAATATCTCGATAGCAGACGCCTTGATGAGCGAGGGCCTTTACTGTGGCTCGGCTAATATCGGTAGCTGCCCGCTGGGAGACCTCAGCAGCTCTCCTAGCTTCCTGCACTTTTCGAATTTGGGGCTCCAGGTCGCCGTCTATCTCGACATCAACTTCAAGCTCAGTGGGCGGTATCCCATCAAGAAGATTTGCGGCGTCGCGAACCATTTTAGGGATTTGGTCTAATCTTCGAGCCTGAGTGAAGAGGCCATCAATTTCGGGAACCCGGACAGCCCACCACCCTTCACAGCGGGTGGCATAGGCGGTTACGGTTTTCATTTTCTCCTTATTCCTAATTGCTTACGTATTTCTCTAGCGGTGATTTCGTTGATTTCGGTGTGACGCCCGATAACAGAACGTCGGTTTCCCAGGCGGATCAGCGTGTGATTTGCTCCTTCCCGCATTTCGAGGTGTAGGCCATGTTTCTTTGCATATTTCCTAATCTCCTTGAGGATGTCATTTCTTTTTGCCACGTGATAATGATAACCCAAGGGGACTAAAATAGTCAACTCAAGTATACTTAAAGTAGAGTGAGAAATGTCACAATGTGCTAGGTGCGGTTGCCACCGCGAAAAAGAAAACCCCGACCCCTACGGACTAGGCCTATGCGCATACCATAACCACCTTTTCAAGGCAGGCACCATAGGCCGCGACATCAACACCCGGGGCGAAGATATTCCCGCAGGTGAAGCACGGAAAATACTCACCACCCTACAACAACCCGGCGAATCCATCCGGGCCCTATCACGACGCATAGGACTATCAAAAGATGTAATCCGCAACATACTCAACGGCGGCACAACGTGGGTCAAGTCACAAACTTGGGAGCACCTCAAAGACCAACAAGCTAAACAACAATATGAGAGGAACATCACATGCCAAAACGGGAGATCGACTGGCGATGGCGCAAGCATGTTGCCAGGGTTAGAAGAGATCTAGAACATAACCCAGAGAAAGCCGTGTGCTGGCTATGCGGCGAGCCAATCGACATGAGCCTACCTCCAACACACGGAAGAGCTTTCACCCTCGACCACGTAACACCACTCGCACGCGGCGGAAGCCTTCACGGTGAAACGCGACCAGCACATAGAGACTGCAACTCAGCCCGAAGCAAAGCCGAAGCGAAGCAAGCAGGACAAACCTTAATCCAATGGTGAACCACAACACACAACAAACAATAGTAATAAACAACTACAAGAAAAGTCGTTTCAAACAACTACAAAACAACACAAAACAACACAAACAAACACACAAACCACCCACAACCAAACACCCCCAGGGGGGCACCACCCCCACCCCCCCACAACCCCACCCACCTCCCGGTGATGCGAGACGTCCGTCCGGGGTGGTGGGGCCGGGGTCCTTTTACCTTTGGGGATTTTCTTGGGGGTGTTTCCGTTTGTGGCTATTTTCACAAAAAGGGGTTTTGGTCGGCTAATTTTATGGGCATGAGGTGGTGATTTGATCTATGGCGGCTAAAAAGAAGCCCCCGCGAAAGCGGGTAAAATGCGGCACTAATGGCGGCTATCAGGCGCACATGCAGGCTGGCGAAGAGCCGTGCGAGGAGTGCAAGAAAGCCCACTCGGAGTATTTTCGGGCGTATCGGGCTAAGCGGCGCGAGGGGAAACCGACCCGCGTTCCGGCGGCTGAGAAGAGGAAAAGGGATGAAGCTAGGGGGCTGAGATTGAAGCCTTAGCGCATGGTGAGCCGGCTAAGCCTACGGTGGAAAAGCAAGGAAGGTCCGTAAAGAAGCCTCCGGCGGCTGGGTATGATCCGACGGAGCCGAAGTTCTTGCGCGCGCGGGGGCGCGTGCTGTGGGAGGAAGTCCATAAGGCCTATGAGGTGGATGGAGTGTCCCGTGAGCTAGTGGTGGAAGCGTGCAGGCTGGCGGATCGGTGTGAGCGTATGGCGGCGGCGCTTTCTTCGAAGAAAACCCTGTGGTTCGAGCTTGGAGAGCCGTCGGATTTGGATTCGGGCGGGGTTGAAATTCAAATTGTGGTTAATTCCATGATCGGCGAAGCCCGTGCTAGCCAGGCGGCGCTTGCTACCACCCTGGCGAAGATCGGTGCCTTGCCGAAGATCAAGCCTAAGGAAGATCAGCGGGTCAATGTGCTGGATCAGCTGGCTGAGCGGCGTAAAGCGAGGATTGCGGGGGCGCAAGAGAGTAAGGAGGAGGCTAAGTGAGCACTGATTACCGGTTGGAAGTCCCTGATACGACTTTCCCTGTGCAAAGTTCACCTTTGGGTTGTCAGGTTCCTACGAATTTTGTTGCACCCTTGTGGAATACTACGGCAGGGGATGACGCTATTGATTTGGCGGAAGCGGTGGGGCTGCGCCTTTTGCCCTGGCAGAAGCTGGTATTGAGGAATTCTCTCGGGGAGAGCGTGACCGGGCGGTGGGAAGCTTTCGAGGTTGGGCTGATTGTGCCTAGGCAGAATGGTAAGAATGTCGTGGTCATGGCGCGGGAGTTGGCGGGCCTTTTCCTTTTTGGGGAAGAGCAGATCATCCATACGGCGCACCTTTTCAAGACCGCCGTAAGCGCGTTTCGTGATCTGCGTAACATAATTGAGAAATCGCCGGATTTGATGGAAAATGTGCAGTCTATCTCGCATTCGAGTGGTAATACGGCGATTACCCTTAAAAAGGGGGGCGGGCGTATTGATTTTCTCGCGCGCGCGGGTGGTGGTGGTCGTGGGTTGTCGGGGATTTGGTGATTCTGGATGAGGCTTTTCAGCTCTCAGAAACGCTGGTCAGTGACCTTTTGCCGACCCTTTCGGCGCGGCCTTCCCCGCAAGTGTGGTACACAAGCTCAACCGGTTTCGATTATTCCACCGCCTTAAGGAAAGTGCGTGATCGGGCGGTAGAGGAGCCGGAAGAAAATCGGCATTTGGCTTTCTTTGAGTGGCACGCGGATTTAAGTACGACTCCCTGGGATTCTAGGGAGGCTGTGGTCCAGTCGAATCCATCGCTTGGGTATGTGCAGGCGTGGGAGTGGATTAAAGAGGTCGATTTGCGCTCGATGGAGGAGGAAGCCTATAAGCGTGAGCGCTTGGGGTGTGGCATGAAGCGAGTATTGATGCCGCTATCGGGGTGGATTTGTGGAATGCGGCGCGCGCTACCCCGGAGGTTATGCTTGGGGCGAAGATCATAAGAAGATCTTTAGCTTTGGAGGTCACGGCGGATCGGAGCAGGGCATACTTGGCGGGCGCGGCTTTGCTGAAAGATGGTCGCGTAGTGGTTGACCTGATCGGCGCGCATGATGGTGTGGCTTGGGTGCAGGATGAAGTTTCTCGCATGGTGAAACGCAACCGGCCTGATGCCGGGGTGGTTGTGGATTCCCTTTCGGGCGCGGCGAGTATCGGTATGCAGCTTGCTAATCACGGTATCCCGGTTTCTTTAGCGGTGACTAAGGACCTTACCCGCGCTACCGAAGAGGTTTTCGATAGGCTGAGTTATACCGAAAATGGTGATCCCTATCCGCAATTGCTGCACTCTAGTCACCCTAGGCTTGATGATGCGGCTTATACGGCGCGGCGGAGGCTGGTCGGCGCGTCAAAAACGGCGTGGACCTGGGAGAAGTTCGGTGAGGTCGATGTTGAGCCATTAAGGGCGATAACTTTAGCGGTGGCTGGGTTGAGTATGGAGCCTATCGCGAAAAAGAAGAGAGAGGCGTGTTATTTAATGGATTTTCAGGAATTAAAACAAACGTTCGATCGGTTAAAGAGCAAGCTGATCGCACAGCAGGGGGAGTGTGAGACCATTGATTCGTGGCTTCGCCCGGAATTGGTGGCTGGATTCTCGCTCCCGCGTAAGGCTACGATGGAGCACCGGGGATTGGCGGCTTTGAGTCGAACCCCCTGGTTAAAGCTGGTAGTGGATAATGTTGTCCAAGCTATGTATGTGGATAGCATTAATTCTGAGGATGGGCCATGCCGTCCGGCGTGGTCGATCTGGCTTGATAATGGCCTTAATTCTAGGCAGGTCGCTAATCATCGGGCGATGATTGCCTACGGCCATTCTTACGGGATTGTGTCGCCTACCTGGGAAAATAAGCCCCGCGTTCGGTTCGCATCGCCCCAGCGCATGGCGGTCGAATTCGATGATTTGGATGGCCTATACCCCGCCTATGCTTTGGAGGAGATCGGCAAAAACACATACCATTTCTATACCCCCGGCTTGGTTTATCGTCTCATAGAGCGAGACACCTATGCGGATAGCGATTTGGGTGGTCTGGTCATTGATAGCGTGGTAGAAAGCCCCGTCGATTGGGTTCCGGTGGTGCAATTCGCTAATCAGCGCGATCTTGATGGGCGTGTTGTTGGTGAGGTTGCCCCTTTATCCCTACGGCTCAGCGGATTAATAAAACCGCGTATGACCGCTTGCTTGCACAGCATTTCAATTCGTGGAAAGTGAAAACTGTCACAGGGTTAGAGCTTCCTACAAGCTGGATGAGGACGGCATGAGCACTGATGAGCTTGATGAAATGGCCGCTGAGCAGCTAAAACTCAAGCTCGCGCAAGATGACATTCTCGTGGCGGAAGATCCGGAAGTGAAATTCGGTGTGCTTGACGCCACTTTGCTAGATCCTTTCGTGAATGCGTGGCGAAGTGATATAGAAGCGCTCGCAGCAGTATCACAAACCCCCGCCCATGCGCTCACGGGCCAGCTCGTGAATCTCAATGCCGAAGCCCTTGCGGCGGCCCGCTCGCCCTTGACCCAAAAGGTGTATGAGCGGCAAATGAGCGCCGCCGCAAGCTACTCGCGGCTTATCCGTACAGCGGGCGCAATTATCGGTGATGACACGATTGCTGATGATGAATTCCTGCGCGTGACCTGGCAAGATATGGAGATTCGGTCGATGTCGCAAGCAGCGGATGCACTCGGAAAGATTGCCACTATGCTTGGGGTCCCCGCGCGGTGTCTATGGGGCCGGATTCCGGGGTGGAGCGCTCGGAGCTTGCAGAGTGGGAGCGCCAAGCCGATAGTGAAGCGGAAGCGGATCCGCTTAATCACATGCTGCGTAAAAATTCCTGGGACACGGTTAGTGATGTGAGTAACAATGGCGAGAACTAGCGCGGGACGCAGACTAACCGAAGAGCACAGAAAAAAGCAAGCTGGCCTGGTAAAACGCATGCTCGCACTCATTCTAGGTTTGTATCGGAGTGAAGCTGATCCGAAAGAGATTAGGCGGTCTTCGCAAAGCTTCGCCCTCAAAGCGGCCCCCATCGTGCATGAATTCCGGCGCATGAGCCGTGAAACCTCAATAGGATACCTTGAAGCATTCCGGGATGCGGAGGTGCCAGAACCTAAGCGTGAACCAATTCACATCGTGGAAGATGATTACGGTGTAGAAGATATTTTCGAAGATCTGCACGACACCTCCCGAATTGCCATGCTGCAAGCTAGCAAAAAGGGCTATACGCAGGAAGAGATTAAAAAGGCAGGTGAAAGCGCTATCACCGGGCGCGCCACCCGGATAGTGGCTGATGGTGGGAGGAAAGTCATAGAGGGCGATATAGAGCGAGGTCAGGGCCCGATTGGCTACGCGCGGGTCGTAGATGCGGATCCATGCGCCTTTTGCGCCATGCTTGCCTCACGCGGGGTGTCCTATACCGGGCTCATGGGCGAGGGAGAGGGCCTTTACCGCAGTGATTCCTTTATAGAGTCCAATGCGCGCTTTAGCGGGGGCGGAAAGTTCAAAGTCCATGATGGGTGCCAATGCACCCTAGAGCCGGTATATAAAGTGGCAGGAAAGATTAAGCTCCCTGGCAGGGGCGATGAACTGGCCCGCGCTTGGGCGCGGGTAGCGTCAGGAGAAAAGGACCCCCTGGCAGCATGGCGCCGCTGGTGGGATTCAGGCACCCTCCCAGACCACTTTGATGGAGAGATTTTAGAGGGGGAAAAGAAAAGGCCCCGGCCTAAACCCCCGCGCCGCGGAAAAGACCTCACCCCTCACACTCGGAGAGAGCGCGCCGGGGAGCAGAAAAAGAAAGACTTTACCGCCTCCGATTATCGAAAATGGGCGAAGCAGTACAAGACCCGCGCGGATGAGGTCGCGCGCGAATTAGCGGAATTCCGGAAGATGGGGAAGAAGAATGATGAGATTCCGGTCCTGGCTTTGAAAGAAGAGCAAAAAAGGCTGGTGGCTAGAATCAAGGCCTATCAGGATTTTGCTGACACAATGGACAAGTAACACCCCCATGCGGGGTTAGTATCCTACCGCCATGAGTGAAAGGAACCGAATTTGTCCGGTAGTGAAAGCAACATTTCCGCTGACCACGGCCCTGTTGAGGATGTGGAGCAGGAAGCCCCCGAGAATGCAACCCCCGCCGCTGACGTGGAGGAAAAGCAGGAAAAAATGGGGCAGGAAAACGACGAAAATCATACCCAGGTCGAAGAAGTAGAAGAGGAAGATCACTCTGATACCGAGGAAGAATCAGAAGATCAGCCCGAATCTACGCGCCGAATCCTGGCTAGGCTCCGCAAGAAGAGCAGCGAAAATAAGCGGCTGCGCGAGCGGGCCCTAGCAGCAGAAGGTGAGCTTACGCGGCTCCAGGTAGCCGTGGAAAAAGGCTTACCAATGGATTTAGCGAAGCGCCTGGTGGGTGGCACAAAAGAAGAGCTAGAAAAGGACGCCGAAGCGCTTTTAGAGCTAGTGCATTTGCGCCGCCGCGCGCCGGGATCCTACCCAGATGACGGTGTGAAGCGCGCCACTGCCGGAAACCGACCCGAAGATGAGACCGATCTCACAAAGATCGGTGAAAGAATTTACAAGCGATAGGAGAAAATCACATGGCTGTGAATCACATGCTTTACACCCCTGAGCAGCTCGCTACTTCCACTCTGGCAGCGCTGCGTAATCGCTCCACCTTGGCGCGGATCATCAATCAGGATTATTCCAAGGAATTCGTCCCAGGCCGGGGCGCGACCGTCACCGTGAAATCCCCTGTTCGGATCGATAAAGCGCGGGTTTATACCGCCGAGGATCGGGCCGCGGAAAAGGCTATTACCTACAGCGACCTTTATGAGCCTTTCACTTCGATCAAGCTCACTGATCAGGTGTACCAAGCGGTAAAGCTCCCGGACGATTTCGCCACCTTTACTTTGCTTAGCATGGAGCAGCAAGTAGTAGCGCCTATGGCTGAATCCGTGGCTGAGAAGCTCAATGAGATCGTCGGAGCCGCATTCGATACCGTGAAGGCTGGTCTTTCCGTAGCCGATAAGGCCGATAAAGGGAAGATTGTGGATTCCGAGGGAGGGGTGCATGCGGATATTGCAGCACTTCGCGCCGCCAAAAAATTCCCGATTGCGACCGGCCTTGGGTTGAGCGGTGCTCAGGCAGCGGTTAAGGACGCTCACCTCACCGCCAATACCCACGGGAGGTGTTGTCCGCTATTCGTGCAGCTCATCGCCTATTGGGGTTGCGTGGTGTGCCCATGCAAGGCCGTTATCTGGTAGTGGGTTCTGGCTGGGCCGGTGCTCTACTTTCGCAGCCGAATCTTTTCAAGGTAAATGAAGCCGGTACTGACGGCCTACTCCGTGACGCAACGCTTGGTAGGCTATACGGCTTTACCGTGGTGGAAGATTACGCGATTGACCCCTATGCGGCTTACGCTTTGCAGCGTGACGCTGTGACACTCGCCACTCGTGTTCCGGTTGCGCCGCGTGGTGCAGCTTTCTCGTCCACGGCTTCCGCTGATGGCTTCACCTTGCGCTACCTGCACGATTACGACCCGGATCACCTCCAAGATCGGGCTGTGATTGATATTTTCGCTGGTGCCAGTGTGCTTGACCCACAGCGGATTGTGAAGCTTACCGGCAAGGCTGGCATTGAGGAAGCCCCGGCTACCGCAACTCCGGCTGGTGCTGCCTAAAGGTGGTTCGGATTTAAGCCCCGCCCTGGATTTTCGGGGTGGGGCATTATTTATGGGAGGTAATGATTATGCGAACACGTTTGCTAGAAACCGCCGATTTGGAGCGCTCGCTTTCCTCAGATCACGGGCCGCTTGATGAGGGCTTAGCATTATGGGCGATTGAGACCGTGAGCGCTACAGCCTTGCAGATTACCGGGCAAAACTGGGTTCACCCGGATGATGTTCCCCCTGCGGCCCTGGCAGTGATAGGTTTAGCGACCCGTAGGCTGTACACGAACCCGGACCGGTTCACCCGTGAAGCTGAGGGGGATTATTCCTATGGCCTTGACGCTACGGTGACCAAGGCTGATATTTTCACCCCGGCTGAGATGCGAACTCTCGCTGACTTTCGAACACATAAGCGACCACAAGGCCTCGGGGTTATCCATACCCGCCGGGGCGATGGATACGGCTTATCCACCGGCTATGTGCCCGATGGGACCCGCTACGGCTTCCCTTGGTATGCGGAGGGGTGAGAAAAATCATGCTACGAAGTACTGCCGCAAAAGATATGGTGACCGTGGTCCTGCGGGAAATGCGCATGGGCGAGCACGGGCGCATGATACCCACTGAAATCGGCCATGTGACCGTGCTGGGGCGCTTGCAGCAAGGATCCACCGAAGATATACAAACCTACATTAGCGCTGGTGAAAAGGGGGTTTTGAATCTCAAGCGGTTTTATTGCCGTAATTTTCCAGGCGATGACCTCTCCCTCGTGATTGATGAGGAAGGGATCACTTACCGGGTGGTGGGAGAGCCTAAAAGGCACCGGGGGTCCAGAAGGACCGCCCGTGACGTCGTGAACCTCACCCAAACAGCAGTAAAAAGAGGGGTAAGAAATGGCTAAAGTATATAAGAGCTGTGGCACCGATATGGCGCGGCTGGCGTCAAAATCCGCGGTGCTTGATGAAGCCGCTGCGAAGATTAAAGCCCGCGCTGAGGCAGCAGCGGCTACGCATAAGAAAACGAGCCGCTATTCCGGTAATTTTAGGATCGGTAAAGCGCCTGGGAAAAAGGGCGTGGTGGATCGTTATGTCTACAATGACCATCATGCGGCCCTGGCTATTGAGTATGGGCATTTTGCCGAAAATCGGGATGGGAACCCTGGAAGATTCGTGCCAGGGCAATTCAATTTACATAAGGGGCTGGGAGCATGATTCAGCCGGAGCACAAGCGCTTTGACCCACTATTAGTGCTGGTAGAGGGCCTAAAAGGGGTTGGTCATGAGGTGTGCTTAGCCCGCGATGCGACCTATGATGGGGATCTGGTGACCGTGGTGCAGGTCCCATTATGGGAGTCGGTCGGTGGCATGCCGGGGCAAAGATGGGCCTACCGGATTAGAGTAACCCTACTTACTAGTGGCCCTGATTGGGATAGTGTCGCAGCTGGGCATGATGAAGCCCATGCCGCTATTTTGGCGCTAACCGGGGTTAATGATGTGAAAGTCTCTAGTGTTGTCTGTGAGAGTGAGCCTACTCTTATGGCGCCGCACACACCCTCAGGCGCGGAGTCGTGTATGTCGAGCTATACATTATTTCTTAGGAGAGTGAGCTAAATGGCCGAGACCGCATATCAGGATTCAGCGGTATTTATGCCGGGCCGGGGTGCTGTGCTGATCGCCCCTGTAGGCACCAAGCCCCCTACTATGGAGGAGATCAAGACCTGGCTGAGCAAGGACACTACAGCCGCGATTGGTAGCTATGTGCCAGTGGGATATACCTCACTGGACGAGCTACCCCAAATCGGGGGTGACACTGAGGGTGGCGAAGTTGTCGGAGTATGGGAGAATCCGAGCTTTAGAACCACCGCCGTTAAGACCGTGGATACTGTCACTATCACCCCGGTGCAGTTCTCTGAGGTGCCGCTTAAGCACCGCTTCGGGGCTAATGGCAGCATTGGGGAAGATGGGTATTTTCATATTCCACCGGCTTATACCGCAACCGAGATTGCTGTGCTAGTGATTGTGATTGATGGCACAAACTTCCTTGCTTTCCAGTACCCCAAGGCGGCGTCCGCTCCGGGTGATGGGATCGAGATGGATCCCGAGAAATTCTTGGGCATTCCCGTGGTGTATACCGTGCTGAATCAAGCAGGCGAGCCGCGCGGCCGTATTGGCCATTCAGCACTGAAAAAGGCTGTAGCCCCTGGTGTTGGTGGCTAGAATCACTTCACGGAGAGGCGGTGCTGGGATACTTGATCCCGAGCACCGTTTTCTTTTGTGGAGAGGATTTGTCCGATGGTCGAAAATGTTTCCGAATTTGATCTTCCCGCCCCGGCCCCGATTGAGCCTGATACCCCTGCCCCTGTGGAGGATTCTAGCCCCGTGCTAGCGGGCGTGGCGCCGGAATTCACCCCGGAAAATGCTGATCCCACTTTGGATGGTATGCCGGAGATTCGATCATTTGCCCATGAGCTACCAAGCGCGCGGCTGAAAGTGCAAAAAAGCCTGGTTGCTATTAAAGCGGCATTCCCTGAAAGCCTTACCGGTGAAGAATCCGAGATTAATGCCGAGAACCTAACCCCGGAAGATTTTGAAAAATTAACCAATGCGGTGGAAAAGATCGAGGAATTTGTCATTAATATCGCTAAAAACCCTAATGATATGCGGGAGTGGCTTATTAATCACAAAGACCCGGAAACCGCGCTATTCGCCGCTTTTAGTGAGATTTCGGAGCGCTTGGGAAAATAATCACCCTTTATGAGCATATAGATAAATTTGGCAGCGCGTTGGTCCCTGATTTTCAACAATTTTATAATTTGCGGCTGGTCGAGGTTGTTCAGGAGTGGCCCGCTACCGAGGTGCTATTGCTCGTGGAGGGATTGCCGGAAAATTCCCGCTTTATGGCCCGTTTACTGGGAGAACCCGACGGGCAGAGCTTCACTCGCTCGGATTGGTTGCTTATGGATTTGCGGAATATCGTTGAGGCGTGGCGGTGTGGAGAAGCTAATTCTAAGCGTAAAAAAGGTTCCAGGCCGATTGAGTTTAATAATTGGGAAAATTATCCTGGCTATGAAGCTTTTAATAAATTAAAGAAAAAGAAAAGCAATAACGCGATTTTAGCTAAGGCGCGTGCAGCAGCCGGAGGATGGGAGTAAAAGAATGTCAGGCATGGGCAAAACCGTAGGCGCCGCGAATGTTAAAATCATGCCTAACACAAAGGAATTTCGCCATAAGTTAGAGGCTTACCTTAATCGGATTGAGGATACTCTTACCGCGCATATTGGGGCTGAGGTAAAAGAGCGCGAGCTTATTATGAGCGCTCAAAAGGCGGTCAAAGCAGCCGAAGCAGCGGTGAAAGATTTCAAAGTAGGCGCCGAGGTCAATAGTGCTCACATGGTGGAGCAGGCGCGGCGGGCAAAAAATAAGGCGGAAAATGCCCTAGATCACATTAAAGCTGATATTGATGTGAATAATAATCGCTTCCTTATGGCGGTGAAAGCTACGGTTAAAGCCGCTGGTAGGCCTGATATTCATGCGCAATTAAAGCTCGATACTAAGGCATTTTATGCGGCTCTTGCTACGGCGAAAGTCGCTTCCCGGTTCTTTGGCGGGCATTTGCTCACGAATCTTCGCATGATCCCTCAAATGATGGGTACTATTGCTGTAGCTACCGTGGGGCTGGCTGGTATGGCGCCTACCTTTGCTGCTGCAGCCACCGCTACGTGGGGTTTTGTGGCAGCTTTGGGGAGCTTAGCGGGGGCTATGGCCCCTGGCTTCTTTACGGGTGCGGCTATGGCTATAGGGGTGCTTAAATCCGCTTTTAAGGGCATGGGTGAAGCGCTGAAAGCGGAATCCGCTGAGGATTTCTCGAATGCAATTTCGAAGATGCCCCCGGCGGCTCAGGAAGCCGCTACCGCTATGCGCGGGCTGAAAGAATCCTTTAGCGGCCTTGGCGAGGAGGTGCAGCAAAGCTTCTGGGCGAATCTCTCAAATATTGGGGATTTGAAGAATTTGGTGGAGCCGGTGCGTAGCGCGATTACCGGCCTTGCTATGGATATGGGGAATGCCGCGGCCGGGGTTGTTGCTTTTGTTTCCAATGGTCAGGGGCTTAAAATGACCACTAGCCTACTGGAAAATTCCAGCCGCGCGGCGGGTAATTTGGTACAGGCTATCGCCGGATCCGTGCCCGGTATTGTGGCTTTAGGCGCGGCTGGTGCTCCGATCCTGGAAAGAATGACCGGCCATATTTCCAGCATGGCCGAAGCCTGGAGCAATAAGCTCGTGGCCGGATTTGAAAGCGGTGAGCTAGAGGCTTCGCTTAATGCCTCGATTGCCAAGGTGCAGGAATTTTGGGGGGTTATGCAGCAGCTAGGCGGCATAACCTCCGGGGTATGGTCCGCGATGAGCACCGCTGGCGCGCCTTTTCTTGGCACTCTTGGGCAAGTGATCGAGCACACAAATCAGTGGGTGAATTCCGCTCAGGGGATGCAAACCCTGGTGAGCTTCTTTGAAGCTATGAGTGGCGCGGTGGGTGCTGTACTTCCGATTGTAGGCCAATTAGCTGGGATTATAGGCCAAACCTTGGCCCCTGCGATTGCTGATTTTATTCAAGCTATCGGCCCTGGATTATCGACCTTTGTGGATGCGCTAGGGTCTGGGTTGCAGCAGATCGCCCCGGTTATGGGGCCTTTGGGCGCCGCTTTTGGCGCGATTCTTTCCGCTGTGAGCCCGCTTTTACCGGCGATTGGGCAAATCGCGGGCGTGATTGGTGGCGCCTTGGCTTCCGCTATGCAAGCGGTAGCACCCTACTTAGAGACTTTCGCTAATGCGCTTTCTAGCATGGCTCCGGTGGTGGCAGCAGCGGCAGGCGCGTTTGCGCTGTTCAGGCCGGTTGTGGGCATTGTGCAGGGGGTAGGAACCGCCCTTGGTTTGCTCACTTCCCCGGTGGGTTTGGTGGTGGCTGGAATTGGCTTGCTCATGGCGGCGTTCACCCAGATTCCGGGCGCTATGGATGGGATCATGGGTGCGTTTATGGGGGTTGTGCAGGCAATTCAGCCGCTATTCCCGGTGTTGCAGCAGGTGGCTTCGCAGATTATGGCGGCTCTTATGCCAGCGATCACCGCCCTAGTTCCGGTTGTGATTCAGATCATTCAGGTGATTGCGCAAATTGTGGCGGCGGCTATGCCGATTATCACGGTGATTTTGCAGCTTGCAGCCACGATTATTAGCGCTCTTATGCCGGTTATTACCGCGCTTATGCCGGCGATTAGCGCGCTAGTAGCTATTATCGGATCGATTGTGATGGCGCTTGCCCCGGTGCTGCAAGTGGTGGCAAATGTGGCGGCGGCATTCTTGAGCTTGGTAGCCGTGATCTTAGGCTTTGTGGGTAGCGTGCTGGCGGCGATTGTGAGCTTTGTCGCTAGTGTGATTGCTGGTTTTGTGAACATGGTCGCAAGCGTGATTGCCGCGATCACGGGCTTTGTAAGTGGGGTTAGTAATGCGATTAGCGGAATGGTTAATAGCGTTATTAATTTCTTTACTGGCATGTGGAATCGCGCGGTAGCGATCTTTTCCGCGGGTGTGTCGCAGGCTGTGAGCTGGGTTGGTAGGCTTCCGGGCATGGCGATGAGCGCGCTAGGGAATCTTGGCGGGCTTTTGGTGGCTTCGGGCCGGGCGCTTATCCAAGGCTTTATTAGCGGTATTACCTCGATGATTGGCGCGGTAATCAGCGCGGTTGGGCGCGTTGTTCAGGCCGCGCGTAATCTCTTCCCTTTCTCTCCGGCGAAGGAGGGCCCTTTCTCAGGCCGGGGCTGGGTATTGTACTCGGGCCGGTCAGTTGGTGCAGCCTTTGCGGCTGGCATTGAGGATACGACCGGCCAGGCGGTGCAGGCTTCTTACCGCATGGCGAAAGCGGTGCAAGGCAATTTGGATGGCTACCAAGCTGATGTAAGCACTATCGCAAGCAGGGGTAGCGGGCATGGTTTCGATGCGCAAAATTCAGGCGGTATCACGGTTGGCACGATTGTGGCAGCGGATCCTACGCGGCCAATTAGGGAGCTTGAACTTCTGGACCTGAAGCGGCGGATTAGAGAGGGTGAAAAATAGTGCCTGAACAGCTAATATGTGAGTGGATCGATCCGCGCGGAAAAGTATGGGATTTAACCGGCGGTGCTGAGGGTGTGATCCTTGCAGAGGGGCAAGAAGGCCTAGAAGCAAGCCAGCACGAACACACCTTCGTGAGAGGAGAATCACAATGGGCGGGGGTAAGCATTAGACGCGCTGAGCCCACCCTAAAAATTGAGGTTGGTGGTACGCTCACGGGCCAAGAGTATTATTCCCTGGCTGAGGAGTGGTGGAGCTTGGCGAATTCCCCGGAAAAGGAGGGGATATTGCGCTTTACCCGGCCTGATGGGATGGTGCGTGAGCTTAGAGCACGCCTGAATAAAACCCCGGAAACCACCTGGACCTATGATCCGGGGGCCCCGTTTTGTGAGAGTAAGGACCGGGTGGAGGCGTGGATTCTTGCAGGTAGCACCCCCTATTGGGAGGGCGCGCCACAATCCACTACTTTTGGGATTGATATTGCTCAGGGGGATAAAAAGGCCGCGATCCCTTTCTTCGGCCCCGAGGGGCACGGATGGCCGCTGTATATCTCTCAGCCGGAGGTCACGGCGGGTAAAGGTAATGCCTATTTGACTAATTCCGGTCAGGGCCCTATGTGGGTTACGTGGCGGCTGGTTGGCCCGATGGTGAACCCCCATATAGGGGTGGGTGATTCGGTGTTGGTTTATAAGGGGGAGATAGCAGCCGGTGAAGTAGTGGTAATCACAACCCGGCCCGGCGAGCGCACTGTGATCGAGGAACACACGGGCGATTCGAGATTTTCCAAGGTGGGAGGGGCTTACGCCCCGGTACCGGTAGGGGAGAAAATCAGGCTCGTAGTGAGTGCTGAGGGTATGACTTCCGATAGTGCGATTGAGGTTACAGGCCGTCCACAGTATCGGAGGCCGTTTTAGATGGATACGGTATTTAATACGCCGCGCGGCTTGACTTATGACCCGATTTATGCCGAGGTATGGCCTGTCGATGGTGATGGGCCGGTAGGGCGTGTAGAGCAGCCGGAAAAGCTTGAAGTCACGTGGGAGATGACCGGATCAGGAACGGCGGTTCTTGAAGCTCCCCTAACTCAAACTACGGGGCTATTAACATCAATTGACGGAAAATACTTGCTGGTGGTGGGTTTTAATGGGCTTCGGCATGTGTCGATCCCAGTGGAGGCTACGGTCTATGCGGAGGATCAGGCCCCAAATGATGTGCGCGTAAGGATTGTTACAGCGTCGCCGTGGTCCTTGCTTGATGGTGAGATCATCCCCCCGGCACCTAGGCAATGGCCGATTAATAGTGTGGAGCAAAAGACCACGGAATTCTTTACCGCTAAAGGCAGCGCGGATGAAGTTATTCGAAAGATCATTCGAGCAGGGGTCGAGATTCTTGGACACCCTATCGTGGTCCTTCCTGATAACCCAAAGGGCCCTAATCGGAGTATCGCGGCACGCCTGGATAAAGTCTCTGACCTGGTTAAAAAGGCATTGGCTGACACGAATTTGTGGGTGAGTTTAGAGCCGTGGTTACCCGGTGATCCGGTGCTTGATGGGGTGAGTTCGAGTACGCCGGTTGTGGTTGCTGATGTTCGAAAATATAGACGAGTAGACGGGTTGGTGTGGTCCACAGCCGGGGAGGATATAACTTCCTGGAAAATTAAAGCCACTAGGCCTACCGCCACCCATATTTTCGTGCATGATGATAAAAAGCACCCTGAGCAGGAGATTCACAGCTTTACCGATGGGGATTCCGGTAGGTGGATTAGGCGCTTAGCACAGGGGGAATATAAGCCCCCGGAAGAAGAAGCGAAGCAAGTAGCAGAAGCGCTACTTGCAGAGCACGCAGGAACCCGCGAGATTGAGGTGGAGGTCACACCATCGAGCGTGTGGGAGTTCGGGAGTGATAATAAACACACGCACCAATATCAGGTGGGGGATATTGTCACTCTAGAGCTTCCTATTGGCGCATTTGAGCAGGTCATCACCGAGGTTGTGGTGGAATATACTCCGATGGCTTTAACCGTGACCCCGAAAGTCGCTACCCCCCATAATGGGGAATAATTAAGGAGGAAAGCATGGCGATAAGCGCGCTAGGAACCGCAAATACCATTATTGGCCCGTCGCAGTATGCGGATATGGTGCAGTGCTTGACGGCGCGGTTTAAGGTGGATTCCCCGGCCGATTTTAAGCCGGAAAAAGGCTCAGGGTTGCGGGTGTCAGTGGCGCAGGGGAGCGGCTTTGCTGCAGGTGCAAGGGTAAATTCCACAGCCACCGAGCAGGTTGTAATTAGTGCCCCGTCAAGTGGGAGCCGGTGGGATGCGATTGTTGTCAGGGTGGAGTGGCAGAAGCCAGAAGCCGAGATTATCGCGATCCAAGGCAATGCGAGCACGATCCCTAGCGTGGTGTCAAGCGGCGCAGGTGTGACAAATAACATCAACCGGATTCCTGGCACAAAATACGACGCTTTGCTAGCAATTGTTAAGGTCACGGCGGGGCGTAGCAGCATTGACCAAATTTTCGATATGCGCATGTGGGGCGGTGACGGCGGGCCCTTCAGAGTCACCCCTGATGGCTTAGCGAATTGCTCACACTTGGATTGCCGTAAAGGCACGATGATTACCACAGACCGCAACGCAAACACAAAACGCCTGGATGATGACGGCGTATGGCGAGATGTCGGAACCGCGTCAAATCCGTGGAAAACCTGGACCCCAACCATGCGATACTACGGGAACGATTGGTACAAAGGAGGCACGGAAGGGGGGACAGAGGTCCGGCTCGGCACAGCTGGAACATATATTGGAAAATACCGTGTCGTAGACGGTATGCTTGATGGTTTTGTGTCAGTCACCACGGGGCCGGGAAACCACTTTGGAACAGGCCAAATAAGCGTAGACTTACCACTACCGTGTGCTAACTCGATGCCGGACACGTGGAGCAAGGGACATATCTTCATTTCGACGCAAAATGGCGCTGACCAGGACCTTGATTTCATGCTTGAGGTATTGATCAAGAGTTCATGGCGGCGGGGAGTTCTCTATACTCCCGTGAGTGGCGCATATAACAATTTAAAACCGCACATTATGGGATTCGGTAATGAGGGTATCCCGCAGCTGGCAAGCGGCTACCCCGTAGGAAGCGTGTATACAATGCATCTTTCTTACCCGGTGGAGGATGTCTAAAAATGCTTAAGAATTTTAGGCCTTACAGGTGGCAGCCGGTCCTTACGCAAGGGGAGCGTTTTAGGCTAACGTTCCAGATCACAGGCGATTTATTAGGCCTAGAAGCGCGTATAGGAAGCGATAAAATCTACCCCGCTGCGGTCACAAAAAACTCGGCGGAAATTATTATTCCGAGTGATGCGGTCACCGTGATTCCGGATCGTGCAAGCGCGGTCCTGATGGTGAATACCGGTGCTGGCTGGGAGGTGCTCGCGCGGGGGCATGTAGTGAAAGAAGAAGCAAATGACCTCGATTAATCGGCACGGCCTTGGGCAATTAATCGCTGGGGATGTGATCCTTACCCCGGTGGCTGGCCCCGCCGGGCCGCCGGGACCTAAAGGCGACCCCGGCCCCGTAGGCCCCGCGAATAATTTCCCGGCGATGTGGAGCGGGCCGGGGTCACCCCCGGAATTCATTCCAGGGGCGAAGCCGGGGGATTCCTGGCTAGATACTGTGACCGGCGACATATACGAATTGAGATAGAAAGGAAAAGCATAATGGCATGGGTACAGCGTGGCAGTCTTAAAGGCCCTAAAGGGGATACTGGTGCTCAGGGTGTGCAAGGCCCCCCCGGTGTGCAGGGCGAGCAGGGTCCGCGTGGTGAGCGTGGAGAGCAAGGCCCACCCGGCCCTACCGGCCCGCAAGGCCCCCGCGGTGTTGATGGGAAAGGTATTGAAGTTGCTGGTCAGGTAAATACTTATGAGGATTTGCCAAAAGGGCTAGGAGAGCAGGACGCCGGCAAGGGTTATATCAATAATGCTGATGGGGATCTTTATGTATGGACGGGTCGGTCATTCCCTCCGAAGGGGAGTGGTGTTGATTTTGTAGGCCCCCAAGGCCCCGCCGGCCCCGTAGGGCCTGCCGGTGACCGTGGCCCACAGGGATCCCAAGGCCCCGCCGGTGCCAGGGGTGAAGTAGGCCCTCAAGGCCCTGCTGGGCCGCGCGGCTCGGCATGGTTCAGCGGTGATGGGGTCCCGGGTGCTGTAGAGACCGCTCAGGCCGGGGATTGGTACCTAGATAACCAAACCGGCGTGTTCTACCAGCTACAATAGGGGAGGTTGATTAATGGCGTGGGTTAAAAAAGGAAGTCTACAAGGCCCGCCCGGCCCCGCTGGCACGGCGGGTAAAGATTACGCCGTGCCAGCCTGGCAGCGAGGAGGAGGCCCCCTCAGAGATGATGGGGCGATCAATCTAGGCACCGGGGGTAAGCAAAATTACTTCTGGCGGGTCGATAGGGGCATTTTCGAATATTGGTTCGATATTACTTGGGGGCGTGGAGCGTCCAGCCGTGGAGGCTCCTTAAGGATCACGGTCCCTTATGCCCCGAATGGTATCGAAGCTGTCGGGGTCGGCTCGTACTGGAGCCAGGGTGGTGGCTTCGCTATGGTGATTAATCCTTTTGTGCGTGCAGGGTCGAAAGAAATGCGGTTTCTCGTGCATAAGTCGGGTGGTGATGATACCCAGGCTGAAATGCGGATATGGGATGGCCGCTATGGCACCGGGTCGGGTATCCCGGCTAATCCTGGGTACACGCTGGACCAAGAATTATCTAGCATAAAAGGCCATATTCGGTATCCGATTGCCTAGCTAGTAGGGGGTGGCTACAACCACCACCTACCGGGTAAGCATGGGGGATAATGAGCGTGGGAAGTGAGGTGAAGCAGTGACAATTTTTGGCGTGGATGTGTCCGAACATCAATTCGATTACTCGCTTAAAGCAGCACGTGATGAGGGCGTAGATTTTGCGATCATCCGCTTATGTGACGGAACCTACAAAGACAAGTTATTTAGCTCACATTTGGAGGATGCAGAAGAAGCCGGGCTTATCGTGAGCGCTTATTGGTATTTGCGCGCCCCCTCCGAGGGGACCACCATTCCCGAGCAGGTCAATACCGTGTGTGAGCAGCTGCAAGGCCGGAAAGATATTCCCATCTGGATTGATGTGGAAAGCGTGGACCGCGCGGGTGTGAAATTGCTCACAGGCGAGCATGTTCACACCGCGAAAAGGGAGCTGGAATCACGCGGTCTCAGGGTGGCTGGTGTGTATTCGGGCGCGTGGTATTGGGAGAATATGCCCGGAGGTGAGCCGGGCATGGACGGCTTGGGTGCGTTGTGGGTATCGAACTATGGTTCGAATAAGATCGCGCCGTATCGGGAGCTTTACCCCGGTGATAGTAGCTCCAGGTGGGATTACCCACTTGGTAATAAACGCCCTGACGTGCTGCAATACGGCTCCAATGGCCTTTTAGCGGGGCGCGCTGTCGATGTGAACGCATTCCGGGGCAGCGTCGATGATTTCAAGAAACTTTTAGGCTATTCGAACACACAGTCGGAGGTTGAGAGTATGGCCCCTATTGAGCGGGTGCTGGATTACCCACGGGACCAAGTGACGCAGGATACTTTTTATAATTGTGGCCCGGCAAGCACCCAAACTATCATTCGTGCCGCGACCGGGGAGCTGATCGGGGAAGCTCAGCTTGCTAGGGAAATGGGCACCACGGCTAATGGCACAGATCACATTGGATTATTGGCTAATGCCCTGAATCAGCATGTGCCAGGGGGTGATTATCGGGTGGTGACGATCCCGAATGATCCACCCTCACGTGAACAGGTTAATGCTCTGTGGGAGAACCTGATCGGCTCCATTGATGCTGGTCACGGGGTCGCGGCGAATATTATTGCCCCGCCCTCGAATTATCCTCGGCCCTCATATGTGGCTAGCCAGGCCCTTAATTATGGGGGTGGCACCGTTTACCACTACATAGCTTTGATGGGCTATGCGGTGGACTCGCGTGGCGGGCGTCACATCTGGTGGGCTGACTCCGGCTTTGCCCCTTATGGGTGCTGGGTCACACTTGAGCAAACCGCCTCCCTCATAGCCGGAAAGGGCTATGCATTTTCTAATGCCCCATCGAAAGGAATGGAGATTAATAGTATGAGTGAATCAATTATGCGCGATAATCAGGTCCAATTGCGCGGCCCGGAGTTGTCCGGCTGGGAGGTCAATTCCCTGGTCAACGCCATGTCGCAGCGCAATGGTGACCGAGGCACGATGGTGGAGATTGCGGCAAGTGATCTAGCTATTACCCGTGATAATCAAGTGCAATTCCGTGGCCCTGGTCTTGAGGGCTGGGATGTAAAGCAGCTGGTAGAAGCCGCAAATAAGCGTGGCGGGCGTGCCACAATGGTTGAGATGGTGGCCGTGTGTCTGCAAGAAATCAAAGCGCTACGCGCAGAAGTGCAAGCGTTAAAGGGGGCGTAGTGTTTACCAAGCAATTCGGGATTGATTTAGCGGAAAGGGCTATAAAAACTTTCGCTCAAGCACTCATTGCCACTATTGCGGTAGGCACCCCGATCTTCGCCATTGATTGGCAAAGCGGTATCGGCGTAGCGGCCACAGCAGCGGTGCTTTCTATCCTCACCTCGATTGGTAGCGCCGGGATTGGTGATCGTGACACCGCTGCCATGCTCCCTACCGGCGAAAATACGGCGGGTAGGCATTCGCTATGAGCTTACGCGGCGATTGGCGACCCGGCCTCCCCGCCCCGGTTTCTAGGCTCGTGATATGGCTTTTAGCCTTAGAAATCCTGGACCGGGGTGTAGATTACGCCCTTGGCGATCCCCCCGGCGTAACTAACTCCCTCACCATCGTGGAGGAAGCTATGCCTTTGCCCGCTTGGGGGGCCTTATGCTTGATAGCTGGAATCACCGTGATTGTGGGAATTCTCACAAAACAGCACGTAGGGATTGTGCTGGGTAGCTTATGGGCCGCTGGGATTTATGCCGCCCTATCATGGGGACTTTTCCTCAAATTCCTAGAGCGCGGGGAGCCGTGGAGCGGGTGGAGAACCCCGGTCCACTTCCTCATGATGGCCGGAGTATGGGCACTCATCGCGGTGGGTACCACGTGGCGACGGCGTTTAGATCGTGAGTATAGGGAGCGGGGCACACGTGCATGATGTGATTAATCTCATACCACAAGGCGGGGCATGGACCATCGTGGCTTTGCTGATTGTGCTAATTTTTGGCGGGCCCGCGATCCTTTCCATGCAAACACTCACCACAAAATTTAGCGGCCTGAAAGCATTGCCGGGGCTGCGTGCCCGGTGGAAGCGCGAAGCCTTGGAGGAAGATACCGCCCGTGAAGCAGCAGCGATAGCAGCACTCCAAGCCCGCGTGGAGAGCATTCAAAAGAACGCCCTGGAGGAAAAGGATTACCTCCAAGGCCGGATCGATGATCTTCGGGAAGAGCTAAGGGAAAGGGATGAAACCCGCGATCAAAAGATCAGCCACCTAGAGCAACGTCTAGACCGTGCCACCACCTATATTCAATATGCGACCGAGTGGGCGCACCGGATCGGGGTGTGGGCAAAATCACGCGGCCTAGAGCTACCCCCGCCCCGCTGGGAATCCTTTTATGAGTGGGAGCAGCGCTTTACCCCTCGACGTGATGCCTACCCGCGCGAGCCGCCCGCTGCCGGTAGCCTGGATTGATAGCCCCCGCTGGATTAACCCCCGGCGGGGGCAATTCAAGCCCACGCCCCCTCATCCTTCATCCGATTTATGGTGTACCTCACCTTTTGCCCGCTCATCCCCGCATGGCGGCCTATTTCCGCATAAGGGATATGGCCCCGATGGGCGCTCATCATATAGGCCTCGCGATTCGCTTTCAGCATGGCTAAGCGGCCCTCAAGCTCTTCAATCTCCCGCGTAATGGAGCGAATAGAAGCCAAATCTTCTGAAAATTTAACCTTTTGGGCTTCAAACCATTCCAAATAGTACTGGTAGCAGCCTATAACATCATCGGGGCGTAGGTGCTTCCTCGCAGCGTATTCTCTCCATCCTCGGGTATCGCCTAGCCATCTCATGACCACCGATTGGTGCTTGTCCCGGTTGGGGAGGGCGAATTGGCCGGTTCCGCGAATTTGCCGCCAGATCATAGGGGTAGGGCCGGAATACACTTCAACAATTTCAGGATCCGCGATCCATTCCCATAACCCTTGTCCTCGAGTGTCAGTCCGGTATGTGGTTTCTCCGACTTTCCATTGCCACCACCCGGTTTCCGGGTCCTTTTCCGGCTTCGTAATTATTTCCATAAATTCCCCTTATTATGAACCCCGGCCCTATATATAGCCGGGGAAAGGTTCAGATCCCTTGATGCTTGGCATATTCCTTAGCAGCGGCCTTGGAAGCGGATCGGCCCTCGGAGGTAAGGAAAGATTCAAAACCGAGGTCATCGGCAAGCAGGTAAGCCAACACGGTGCCGCGCTTATCCGAAACGGTAAGATCGAACTGGGTGGCACCAAGGATTTGGCGAAGACCGGTCGCATACTGCGCCAACCCGGTTTCGGGGTCATTGCTGACGTGCTCTTGGTACTCTACCCACAGCCCGGCACCATCCTCATCGGTGTGGTAGGTCACGGTGTACTCTTCATTGGAAGCGAATTCATCGGTGAAGGTCGCGGTGAAGATGTAGCCTTGCTCGGTCTTGCGGATCTGGGAGAGTTTTGCGAGTGCCATTTTCTTTTCCTTTTCAGTTTGTTTCTTTCTTGCTGACACTTTTAATATAACACAGGGTGAGGATTAGTGGAATATATTGACTCAAACGGGGGTAGCGTATACCCCCTGAACTGCATTGTTATAAATGAGCGGGGGTAGCCAATGAGGGTTAATCAAGGGTAAAGAGCTGAGGGTCAATGCCAAAAAGGATGCCCCGCACTCCAAGCTGTTCACCATTGACGGCGAAGATCATTACCGGCGCCTTGAGCATACCAATGATCTTGGAAGCCTCAGCCTTGGTAATGGTGCCAAGGTCTACGGTCATAGCGAAAGTGATTTTCTTAGCTTCCTCAGCAGCCAGGCTCTCCAGCCGAGCGCGCATGGTGTCTTTTGCGGCATCGAAAACCGGGGCGTACAGCTCTTCGAAGCGTGCGTCGTAGCGCTCTCTATCACAAAGGGGGCGAAGGCCTTCTTCTTTGAGCTGTGCGCGGATGGCGGTTGCTTGTGAAGCGACCGCGTTTCTGGCAACGCTGTCGAGGCAGAGCTCGATGTTCTTGGCCGCGATGTCCATGTCTGGCAAGGTGCGGCTTGCTCGTAAGGAGTTGATGTAATTGATCTGGGCGGTGGTTGCGGTGGTCATTTTCTTTTCCTTTCTTTCTTGCTGACACTTATGACTATATACGACACCCTCGAAAAATGGAATACAGTAACTCAAACGGGGGTAGTCGATATGCTTTAACCTGGCGGTTTACAAAAGATCGGGGGTAATTTAGGGCTAGTTTTCCACCCTTATATCAAGCGGATCGCAGTCGAAAATGGTCGCATAAAGGCCCGCAAGAAGCCGGGGCGTGGGATCCTTTTCGCCAAGGAGAGTTAGCGCTTCTTTTAGCAGCTCAGAGGGGGTGCCAGAAAAAAATGCGCGAGAATCGTAGATATCGAGCTTCATGGGTGCTAAGGTAATGGGTAGCCGTGAGACACTTCTCCGCGCTAAGCGGAGGTAGTTCTTGTAGGGGTTAGCTACCCGATTTTATTTCTCCGCGTTTGCGTGGAGGTATTTCCAGCATCGGGTTAATCCCGGACTTATCTTCTCCGCGCTAGGCGGAGGTATTTCTTGTACCGTACTAATCCCCACGCTACTTTCTCCGCGCTAAGCGGAGGTATCAACCCCCCTTTCCTCTTGAAAGGGGGTTTTCTTTCATTTCAGGCCGGAGCAAAGCTAAACCCGGCCTGACGTTGGGTTTAGCGACTCTTCGTCTGGCCGGGCTGTTGTTATTAAAGCCCTGGCTGGTGAGCTTGTTTGTTTGTTGGATGAAGCTCTCAGGGCTTTGGGTTAATGTTTTGGCTGGGCGCGTAGCGGTGCAGGTTGCGCGTCCATCCAGTGATTTACTTTACCGAAAATGTGGAGTCGTGCAACTATCGGGGGTGGCGTGAGCGACGGGGGTGTGTACTTGATCCGCGTGTGCTTACCCCCGGTTTTGGGCGGGATGAGAACCGGGGCTAGGGCCTGTCGGTCCCGCATCGGTCCCGCAAAAAAGTTGTAAACCCGTGCATTTTGGGGAATTAATGGGATTAGTGTAACGCTGTGACCTGCGGAAACGACAAATGCCCTTGTCAAAAAATGCTATTCCGCGTTTGCGGTAAACAGCGGAGGTTTTCTGAAACGAGGGGCGGGGTTCTGTCAAGATCCACTGCACACAGTGTCAGAAACTGGTTTGCTATGAATCTTTTCCCTCATGACGATGCCATTGTTTAGGGTGCTAGCGCTCTCCGCGATCATTGGTTTCAGTTGGCCCGCCTGGTTGTGGTCTATAGGGGCGGCGAGTATTACTCTGACCATAGCCCTTCCCATCGCTTCTCAGGCTAGGCAATGAAGCTGACAACTAGGGACTCGGATATGGCTGCTCGCGGATGCGGAGATATAGCCACCTTCAGAGCCTATAAGGTTAGTGCTTCTCAGGTAGTAGCTGAGGGAGAGTGTAAGACTGGGATGATACTCCGGGGTTACGGTACGAAAGATGCGCCTGGTATTTGGATGCCGACGAATGGGGATAAGAGTAAGGCTTTTCGGGAAGAATTTCTAGTCTCTCCAGGTACTAATATAAAAACTACCGTGTTCAGCGTGGTGAGTTGCCGATCATTGATGTGGAGGTCAGCAATGGAAGCGACAAAACCGTCCAGTCTGGATAGGTTCTCTGATGATCTAACCCCAATGGATAGACAAGGGCGGCCGAATTGTCTGCCTATCCTGCTGGAGGAGTTAGATGTAATTGGTGAGCCGTTGAGCGTGAAGAAGAAGGCTGTTGCGGAGTGGCTGAAGGAGAATGAGCCTCTTCTCCCTTTACTTGATGAGTTGGAAGATGAAGGCTATATCGATTCTTAGTTGATCTTCCATTCGTTGACATAGCAGTTGAAACGTCACCTTGTGGTGGCGGTTTTTGTGTAACGCGCCGCCAAGTTTTTTGGTTGGCCTTCTCCGGGTTCGAGTCCCGGCGGCGCACTAAACCCCCTGTTAAGAACCACAGTGTTCTTGCCGGCGGTTTTGTCATGCCCGAAACGGGCGGAAACCCCTGTAAAAGGAGAAACACTCGTTCACACAACCACACTGGCTACGTTTCATCGAAGGCGTCGAGGGTGGTGCAAACACTGCCACCGACCAGGCTGAGGAATCACACGAAGATGCGGAAGGTACATCCGTCGAGAAGTAGCCTGATGGCAAGGTGGACTGGAAAGCCACCGACCATTTCGGCAAATAACTACCAATAAACCTCAACCCCCTGCGCAAGATCAGCACAGGGGGAATAAAGGCCATAGCTAAGATCAAGACTCGATCTTATGCGCGTCTAGCATTAGACACAGAAGATACAGATCAGGATCAGTAGCAATTCTCACAGCAAGCTGACGCGGAGTTACTCCCGGCTCGACCGGGTTCTTTTCAATCGGATCAGGCGAATTTGTGGGATGTACGAACCGCAAGAACAACTCCCCAGTGGAAAGAAGTCGTCGTATAGCTTCCTCCCACTCCCTGATATCCAGCCTCCTACTGTCCTCAACACCGAAATAATCTATCGCAAACTCTAGGTGAACCCAGTCCCTTTCCTCTGCGATTTGATTTTTAATTCGATCCACAACAATTTGTGTATCTTTCCACTGACCAACGTTTGACATGGACTTTAAACACCTCCTTATTAGGTGCGCGACGGTTAACCAGGACAATAGTTCAACCAAAAGATACTGTCTTAACGCCAAATTTACCAGTTAGATTTTTATAAAGAAAATTGAATAATTTTCTGTTATTGACATCGTAAGTTTTCTAGCTAACCAGGCGCAAGTGAACGAAGGGTATTACGCAAAACATATTAGACCGCAATATTTTTTCTCCCATAATGCGCTATTATTTGTATTCAAAACTTTTACGCATGTAGTTGAGCTAATTTCATTTTTATTGTGATAAAAATTCCTCAGCATCCAAAGGTGTTTGATGCTTATTTTCATAAAGTACGACAGTCCAAGACGGTGAAAGCCTTGGAAGCGTATAAACCCGATACGGTAGAGGAAATCCAAAATCACCGGTATTTGCTATCCGATAAAGAGCTTTTTGCTCGTTCTTATGCGCAGTGGGTGGGGGTGAAAACCGGTGAGAAACGGATTAACCAGGTGATTGCTCTGCAAAAGGAGGGAGACGGAATGTGGGCCTATATCCAATGGGATGAGAAGGATTTTGCGGACAATATTGTTCCAGCTCTTGATGAACTGTTCTCCAAGATCTATCCTTAAACCATGAAGATGCACACTGGTAAAGGTAGTCTCCCGTTTGATGAGCATGTGCGTCTATTCATGGAACAATGGGATATGAGTCGCGAAGAAGCAGAAGATTATACCGACATCATGTGCGGATTGGCTTTTCTTGAGGCGACTGATCGTAAAGAACAATACAAAGACGCTAAACAGCCAGAATATTTCTGGGGTTAAAAAATCCTTGTTTCACCCCGTGCCGTTAAGGCAGCGGGGTTTTCTTATGCCCTTATAACGAGGAAAGACTCTGCCAGGAGGGCGGCGAGGGTCAATGTCAGGGGATAGCTGACAGGTCTTAAGTATGGCACAGGAGGCCAGATCTTTTCTACCGAACCTTAAATATCCCGGGAGGATAACTATGGACACCCCTACACATAATGATGCTGAAAGCACAGCCACTAACCCTGCTGATCCTGGTGGCCAAGAAGCCAGCTAGGACCGCAAAGAGGCTAAGGCTGGTGATGGGGAGATGACGTTGGAGGATTATAAAAATGCTCTAACAAAAGCCCGTCAGGAAGCAGCGAAATACCGGACTCAGCGTAACGAGCTACGCCCATTGGCTGCGAAGTACCGAGAAATCGAGGAAGCAAATAAAACCGCGGCGGAAAAACAAACAGAAAAATCCAAACGCCGGAATGGTAGGGTAACACTTTTTTATCGAAGTTCATCATGAAAAAGAACCGTATTTTTTGTTTAAGAAAAAATATAATTATCGCAACCACACCCTTGCGGAGATGCTTCATATCGCATATTCAGTTATCTGGAAAAGTTAACTCTCTTGAGTAGGCCGGTAGCCGGCTGCTATTGGTCAGTATCAGGTTCTGTCTACGTATCAGATTTGCTCGCTCATAGAAAGTCTAGAATTAAGAAATGAAAACTTAGATTAAGAATTAAAATCCTTCTGTGTCGTGGGTAAATCCCTCATTTCTTCTTCGTTTCGTGGTTCCCATACGCGGCCATTTTCTACCCGGCCGCGAGTCGTTAAGGTTAGGCCATCAAAATCTAAGACCGGGCGCCGCTGCGGTCCTGTGGTTCTTATTGAGAAGCCTTGCTCACTGTCAAACTGACTATGAATCAAGGTAATAGACCCTTCTAGCTCGGCGCTAAGGCATCGTTCCCAGAGTTGCTCAAGTACCGCCCGAGAAATCACTCCCACATAAAGCCCGGTGTCAGCTTCTGAAAAGAACCGGCTGAGGTATCCGTGGAGATGCTCAGGTAGGGAATGAGCCTGTAGTACCGCAAACATGGGATTATCCGCTGCCGTATTGGGTGTGCCCAGGAACCTCGTGATTCATTCCACCAATAAGTCGGTCATCATCTCGCTTCGGCAGGTGTGGTTCAAGTATTGACATCATAATTTTCATCATCTCTTCTAGAATTTTGCGTCGCTGAATACATCGCCTCAGTTCTTTTCGGAGCTCACTAGCACCTCCGTGTTCTTTGTCCATTCTAAAAGCCAACGGAATCGTAATTTCTCTCTTATAGAGATCCGCTAAATCAAACAGCAAAGATCGCGAGTTTCCACGATGTATTATTCCGAGCGCGGGATTTATCCCTAAAACAGAGCACACAGAAGCCGCACATCCATATAAAATGTAATTAGCAAGATTTAAATTGGAATTAACATAATCGGGGCTATTAGTATCGCGTCGAAACCCTTTTATATGATGCTTTGTCGCTAATTTTTTGTACAAATCTCGCATCATTCTGCCCTCGATTCCTCTCATAGCGGCAATAGAGGACATCGGAACATCGTCAATACCTAATTGTTTTCGGTACAATATTCTCGCCGCGTCTCGTTGACGCGCCTCATTAGCAACTAGCCGAGCCTGGGCTATTGCCCACCGAGCCGATGAGGTCAGCGGGGTAGCTAAACAATAAGACTGTATTCCTCCGCTTCCGCTAAACAGAACCGATACACCTGAGCGAGCACAAGACGTCGCCGCCGGCTGACTAATGCTGGTTCCGGGCCCTAAAATAAGTGTCGCCAACCCACCCACGGGCAATTGAATCCGGGTTTTTGTAGGTAGTTCATTCACCGGTTCAGGGGCGCGTTCATCTCCACGGCTAATAGCAATCACCCCGGTTCGGTCTTGACGAATCAAGCAATACTCCACATACAAATAAGAAACTCGATCTTCTAGACGAATTTGTTCGGAAGGGGAGATCGTAGAAAACGCCAGTGCTTCTTCGGAATAAGCCATTAGCCTTCACCCAACAGTCCTACTACTCGGTCATATTCTCCGGGATTCATCGGCAGGGCATAGTATCCGCGCAACAGGCTTTTCGCATCACCCAAAGAAATAGTTCGGTCTTTCAAACCAGAGAATCTAGAGGTGTCAGGTATGGACATAGATCCTTGTAATGCCCGACGTAACTGGGTGGTATCTCTACCACGGATTGCTATGAGCGTTGTGGGATCGGCCTCCCATGCTCCTGGAATTTCCCCGCTAGAGTCACACAGAATCACCCGAATACTTGGCCGATCAATGAGACGAGTGGAGCTTTCTTCCACAGAGTCTTGTGATGTTAAACCAACAAGGCTTTCAACTTTCGCATCGTCCTGAAGCACGGCGTCAAGCTTGATACGGACATTCCTTGCTTGAGAACGGCTGGTGATGGTTTGTGAAGACTCCGCTATTTTGTCCTGGAGATCCGAATTCAACTCAGACGCAACAGCGTCATCATCGATCTCTGCTATGAGAGCTTCGAGGCTTGGTGTGGTCTGATCAATGAAATCCTGAATATCGTCGGAAACTTTATTTCTTTTCGTCTTTCAAGCCAGTTTTCCACTCGCTGCAGCAAAGAACGAAGGTAGGGAAGCGTGGCGCCAGGCGTCGGATGTTTGATGACCGAGATATTAAGTTCTTTGTTCATCATGCCGGGGACGCGGAGGTTTCGCTCGGGGTCTTGCCTCCGCCACAACCGTCCGGCGCGTTGAATCAATGACGGTGCCGGGCATAACTCTGTTCTTAATAAATCAAGATCAATGTCTAAACTGGCTTCGATTGCTTGAGTTCCAATAACCAAGCAATTTCTAGTTCGGCCACCTTTCCCAATTGTTTTCTCTAGAGTTAATGCTGATTGGTTGCGATGTTCAGCTGTCATCCGAGAATGCAGCACCACGGGGTGAAAACCCTCAAGCTCCACAGCAAGCTGCTGAGCTCGGTCGACGGTATTACAAATAACCCCGATCCGGGCATCAGGGAATTTTTTCCTTTGCGCTCTCACCCACTCCGCATGACGTCGCACTAAATTCTTCTCTTCTCCTCTATCCAAGTGAAAGGGGATGGCATAACACTCCGTAGGTATATCCGCTATATCAATAGCAGAGTTGCCACAAGCCGACCATTCTTCGACCGTAGGGAATTGCGCTGGGCTGGTGCTACTAAAACCGGTATATGCTCGGGAAAACTTGTCCCGCTGCCAGGCCGGCATAGTAGCAGTCAAAAACGTCACCGGTGTGTTCGTAGCTGACCACCACTTCACCAAGATCTCCATCAGCTCCGCTTGATACTGATCCAAGGTGTGGACCTCATCAATGACAATGTGAGCATTTGCGAGTGCTAATAATCGCAAGTGATTGAATTTTGAAGGCAAAGACCCCATCAATGCTTGATCAACCGTGCCAACGCATACCGGGGCTAAGAGTCGAGACGCTCCGCTCCGGATAAATTCGGTGGGATACAGACCTCCGGTGTCTTGATAGTGGTCATCGTGGTCGTTATACTCCCGTGTTCCCTCGCTGACAGTGGCAGGCTGTTGATAAAAGTCCTCAGTAACGGCAAGACTATGAGCAAGCGCCGCAACGTTGTGAGTCCCCTGGAAAGCCTTTTGGATCCGACGCATAATCGCGTTGGTTGTAGCCTGGGTAGGAAGTAAAAAGATCAAGCGCTCATTTCGTCGAGAGTGCCGCAGCAACGCAGCTTCGGTTTTCCCTGATCCAGTAGGCGCCATAACGTTCCACAACCCGTCACCAACCCCCACTGCTTTTTCCTGCGTAAAACGCGGAGGATATCCCCCAAGAATTGCGCTATCGGCTAACTCTTCCTCTGGCCAAGGGTGGTAAATCCCGACAGTTTTTTCAATTAGCGCCAAACATTCATCTTTCCTAACCGCAGCCCATTTCTCAGGGGCATTCAGATCTAATGCTTCTGTTTGGAGCTGTTCCAGACCTGATTCAACTAATTCCGCCTGCGAGGCTATCCGGTCTGCCAAAACTAATAATCCACTGATTAAAATTCCAACTTCAGGAGATACCGGAGGAATATCGTCTGAGGAATCTAATTTGGTGGCTTTTAAAACTTCATCGATTATGCGTTCGTGCAATAACGGCCATGTTTCTGCGAGGCTGTCTTCTAGATCTTCGCTAATGAGGCCATCGAAAATCTTTGGGATAGAGAATTTTCCGTGGTGGGCGATAACTGCCATAGGTGCCCACGATGTTGTGATTTTGTCTTCTTGGTGAACACTCCAGTTAAGTCCACACACCGAGATGTTTTCATGGCGGCGTAGTTCTTGATGATCGATATATATCTCAGTGAGATCAGCAGAAATGTCCAAGCCGTGCCCGCTAAGTTCTGTGCGGAAAGCTTTCCACTGTGCACTATGTTGACGAGGCTGGGCTTGAAAATACGGATTAGCTTTTCCCAGGTCATGGATCCCTCCGAGGAAGGATAAAATACTGGGGGCGCGAGAGCCTAATTCTTTAGCAAGTAAATCCCGCAAACCCTTTCTTAGCCAATGTTGGTACAGCAAAGATATAACGGTAGCGGTATCTAAAAGATGGGCGAGCAGCAGATAGGGTTGTGAAGCTCCATCAAACTTGGCCCAAAGATACCGGTGGAGATGAGGGGTGTTCATCACAAGCTCCGTTCAGCCCTAGCCGAGGGGTCTTATAGTTAAAAGGCCGCAACCATAGGATTTTGCCCGGCCAAGACCATTCAGGAGAAGAGTGTGGAGAGCATCTGAATCCTTAACGGTAGCGACGCCGTCGAACATATCAACCTGGACAACTCGGGTATTCTTGTGTGCTCCTCGGCGATTAGCTCCCAATACTTGGCGTCCGTGCCGATTAATGGTCATGTTATCTAGCGCTGGTGAGAGTTTAGCTTTGAGCCAGGCACTTACTTCAGAATCCCCACTTCCATCAGGTAGCGGATCCATAGACAGCGGGCGGATGACTTCTTTACGCTTAGTGTTCTCTTTTGAACCGTCCGGGATCTCAACACTTCGCCTTGCTACTGCGTTTACTGTGATCCGGAACTCTACTTCCGTGCCCTCGGCAGGGGCAGTGATGTCCACTTTCCGTACTTGCACCCCGTCAAGATTGAGGTGATGTACCGGTGCTTGGGTGGATTGAACGAGGAAATACGGTGCTTGCCCGGGCAGTGTTTCAAAGCGGTAGAGGATACTTAATTCCGAGCGAGGTGATTGAGAATCAATATCTCCAAATAACCCCATGACAGCGCGATGGCGGAATTTTGGGTCATCAATACTCCATCTAGTCTTTTGAGCGAGGTTCTTGTTCTGCTGCTCAGATAAGATGACCTTTTTGTTGACGGCTAAATGGGCGGGAAATCTAGTCCAAAACCTTGGTGAAGTTGGCATGGGTTTTGTTCCTCCTTATCATCAATCACGAGGGCACTAAGGCAACTGTTCTCCACTGTGCTGTGGAGGTAGTTCCTGTAGGAGTTAAAGTTGTGGATTTTCCCGCGACTGCGGGAGGAGCCCTCCTTACGTTTCAGTTTAATAATTTCTACTGTAGTAGTTACAGTTGCATCCTGGCTAGCTTTTGCTATTCTAACAAAGTATGAGCTTGAGGATAGTGCAATGAGTATCAATGTCTTTCAGGATCTCTCTCTTGTGAGAACGAATCAGGGACAGTTGAGCGTCGAAGCTTTCTTGGCGCGTGCCGCTGATCCGAACCTGATGTTGGATCTCATAATGCCTGGTTATGAATTCGGTGCAACATGGCGACTTCTGGCTGCAACCGTAGCTGTGGCGATCCAAATAGACCCGAAAATTCCACATCGTGTAGCCGATGGTGATGCGCAACCTATTTCTCAGGATGTGATCGCAGAGGTATTAAATCGTCTTGCTCCGGGATTAGACCTTCAGGAAGGGGATTATCCGTTCTTCCAACGCCCGGTTCTTCCTCCGCTGGGACCTAAGGATACAACCCGTCACGTCGGGCCGGGGAAAAACCCAGCATGGAAATTATCTCCGACCGTTCCGGGTGAATACTCTCAGACGTATTGGGATTTGCAGAGGCTCAAACCCGAGACTTTAGATGGTGTGGATGGTGCCCTAGCCTTGATGGTTTTTGCCACCTACTTTCCTAGTGGTAACTCTAGATATGATGGTTCTAAATGCCTTAATGGATCTCCTGGTTTCCGGTATTTAGGTGACGGTAATACGGCTACGGAATTTCTTATTCACTCCCGGTCACCCTTGGAATCACTGCTGAAATCTATTCCCCGAGACTGGGTACGTCAGTCAGGGTTGCCGGCCTGGGCGGATAGGACAGGAGAGAAGTCTCGTCTTAGCGGAGGAGAAATTCATCCTCTCTGGTCGGCAACGTGGAGCTCGAACACAGCGGCGTGTGCCTGGGAGGGCAATACTCTTGTGGGGGTAAGAATCGGTGGGATCCCGGAGAACTGGTTTTTGCCTGAAATGGGTACGACCTCTGAAGAGCGTAAGCAATGGTGGGACACTCGAAACGCCCGTGATCCTTTCTACTTCTACCTGCCGGATTCGCACGGGTCCTTAAAAGCACGACGCTTAGACCTCAGCCGAGATCTCACCGAGTTAGCTGTTGAATGGGCGCATGAGGATTTAAGCAACTCTCTTCGAAATACCTTCGGAGACACCGTCCTCTCTCCGGATTTTTCGAAAGACTCATTGTTGTTCATTCGCCATCAAATTGCCGGCACTTCTCATTCCCCGATTATTCGGGAATCGGTAATTACTCAACCGGACACACAACGGTGGGTCTTTGATGTGGATGCGAGATTGCAGGAAAGGATCAGGCTCCAAGCCGACTTCATTTTGACTCTCTATAGCATTGTTATGGGCCCATTCCGGCCAAGACGTAAATACGATAAAGCTAAAAAACACGATCAGTTTAATAAGGGATCGGATAAACCTGGATACCCCCATTTGTTTTCTGCAGAATCACGGATGAATCAGGTTTTCTGGAGAATGATCACCCCAGTGTATGAGGATTTCATTGATTACTTCGCATCTTCTCTTAATTCTGCGGAAGGAGAAAGTGAAACTGGACGACAACGTAGTAGGCGTGCGCGGAAAGATCTCCTTAGCCTACGAGGTGATGCTATCAAGGCAGCGCAACGAGCATTTGATTCGGTGATCGGACCATATTTGACCCAGAACCCGAGCCGAAACTTCGAAGTTCAACAGCGCATTCACTACTTACTTCAATGCCAGCATGTTCCCAATCAAGAAAGCGAACCTAGATAATGGCCGATACACGACGACCCTCCTGGGCAGGGCTGATTAATGAGTTGTCGCGAAACGCGGCGTCGGATCACTATCGCGCACAACGCTCAGCTATTCGAGCCGGCAATACTCTTCAAACTGAATACCGAGCCTATTCTTATGTTTTGCCTTACTTGCCGGAGAAGTGCTCGGAGAATCAACGCGTAGCGCTCCTGCGATGTGCGGCGATTATTGCTGAATATCCGAATGTGTTTGCGCGAGGAAAAACAGAATTCTCGGCGGCAACCCAATCTGAGGACGAGGACGCTCAGGGGGAAGATTCTGGCCGAGGGCTATCTTTGGGGAAATGGTGTCAACGATTAGCGCATCATCCTGAGGTTAATCAACGCGAACCAAATGACATGATTCCTTCGCGTTTGAAATACCTCCACACTCAAGACGTTGAGGAAGCTATAGCGAATATTCGTCGCATCATAGTTTTTGCGCAGTCCAAGCGGATTTTTGTTCCCCTTGACCCCTATCGATTTACTAGCGTTTTTTGGTACTGGGGGAATGGCTATAGTGATTCCTCAACTCGACATCGGCTGAGTATTTTGCGCGATTTCTACAGTTTTGATTTTGACAATAGTGCTGAAACTGATCACGAAAACAATATCTAGAAGGAGAATTTCATGTCCCGTCACTTAACTCTGCACATCGTTGCTTCTGTCCCGTATTCCAACCTCAACCGAGATGATGCCGGAACTCCGAAGAATGTTCGCCGTGGTGGAGCAACGTGTGCCTTGCTTAGTTCTCAATCTATTAAAAAGGGAATCCGGACTAAGTATGAAGAGGCGAGCCAGGACATCTCAGTGCGGTCGGGGAAACTGAGCGAAGCGATAATTGAAAGGGCTAGAGAAATAGCTCCTGATAGCAATGAAAAAGATCTGGCTAAAGCTGCGAAAAAGTTAGTGGGAACGCTGACCAAGAAAGACAAAGTTAAAGAAGGGGATCGTGAGTCAGATCGCTCTATTTGGCTTAGCGCTGAGGAATTAGAGGTTGCTGCAGCACAGGTTGCAGGAGACAGCTCTCAGGGTGAGTTTATTGCCGAAGGGAAAACCGGGTCTTTAGCGATTGCGTCATTTGGGCGGATGTTCGCTGCGGCGCCGCAAAAAGGGACCGAGGCAGCTTTGAGTGTGTCGCCAGCTGTGACTACTCACGGGGTAGTTATTGCGACAGATTACTTCTCTACGGTGGATGATATTCGAGAGAAGAATCATGACACAGGGGCGACGTTCCTTGGTGTTGCGCAATACACCACCGGAGTTTTTTATCGAACCGTCACCATCGACAAAGAACAGTTAAAAGAAAGCTGGACTGGATTTGATGATGACGCCAGTACGGATAATATTCGAGCTTTAATCAACGCCATTATCTATGGTCTTCCTCGTGGTAAACAGCGTTCCACAGCCCCCTTTGTCCAACCTGCGCTTATCCTAGCTGAGGAACAAACTTATCGGTGCGCCTATGATTTTGAAGCTCCCGTGCAAGCCGACAAAGACCAAGGCGGATACCTGAAACCCACCATGGTTGAGCTTGACCGCCAATACCGGGCGGCTCGGGACTTTGATCCGGATAATTTCGGTGCTGTCCAAGTTGTTGCTGGAACCTATCCGGACTTAGCGGACCTGTTCCCAGGGGCTACTCACGGTACAAAGAATGACCTCATTGAGCAGGTAGTTTTCTGGGTGAAAAACTAGAGGGTGAAAGTTTTATGACGATACAGTCAACTTTTATTCGGCTAGCGGGTCCTGTGCAATCATGGGCTGGACCGTCCATCACAGGTAATTTCGTGCGAACTGAGCCGGTTCCTACCTATACTGCCCTCCAGGGGCTAGTAGCCGGAGCCTGTGGGTTTAAGCGGGGACAGTGGGAAGACTGGGTCCAGCAACTTACCTTCTCAGTACGGGTAGATCGCCCCGGAACTCTCATCGATGATTTTCACACCATCGCACCCCATGAAGACGAGATGGCTTTCAAATCACGGCTTCTAGGTGCAATGGGTAAACGTCCTGCGGACAAGATGTTGAAACTGACTCCTGATGGGCAGGGTTCTACGAGTATCTCCCAGCGAACCTACCTTAGTGATGCAGAATTCCTGATCCAGGTCACCTCTCCGAATCATCCAGATAAAGTAGCCACTGCGCTGAGAAACCCACAATTCAGCACCTATCTGGGGCGAAAAGCCTTCACTCCAAGTTTCCCCTTCTACCTGGGAAACAGCAGTATGGATATATTGACCCTCTTGCCGGTCTATCGCCCAAACCAGGAACTAGGTTCGACGCAACGAGCACGCATCTATCATCGCAGTCGGGGAGCTGATACCGGTCCTGAGATCATCAACGTTCCCGCCGTCGCTACCCGCAGGGAATGGCTAGATGCAGCTAAAAATCAGTGTCGTTTAAGGCAATGAGAAAAGGTATGAAGGAGTGAGAGCCTAAAAAGAGTGCGGCCCCAGAGGCCTTGGTGCCTGGAGGTCTCTAACCACAACTCTGACTAGCCGCAAATGAGGAAACCCCCGGCTATAGGGACCATAGCCGGGGGAATCCCCTAAACTTTAGCGAAAAACTGAAAGGGCAAAGAAAATGTCACACCCTACCCCTGCACGGTCCATATTGCTATACCTCAGCCTTATCGCCATGTTCCGGCGGATCAGTGCTCCCTCGTGGGCTATGGTTGTTCCCGCGCTTGCTATCTGCTCTGCAATAGTGAGGTGGGTCACGCTATGAGTTTCCCTATCTACGATGACGATGGGGTTGAGTTCTGGCTTTCAGAGGATTGTGCCCACTATTGCGGTATCGGGGCTTCCACCTGGAGTTCCTACGTATCACGAGGTCAGGCCCCGGCCCTGCAAGGCCACTTAAATCGCAATTGCGCTCTATGGAATGTCGATGAGGTCAAAGCATGGCATGCTTCACGCCCACGGAGCAATGCCTAACTGCTGATGGAGCTCTCGTCTTTAACCTCAGCACCGTGGTTTTGAATTCTTCAGATTGATTACCAGTCACTCATCCCTCCTGTCAGAGCTGAATGAGCTTATCAATTTCTGAAGGTACGTCAGGACACGTCACGGTCACCTCTCTTACTTGATCCTCGGAGAAGGCGGATCAAAACGGTAACCCAACCCAGATTCGGTTAGTAGGTAGCGTGGATGCGCTGGATCCGGTTCCAGTTTGCGTCGGATCTGAGCCATATACACGCGTAAATAGTGGCCTTGGTTGAGATACTCCGGGCCCCAGACTTCTCTAAGAAGCTCATCTTGACGCACTAACCGGCCTTGGGCGCGCACTAAAATCTCCAGGATCCGCCATTCCGTAGGAGTTAAATGAACATCCTTATGGTCTCGGGTGATGCGGGTATTAGCCAGGTCAATGTGAAGTGATCCCACCTGGACGCTGGGAGCATCGGAATGATGCTGTTGATTGGCCGCATGTCGCAATGCCAGTCGCACCCGGGCAAGAAGCTCTTCCATGGCAAAAGGCTTGGTGATGTAATCATCAGCCCCGGAATCAAGCACGGCTACTTTATCGATGGGGGAGTCACGGGCAGTGAGCACGATGATGGGAACGGAACTCCACCCTCTAATACCGGATAGGACATCTTTTCCGTCCAAGTCAGGAAGGCCGAGATCTAAAACCACCAAGTCGGGATGCTGATCTGCTGCGGCACGGACGCCTTCGCTTCCCGTGGCGGCAGAAATCACCTGGTACCCACGAGCCACCAGGTTTATTTTCAGGGCTTTTAACAGCCGCGGGTCATCATCAACAACAAGGATCCTTGTCACTGTCTATCCTCCTGCCCCGGTGGGATGGTGACCTGGGGTTTCGGCACTGGCAAGACAACAGTAGCGCAGGCACCGGGACCATCAAGTCGGTTCCGCAGATTAATAGTACCGCCCATAGCAGTGGTGAAACCGCGGGCAATATCTAGTCCAAGTCCAACACCAGAATCAGGTTGTTGATCTCCTAAACGTTGGAAAGGCTGCCAGATTTTCTCATCAGCCTCGGGAGAAATTCCTGGCCCTGAATCCTTGACGCTGATTTCAATGGCGCCGTCAGGGAAATCTATGTCAAGACCGGCAGTAGTTAATTCTCCCACCGTTAAGGTGCGCGTCCCCACCAGAACTTCTGAGCCTGGTGCATGGTGGAGAGCATTATCTACGAGATTGGCGATAACTCTTTCGAGTAGAGAGGCGTCGGCATACACCCACACACCAGCGCACTGGGGGCTTACTCGAACCCGTCCGGACTCCATCCCTCGTTTTCCTATTGCCCGATAAATTGTTTCTTCCAGAGGGACGCTTCTTAGCTGGGCGCTGACTGCACCGGCGGCGAGTCGAGAAGAATCGAGAAGATTGCCCACTAAATCACTTAATTCATCTACGCTATCTTCGATAGTTTCCAAAAGCTCTGACCTATCTTCCTCAGTGAGTGTTAGATCAGTGGCGCGAAGAGAAGACACCGCAATTTTTGCAGCAGCCAAGGGTGAACGCAGATCATGGCTCACTGCGGATAATAAAGCTCGACGCAACTCGTCTGCTGCCGCCACGGCTTTGGTTTGCGCAGCTTCCGCCCCTAATTCTTCTTGTCGCTTAAGTCCGGCTAACTGGTCAGCAACAATACTCAAAACACCATGGTGATCTGCGCTCAGTTGTTGATTTCCATACAGTCTGAGCTGGACGGAATGATTATGGGAATTAATAATGCTGGGTTCTTTTTCTGCCAAGTAAAAGGCGTCCTCGCCACTATTCGCCACCGCAAAAACAGTGCCGTGTTCATCGACGGCCTCGGCTTTGAGACAACCGAAGACATGGATGATTTTATGCATCACGTCGGTGGGTTGGGCCCCTCGAAGAGCCGCCCGGGCGAAAGTCGCAAGGAGATCTGCCTCAGCGGATGCGGACTTAGCTTCTCGCCGGGCATCCTTCGCCTTGTCAACTAGCAAGGCAACAGCTAAGGCCATAGCTAGCATGACGATCAACGTAAAAGCGTGAGCGGGGGAACTAATGGTGAAGGTGTGAAGCGGGGCGGTGAAGAACCAGTTCAATAAAAGCCCGGCGAGAAGAGCGCTCAACAAGGCGGGGATGATGCCGCCAAGAAGGCTGACAACCAAGATGACGGCGAAAAAGAGTGCCGCCATAAGTGAGAGATTTGGCCCCAGGTTGAAAGATCGCCCCAGAATAGTGGCAAGAATTGGCGCAACTATAGCCACCCCCCAGTGCAACAAAGCAGTGTGGAGTGCTGTTGAGTTTTTCTTCGCCGAAGGGGATTGTTCCTCGGACGCCGAATCCAGCGTCACCAAGTGGACGTCGATCCGACCCGATCCGCGAGCCACCGCTTGCGCGGTATCTTCATGCAACACCCTTCGCCACCGGGGTTTCTTCCTAACCCCCAGGACCAACTGGGTGGCATTGACCCCTCGGGCAAAGTGAAGCAACGCCTCCGGAATTGAGTCACCCGTAATCTGATGCACCTGAGCGTCAACGTTTTTCGCCAGATCCCTAATCTTCGGCATCAACGTGACCGCACCAGACACAAAGGCATCTCCGCCAATCACATGAACAACGAGTAATTCCGCTGAGGATTTCTGCGCAATCCGTCGTCCTCGTCGAATCAACGGCGCAGCATCACTTTCCGCAGCTATAGCTACTACCACCCGTTCTCTCGTTTCCCACGTATCCGTAATAGCGAATTCACTACGGTACTGGGCCAAAGCATCATCAACTTTGTCAGCGAGCCACAGCAGCGCAAGTTCTCTAAGGGCAATGAGGTTCCCCGGACGGAAATAGTTATTAAGTGCCGGTCCGATTCTTTCGGGCGCATAGACCAAACCATCAGCGATTCGGGTGCGCAGGAATTCTGGGGAAAGATCAACGAGCTCCACCGTGTCTGCTTCACGAACCACCCGGTCAGGGATAGTTTCGTGCTGAACTACGCCGGTGATATTGGCAACTACATCCCCTAAGGATTCGAGATGTTGGATATTGACAGTAGATATCACGTCAATGCCGTGGTCTAAAAGAAGTTGAACATCTTCCCAGCGTTTGCCGCCCGAGGGGCGATTATTACTATGTGCCAACTCATCGACCAGGACAAGAGAAGCAGAGCTTTCCAGAATTGCCGGGATATTTAATTCCCCGTAGTCATCACGGGGAATCAGCGTTAATCCCGTGACCAGATGCCGAGTGCCTTCTCTTCCATGGTCTTCAACAATTCCCACCACCACCTTGACACCGGACGCGGACAACCGGTGAGCTTCCTGGAGCATGGCACACGTTTTTCCCACGCCGGGAGCCGCACCGAGATAAACCTTAAGTGTTCCGCGTCCGTGTGTCTCCATGGTTGTCTATCATCCCACCTTTTGAGGCTCAACGCCCTCCTCGGCGCACTGGTGTCCGCCAGGAAGATCCATATTCACATCAGTGACATGGACCACCGGATTGCCCAGTATCCCTAAACCGCGTTGAGTGGTGTGTCGAGACACAATCTCTCTTACTTCTTGTTCACTTAAACCATTTTCGCGAGCCACCCTGGGAACCTGGAGTTCCGCGTATGCGGGGCTGATTCCGTCGTCAACACCGGAGGCAGATCCGCTGATGGCGTCTTCCGGAACTTGCTCGGGATTTACCTGCTCGCGGTGAGCTATGTCCATGCGCCGTTGCTCTTGTTCAGTCAACAATTCCGGATTCTTAGGGGATAGGTTGCTCATTCCCTCAGGGCGGGAGTGAAACCATTGCTCTCCGGTGCGTCCATCAGCGAGCCCGCGTGCGGCAATAATACAAGAATCATCAGTTAGGATATGTCCATTCGCGCTGGCTGGAGTGATCCTTGATATCGCCCAGACACCTGCTGGATAAACACATCCTAAGCACAACGTAGCTATCAGCATGGCAAGAAACCCGCGACCGGTTGCTCTGAGTAGAGACATTTTACTTCTTCTCCCACTGTTTCTTTCGTGTTATTACATCCCAGGTAAGCAGCGAACTACCAGGTCAATCAGCCAAATCCCAATGAATGGGGTAATGACTCCACCCAAGCCCCATACGGCTAGGTTTCGGGTGAGCAAAGAGGTCGCTGCCGCGGCGCGATATTTCACTCCTTTAAGCGCTAAGGGGACTAAAGCAATAATGATCAAGGCGTTGAAAATGATGGCAGACAACACGGCGGATTGAGGTGAATGCAGTCCCATCACATTGAGCGACCCTAGACGGGGTACCGCCACAGCGAACATCGCCGGAAGGATAGCAAAGTACTTTGCCAAATCATTAGCCAGCGAGAAGGTGGTCAGTGCTCCTCGGGTAATCAACAATTGTTTTCCTACCGCCACAATGTCAATGAGCTTGGTGGGGTCTGAATCCAAATCCACCATATTGCCGGCTTCCTTCGCAGCCGAGGTTCCCGTGTTCATGGCCACCCCGACGTCTGCTTGAGCTAATGCCGGGGCATCATTCGTTCCATCACCGGTCATCGCTACCATCCGGCCAGCGGCTTGCTCCTGCCTAATCCGGGCAAGTTTTTCTTCTGGAGTAGCTTGCGCCAACACGTCATCAACCCCGGCTTCTTGCGCGATAGCTCGGGCAGTCAGGGGATTATCACCGGTCACCATCACCGTTCTAATACCCATTCGTCGCAACTCCTCAAAGCGCTCCCGCATTCCGGGTTTCACAACGTCAGAAAGTTCAATCACTCCTAAAACTTCCCGCTGATGGTGGGGGTTTTCGGCGGCGACTGCAAGGGGAGTACCACCAGCCACCGAAATTCTTTCAATTTCGCTATCAATACCTGCCGGCCATATCCCGTCTGTTTCAGCGACCCACGTTCGTACCGCATCACCGGCCCCTTTTCGATAGCAATACCCATCAATATTAAGGCCCGACATCCTGGTACTAGCACTAAAAGCTACGGATTCAGCGCTGGCTTCTTCAGGAGACGCCTGAGTGGGAAGGTCAAAATGAAGATGCAGATAATCAATAATGGAACGGCCCTCTGGTGTTTCATCTGCCAGAGAAGCCAGCCTGGCGGCAATAGCTAACTGGAGATCAGAAGACTCGCTGACGGCAGCCAACCCGGTGGCTTGACGCGCCCCAAAGGTAATGGTTCCGGTTTTATCGAGCAACAGCACATCGACGTCGCCTGCGGCTTCAACGGCGCGTCCGGAAGTAGCTAAAACATTGCGTTTGACAAGTCGGTCCATACCCGCAATTCCGATGGCCGATAGCAACGCCGCAATAGTGGTAGGGATGAGGCACACCAGCAGAGCAGTAAGGCTTAGAGGGTCAAAATCAGCGCCGACCCACAATCCCAAGGGTGCCAAAGAGACAACAGCAATAAGAAAGATAATGGTTAGCGCGGCCAACAGGATAGATAGTGCGATCTCGTTGGGGGTTTTGCGTCGCTCTGACCCCTCCACCAAGCTAATCATCCGGTCAACGAAGCTCTGCCCAGGTTCAGAGCTTACTTGGATAACGATCTCATCAGAGAGCACCACCGTGCCGCCCGTTACTGCGCTCCGATCCCCACCGGCTTCACGAATTACCGGGGCAGATTCCCCAGTAATAGCAGATTCATCTACTGTGGCAGCTCCCTTAATAACATCACCATCAGCAGGGATAGTATCTCCGGCACGAACTATGACCTGGTCACCGCGATGCAGTTCGGTAGCCGCGACTACCTCGACTTCTCCCTGGGGGGATAGTCGACAGGCCTGGGTATCAGTACGGACAGACCTTAAGGCATCAGCTTGAGCTTTTCCTCTGCCTTCGGCGACTGCCTCAGCCAGGGAAGCGAAGAAAATGGTTAGCCACAGCCACACCGTCACTGACCCGGAAAAGAGCGAAGGGTGGAAAACTGACCACAAGGTAGATACTGAGGCCCCCACCCACACCACTAACATCACCGGATTGCGAGCCTGAATGCGAGGATCCAGTTTTTTTAGGGCCAAGGGCAGAGAAGAGATCAAAGTTTGGGTGTTCATCGTCTACTCCTTTTAAGCCAAAGCTTCTGAGATAGGTCCCAGACATAACACCGGGAAGAAAGTGAGAGCTGATACTAAGACCACAATTCCAATCACCAGCGCCGCGAAACTTATTCCGTAGGTAGGAAGCGTTCCGGCGGAGCTATCGCGACGCTGCTGTTGGGCGAGAGAACCAGCCAACATGAGCACGCAATATATCGGGAGAAAACGCCCCACCAGCATGGTCACCCCTAAAGCAAGCTGGAACCAGGTTCCGGTGACATCAAGTCCAGCGAACGCAGAGCCATTATTATTTGCCGCTGAGGTGAAGGCGTAGAGAATTTCAGTTAATCCGTGAGCGTTAGCAGCACTTCCAGCGGGACCATTGTTAGTCAGCGCCGCAATGGTGTCGGGAAGCAACACCGTTATCGCGGTACCCGCCAGAACCAGGCCCGGCATCACCAGAATATAAAGACATGCCGCTGTGATCTCTTTTTGGGTAATTCGCTTACCAGCAAATTCCGGGGTGCGCCCCACCAAAAGTCCGCCGACAAAAACTGCGAGAATAGCGACGATGAGTAAGCCATAGAGCCCAGCGCCTACACCGCCTGGAGAGACTTCTCCTAAGAGCATATTTAATAGCGCTAGACCACCGGCGGCAGGATCAAGACTGTCATGCATAGAGTTAACGGCCCCGGTTGAGGTGGCAGTAGTCGATGTTGCAAATAATGTCGACGCGCCTAGTCCAAATCTTTGCTCGATACCTTCCCAGCTACCGGAGGACCACTGAGCCCAGGTCATCAAACCTAAAATGGTGCCCCAGAGTACGATGACTACGGAGAGTAAGGTCAACGAATCCTTAGGGCGTCGGGTAATACTGCCATAGGTGCGGATTAGACACAGGGGAATGACAAGGAGCGAAAAAATCTCCAATAGATTTGTCCAGGCGTTGGGATTTTCAAAGGGGTGAGAGGAGTTTGCGCCGAAGATTCCGCCACCATTAGTTCCTAGCTCTTTAATAGCTTCTTGAGAGGCTACTAATGCACGGGGGATGGTCACTCCGAAAGAGCTGGTGAGGTTTGAACCGAAGGTTTGGATGACCCCGCCGAACACTAAGAGAATGGCGATGATGCTGGCGCCGGGTAATAATATTCGGCTAATGCCGCGAACTAGGTCTACCCAAAAGTTTCCTACCTGGCGGTGAAAAGCTATGCCCCGGACAAGCGCAATGGCAACCGCCATGCCTACTGCTGCAGACACAAAGTTCTGCACTCCAAGTCCTGCTGCTTGGGTGAAATTAGTGAGGGTGTCCTCGCCGGAATAGGACTGCCAATTTGTGTTACTAACGAAGCTAGCTGCGGTATTAAAGGCCATGGCTGGGGAAACCGCTGGCTGAGGGTTACCCCAACTAGGCAGAATTGCTTGTAAGCGTTGAATGGCGTACAGCACGATGACAGAGGCAATAGAAAACCCCAGTACTGCACGGAAATACCCTTTCCAGGTTTGGTCTGTATCGGGATCAATCCTTAAGAACCGGTAGCACAAGCGCTCAGCGCGTGTGTGGTGAGCAGAAGAATATACTCGCGCCATCCAGTCTCCCAGGGGGACATAGGCCAAGCCCAGCAAAATGACAAGCAGGGCAATTTGTCCCAGAACTGCGACAAGTGGTGAAAGTTGCACGACTAAAACCTCTCTGGATCAATCAGCGCTACCAAAAGGTAGACAATAAGACCCACAGCCAGAAGAAGAAGTGCGACGGCAAGTAGGGCAGACATCCCAAACCTCCTAATCCTTCAAAGCACATCCGAAAGGGGAAAGTGACATCCCTATCGGTCTGCCAGGGATACTAGGGCTGCCGTGGAGGTCTGTAAGGCGCTATTTACGTTTTCTTTACGCCTAGGGTGGGAATATTAGCGAAGTCCTCACTTTTAAAGTATTCGGGAAATCGTTGATGAAGTGTTTCCCGCATGGTTGGAGACTGGATTAATCTAGCAATCTGGGTGACGATATCCATCTGCTCGTTACTATGAACCTTTGCTAGATCCTCTGCCAGGTGTTGGTAAAACTCCTGGTTAAGCTGCTGAATATTGCCAAGGGTTTGGCGGCCAAATTTCGTTAAAGAATGAAGGGTGGCTCGTCGGTCTTGTTCGGGAGTAGAACGAACTATAAAACCTTTTTGGGCCAGTGTTGAGAGCAGCCGACTTGGACTTCCTGTTTCGCATACCAATTGTGCTCCGACTTCGCGGGTAGTCAAGGGCCCTTGGGTGCCTACGATTTCAATAGCCTCTGCTTGGGAGGCAGTAAGGTTTAATCTCGCTAGCTTTTGATTGAGCTCACGGCTTCCCTGGCGTTGCAATGCCAAGATCAAATAGCGAAAGAGTTCCGCGGATTTCAATGGATCTTTAATGTTAACCACTCCATAACATCAGCTCATTATTTAAATGATGTGCATAACATCAGCTATTCCTATAGGGATATTTATTATAGACCTTTAAATGTTGCTATAGCTAATTTTGCAAGGGGTATAAAAATTAGATCCAACATACCCCATGGGGTATAGTGGTCTATGAGTTTTGCTGTTGATGAACTCTAAGGATGGGAGAACAGTTATGTGTCGGCCAGTGACCTGCCTTAATTGTGGAAAAACAACGTGGGCAGGATGCGGGAACCATATTCGGCAGGTAAAAGCCAGTGTTCCGCGTGGGCAATGGTGCACCTGCTCTGATCGGGAACGTAAACCCGCTGGATTAATGGCCAGTGTGCTGCGGTTATTCGGGAGGTCTTAACGGTGAGTATTCCCACGACGGTAATTATCGGCGGCGTTGCCGGCGGAATGTCCACCGCTACGCGGCTTCGACGCAAAGACGAGCAACGCCGCATTATCGTGATTGAGTCTAGCGGCTACGTGTCTTTCGCAAATTGTGGTTTGCCCTATCACATCTCCGGGACTATTGCTGAGAGATCCTCGTTACTGCTGCAAACTCCGGAGTCCCTAGCAGCTCGCTTCAATATTGACGTTCGGGTAAATCAGCGGGCCATAGCTATTGATCGGCAGCGGCAAGAAGTCACAGTGCGCGATGACCAGGGGGATACCTATCTGTTGAACTATGACACACTAGTGCTTTCTCCCGGCGCAGAACCATTCCTCCCAGACCTTCCTGGGATTGAACGATCTTTGACTTTGAGGTCAGTGGAAGACCTTGATCGCATTATTGATGGCATCAAAGATGCGCAATCTGTTGCTCTGATCGGGGGAGGTTTTATTGGAATCGAAGTTGCGGAAAATCTCCAAAAATTGGGGAAGAAAGTCACGATTCTGGAGAAGACTCAACAGATTCTAAGTCCCTTGGATCCGGAGATGTCGGCAATTGTGCGTCGTCATATTGCGGACAATGGCGTCACGGTTCTGACCAACGCTTCGATTACTGCCATTGGGGAGAAGAACATTGAGTTAAGTGACGGACGCACTGTTTTGGCGGATGCCGTGATTACTGCGATTGGGGTGCGGCCTGCCACAGAATTGGCGGAAACCGCCGGTTTAGATCTTGGCCCCTTGGGGGGAATTGCGGTCGATGATCAACAGCGAACCAGTGATCCGAAGATTTTCGCGGTGGGGGATGTCACCGAAAAACCAGATGCGATTAATGGTCAACCTTCCCTGGCTCCTCTAGCGCAGTCGGCGAACCGCCAGGGGCGCTTGATTGCCGATGTTATTGCCGGGGAGGATGTAGCCCGACGTCCCGTTCTTGGCACAGCAATTGTCGGTGCTTTTGGTCTGGCTACCGGGGTAGTGGGGTGGAATGAGAAGCGGGCGCGGAGCCAAGGTCGTGATATCAGAATTATTCATCTGCATCCTGTTCAGCACGCTGGATACTACCCGGGGGCTTCTCCTATTCATTTAAAGCTGGTTGTTGATGCCAACAATGACGCTATTTTAGGTGCTCAAGCTGTGGGGAGAGACGGTGTAGACAAACGGATTGATGTCATTTCCACCGCGATGAGTGCCGGGATATCAGCTTCAAGGCTAGCTGATCTGGAGTTAGCCTATGCTCCGCAATTCGGATCTGCGAAAGATCCCATCAATATGGCGGGCTTTATTGCAGAAAACCTGGTTAAGGGAGAAAGAAATGCTCAGTGGTATGAGGTTTCTGACTATCTCGAACAGGGGTGGACGCTAGTTGATGTACGCACACCTGCAGAATACGAGCATGGCGCTATACCCGGGTCTATGAATCTGCCACTCGATGATATTCGTGAGAGGTACCAAGAACTAGCGGGGCACAAGGTTCTGGTGCATTGCCAGGTTGGATTGCGCGGGCATATTGCAGCCACACTGTTGCAGAACCTCGGTTTCACTGATGTGGTTAACCTTGACGGCGGGTATCTAACCTGGAGCCAGGGTACGTGCTATCAGTAAGGAAAAAGGATGCGGTTTAGCGAAGAAGAAGCGCAACCCACTGTCCTGCGTCTGCGTCGGGCACGGGGACAATTGGATGCGGTTATTAGGATGCTGGAGGAGGGGGCTGACTGCCGAGACGTGGTAACTCAGTTAGCCGCCTCAACTAAAGCTATTGACCGGGCAGCCTTTACGCTGATGAGCACGGGGATGAGGAAATGTTTGTCCACTAGCGACGGAGACAACCTCGACGAAAAAGCCTTGGAAAAACTTTTCCTCTCCCTGGCCTAGTGCTGGTGCTAGGGCTGCAGGATCTCCGGATCGACCTTAACGTGGAGAACGGCGGGAACTCCGGAGTGGACAGCCTCAATGCAGCGGCGCACAGTATCCGCAATTTCTGAGTCCCGGGTTACTTTTTCACCATAGGCGCCAAAGGCTTGGGCATAGCAGGCAAAATCAGGATTGCGAATTGCGGTCCCAGATACTCGACCAGGGTAGTGGTTTTCTTGGTGCTGCCTGATGGTTCCGAATTGGGAGTTATCCATCACGATGGCTAAGAATGCGCACTTATGCTCCACCGCAGTGGCAAGCTCTTGGGCATTCATCAAGAACTCTCCATCCCCACACACGGCTACTACAAGCCGACTGGTTTCTAGTGTGGCGGCCACTGCTGCTGGAATGGAGTAACCCATGGAGCCGTTTCGAGTAGACAGCTGGCTGGGATAGCTGGTTGCCGGAATAAAAGATTGCGCCCATGCAGTGTGGTTCCCGGCTCCTACCGTATAAACCGGATCCTTGAGGTAGTGCTGTAGCTCAGCGAAAACCAAGTTCATGTGGGCATACTCTGAGCTGGGTTCCACGGAAGGAATACGCGTGGCGTCAAGAAATTCCTGGTGTTTCTCAGCAGTCCATTCCGGCCAACCCCGCTTAAGGGGCTTAAGAGCAGATACTGCTTCGACCGGGCTCGCGACAATGTGGCTTTCCACCCTCACACCTGCGCCGCGAAGCTCCGGATCAGGGGTGATAGCGATGGTCCGCTGTCGCGGGGATTGCCGCAGCTGGAAGCCATCAGTGGCAACGTCGCCGGGGACGGTTCCCAGACACACCACAAGGTCAGCATTATCCAAGAGATCAGCTGCCCCCTGATGCCGTCCATAGCCCAAACTTCCGGCATTCGCTGGGGACGCGTCGGGTAGGCGATCATCTGCATGCCAATCCTGAAGCACCGGAATCGGTACTGACTCTGCCCATTGCGTTAATTGCTCACAGGCGTCCGGAGTCCATCGTTCGCCCCCCACAAACAACGCCGGATTTTCCGCTTTTTCCAATTCCTCAAGCACCGCATCGAGGCAAACCGGTGACTCAGAAATAGAGCGGGGTGGGGACAGCTCGGAGTCGAAAGGTTGACGGATAATATCTTCTGGAAGACCGACGATCACCGGTCCAGGGCGGCCACTTTGGGCACAGAAGAAAGCATCTGCCACGATTTCTGATGCCCGATCCGGCTCATCCAGAATGAAAACAGCTTTGGCTTGGGTTCCAAACCATGCTTCAGGTGAAAACTCTTGGAAAGATTCGCGATGCCGGTCGGCGATGGGGATGAGCCCAACGAAAAGGACAACCGGATCTCCGTCTTGCCATGCGGTGTGAATACCTACGAAAGCATTAGCGGCACCGGGTCCCCTGGTGACAAAGGCGACGCCTGGCTTGGAGGTGAATTTAGCCGAGGCATCAGCCATATAGCATGCGCCGCCTTCGTGTCGGCAGACTATGTTTTCAATCCCTGATTGGTACAACCCGTCTAACACCGCGAGGTAGCTTTCTCCAGGAACGCTGAAGACGCGGGAGACTCCATGGAGCTTCAGGGATTCGACTAGTGCTTTACCAGCGTGCATTCCACACCTCTTTACCATCGACAAAGGTACTGGTTACTGCGATATCAGTGATGTGCGCAGCGGGAACTTGATAAATATCCTCGCTCAGGAGGACAAAGTCAGCTAGCTGACCGTTGTTGATAACTCCACGATCAGACACATGGTTAGCCCAGGCACTACCGAGGGTATAAGCCCGGATAGCTTGTTCAACCATGATTTTTTCTTCCGAATTGAACTCACGGCCCAGGTGGGTTCGACGGTTGACCATGGCATCGATATTTCGAATCGGGCAGGCAGACACTACCGGGGCATCCGTGGAAGCCGCGAATTGAAGATCTTGGCGCAGGAAACCGCCAATGCGGTACACCAGCGACGCTCTATCCTCGCCGATGGCTTCGCTAGCTCCCTCACCGAGATCAGGGATAAATGTTCCTTGCGGAACGGGGGTGATCCCGAGCTGCTTAAGACGAGCTATTTGCTTATCATCTGCCACCGAAACGTGCTCTATTCGGTGACGGGCTGGGCGCGGCAAAATGGATTGTGCTTCTTCGAAAATATCCATGATGCTATCTAGTGCAGCGTCCCCGATGGCATGGACGGCGATATCCCAGCCGGCTAGATGCGCGCCGATAATTCTTTCTCGCAGAAATTCTTCGCTAAATTGCATGAGCCCGGTGGAATCACTATGGGCATAAGGCTCGCGCATGGCTGCACTGCGACCAATAAGCGATCCATCTGATAGCACTTTGGTAGGACCGATCCGAAGCCACGAGTCACCGAGCCCCGTGCGTAGACCTAAATCCAAGGTGTAGAGAGGATGGCCTTGATATTCAAGTCCCGCGAGGGGATGAAGCGTGGTGAGATACGGCATGACAATAGCCCGCATCGACATTCTTCCGCTATCTCGAGCTATTTGATAACCAGTGAGGTCTTGTGGACACATCCCGATGTGATCCGGTGCACCGATTCCAGGATCAGTAGCTGTGGTCACCCCCAGGGCAGCTAAGGCTCGAGATCCTTCTTCTACCATTGTGGCTACCGTTTCAGGGGTAGTGGGAGGGATATGGTCCATGATGAGGGCACGGGCAGTTTCCAGCAGTAGCCCCACCGCCTGGCCGTTTTCACACGGGACATCCCCACCTTCGGGGATGGGAACTCCGCGTCGCTCAGGGAAACCAGATAATTCAAAGGCCTTAGTGTTTGCCACCCCCATATGCCGGGAGTTATGAATCAAATACACCGGATGGCCGAAACTAACCTCATCAAGCTCCACAGCGGTTGGGTGGTGACCATCCAAGTAGTTTTGATTGTAGCCAGATCCGATGACCCATTCGCCTGGTTTGGCGTTCTGACATGCCTGCGCAATAGCGTTGAAAAGGGCGCTTTTATCCGGTGCTGCTGAAGGCCGGATATCAACTTGCATAGATTCTTGGCCAATATGAGTCAGGTGACAATGAGCGTCTTGAAAACCAGGGAGAACTGTTGCCCCTGCTAGGTCTTTGACCTCTGAAAAGACCGATGGCGGGAGCTCATCATCGAGGCTAATTATGCGACCTTGATGGACCCCGATTGCATGTGCCTTAGGTCGAGAAGGGTCAAGAGTATAGATATTTCCATTAACAAATAGGGTGTCTAAAGCCATAACCTAACCTCCTTAATGCTTTAGTCTGTCGGTTGATGAAGGCAATTGCCAATACCAAAATCGCGGGTTCCTTATGCCGCATTGTTATAGTCAGCGAGGTCTTTGCTGAGATCTCGTAGAGCTTGTTGGGCGAAATGGTGAGGGGACCATACCGCGTGCAAGGTTATTTTCAGGGTTCCAGCGTGGTGAATAGGAAGAGCGACCGCTCCAGCGGGGATAGTCCCCAGTGAAGTAATACCTATTCCATGCCCGGCAGATGCCAGGGCAATGATTGCTGAATCTTCATCGCATTCGATCAGCCTGGCGGGCTGAATAAGAGCTTCGCTCAAGGCATTGTCCATGATGATTCTGCTAACTGCTCGACGAGAAGAAACGATGAGCGTTGACTTCGCCAGTTGCTTGATAGAGACAGCGTCGTACTCAGCCCAGGGATGATCTTCCGGCACGACAGCATAAATTGGGGCGTCACCTAGCGGATAACTAGCCACATGGGGAGAGGGGACGGTGGGCAGTATTCCTAAATCAGACCCAGCGTGTAGTGCATCCTCAATAGCAAAATGATTCGTTGCCTTGGGGATAATGACTGGATCATCAGGATGTGTTTTCGCAATAAAAGGACTCAGTAGACCTCGGATTGTCACCTGAGTAGCAGCGACGTGAATACACGGAATCTTCCCGGCCCTTAAACTCGCAATAGCTTTTTCGGCAGCCTGCTTCTGATGCATAAAATGTCGGGCGATACTGACAAATCCCTCGCCTTGCTCGGTGAGTTTTAGGCGGTTGCCGGTGGATTCAAAAAGCGTCAGTTTTAGTTCTCGCTCCAGCGTTTTAATCTGCCGAGACAACGCAGGTTGAGCAATATGGAGGGCTTGAGCCGCAGCCGTCACCGTTCCCTGGTCAACCACGGCCAGGAAATAACTAATTCGTAGAAGGTTCATAGGGATATTCTTCTCTATCCACGCTCAAGAACAAGGATTAGTTGGGATCAGCTTGGTGAACTACCCGCACCTGATGAGCTTGACGGAGAAGCGCAACCACACCGGCGATACTCATGGCTAGCAAAATGATGTAATACACCATGACCATCCACGCATTTTCCTCAGTTATGCGGAGAATCCACTGGCCCATCATGGGAATAGAACCAGAGAAAATCATGGCGGAAAGCTGGTAGCCAGTGGAAATTCCGGTGTATCTGACCTCTGGCGGGAACGCGGCGGCCAGAGCTGCGGGTAGAAGAGCATAATAAGCGGTGCCGGTGACGTAATTAATGAGCGTGGCGATACACAATGCTAAGAAGTTGCCGGACTGAAGCGCCCAGAACAGTAAAGGTGCTAAGAGAATAGTGGCGCAGAGCGCACTGATCATGACCATCTTTATTGAATAGCGCTCGGCAATTCTGGCTGCTACTGGCTGCCACAGGAATTGCACAATACTGGCAACTAGTAGCAGATTGAGGATGGATTGGCGGTTCATGCCAAGTGATCCGGTAGTCCAGGAAAGCAAGAACGTGTTGAAGAAAAAAGCCATACCGATGCCCATAATCGGGGCAAAGAGAGCAGCTAGCACCGCTTTCCAATGATTCTTTAGCACTACCTTTAAAGGCAAAGCCGACACTTTGTTTTGTTTTTGTACTTCCTGGAATTCGGGAGTTTCTTCAACTTGTCTGCGGATGTAGAAGGCCACAAACACCATCACTGCTGAGAATAAGAAGGGTATTCTCCAGCCCCAGTTGAGAAATTGATGATCGGGAAGAAAACCTACGAGGAGAAACATTGCTGTTGCGGCAATGGAACCCATGGGTGCGCCTTGTTGGACCCATGCACCTGCCATACCGCGCTTTGAGTGTTCTGAGCCCTCGGTGGCTAAGACTACTGCGCCGCCCCATTCTCCTCCTACTGCGATGCCTTGGATTGCTCGGAGGAGTAAGAGCAAAATGGGTGCGGCGATGCCGATACTGCTATAAGTGGGCAGACAGCCAATAGCGAAGGTTCCCGCGCCCATGAGTAGCAATGTGACTACCAGTGTGTTCTTGCGGCCAAAGCGGTCACCAAAATGGGAGAAAATCAATCCTCCGATTGGTCGGGCAATGAATCCCACCCAGAAAGTGGCGAAGGAAGCAATAAGGCCTGCGCCGGCTGCTAAGTCTGGATAAAACAGTTTTCCAAAAACTAGGGCAGCGGCTGTTCCGAAAATATAGAAGTCATACCACTCTATTGAGGTTCCTACAAAAGCACCCAAAGTTGCTTTACGCTGTTGTTTTGTCTTCTCAGCGGAAGGTGGCGAAGAGGATAATTGTGATGTGGAACTCATTCTTTGACCCTAAGCGTTAAGGATCTAGGGTTCCAATACTTCTTAGACTTCCTCACTATGCCGTTTGGGTATAAAAGATGACCGTTCTAGCGTAGACCACTGAAACGATCATCCTTAGTAGAGGCGCTATGCCATAGCTGCAGTTACCTGTCCACGAAGTGCCTCGGCCACCTCACTCGGTCGCTCAACAGCGCTCATGTGCTTGACACCTGCAAGTTTCGTGATTCGAACCGGGGTAGAATTCTCGGCAATTTTAAGTGCCAATTCATCTGCTTTGTCCCACGGAAGACCACCATCATGCTCCGCGGAAATCAACAATGTTGGGACACTAATGGAGGAAACCTCATTACTAAGGTCGGTGCTTCCAAGGACTTCACAGATTTGCGCATAGCCAGCGTCGTCGCACTCAAGAAAAGCCTCTCGAATTTTTCTCACCATTTCTGGATGAGTGATGGCGGCGTTATCAGAAAACCAACGTTCGAACGTGGCGTCGACTAGTGACTCGGTGCCGGAGGAACGCACCGTTGCTATTTTTTGTGACCACTGATCCAAGGGTGCGTTAACCGGCCCAGAACTCATCACAGAAATGGACTTCAGGTTGTGGTAGTCGGGATCACCTGCAGCGTGGGCAATACCGGCAGCCAATGCTGTCGCGCCACCAAAAGACAGGCCGGCAAGGTGAAAATCGACGACGCCAAGGTGCTGCAGGGTTCGCGCTAACGCGGCAAGAATATCGGCCATGGTACAGGGCCGGTCTAAGGGGGCAACGGCAGCACCGCCATGGCCAGGCAAGTTATAGCGGACTACCTGAAAATCCGAGCTCAGAAGAGGAACGACCTCATCCCACATGGTCAAAGAGGAGCCGAGGGAGTGGCCCAGCACTATAGTTGGTGCCTCAGCTGGGCCATCAACGGCGGTATCGAGTAGCCAAGTGTTTTCCGATTCGGTCATTGTGGGCTCCTTCAGTGAAAATTTTCTGCTGAATTCCACAATAGGCACCAATTGGTAGGTATGCAGACCTCCGGGCTAATGAGTAGGGAATCCTAGACTGATCTGTGATTCATCAGGATCTGGCCAGCGAGTGGATACTACTTTGCGACGAGTATAAAAATGGAAAGCTTCCGCACCGTAGATATGGGTATCGCCGAAGAGAGAATCTTTCCACCCACCAAAGGAGAAGGTTCCCACGGGTACTGGAATAGGCACATTAATGCCGACCATTCCAACCTCAATTTCCATCCGGAATTCGCGTGCAGTTTTGCCATCACGAGTAAAAATAGCGACGCCATTGGCATAGGAACTTGAATTAATCAGCGCCACTGCCTCGTCGAAATTTTCTACGCGCACAACTGACAACACCGGCCCGAATATTTCATTATCATAAACATCCATACCAGGTGTTACATTATCTACCAAGGTTGGTCCAACGAAATATCCTTGTTCTGGCAAACTACACTTACGTCCGTCAAGAACGATCGTCCCACCCTGTTTTTCGGCTGAGTCAATGTAATTGAGGATTCTAGACTTGGCTTCATTGTTAATAACGGGACCAAGATCAACACCGTCTTTATTTCCCGGTCCTACCCTCAGTTTTTTAGCCCGCTCAGCAATCTTTGCGGTGACTGTCTCAGCGATTTCTCCTACTGCAACTATGACCGACACTGCCATGCAGCGTTGCCCAGCTGCACCAAATCCTGCTGAAACAGCGGCATCGGCTGCCGCATCGAGATCAGCATCAGGCATGACCACCATGTGATTTTTGGCGCCGCCTAACGCTTGGACTCGCTTTCCCTTTGCCGAGGCTTGGCTATAAATGCTCTTTGCTACCGGAGTAGAGCCCACGAAGGATACTGCCTTAATATCCGGGTGATTAATGAGAGCCTCGACGGTGTCTTTCTTGCCGTTGATTACGTTAAACACACCATTAGGCAAACCTGCTCGTTGAAAAGCATCAGCAAGCCACATCACAGATGCCGGAACTTGTTCTGAGGGCTTGACGATCACGCTATTGCCAGCGGCGATAGCCGCAGTAGTCATCCAGAGAGGAACCATAGCCGGGAAATTGAACGGAGTGATACAGGCTACTACACCGAGCGGCTGTTTCAACTGTTCAACATCAATCCCGGTCGCTACTTGCTGGGCTGCTTCGCCCTTAAGATGATGCCCTAAACCAGCGCAAAATTCTACATTTTCGAGTCCACGTGCTATTTCGCCATGAGCATCAGGAATAGTTTTTCCATTTTCCTCACTGATAATTTCAGCCAGGGAGTCATTTTCTGATCGTAGAATATGCGCTAATCGGAAAAAGACTTGTGATCGTTTCCCTAGACCGGTGTTTCGCCACTCTTTTTGAGCTTGCTTTGCTATCTTGATTGCTTCATCTACAAAGTCAGCATCCGCAAGATGAACTTGAGCAATGACATCTCCAGTAGCGGGATTGTCTACTGGCTGCTGTCCAGAATGAGAGGGTTTATTTTGGCCGTTAACGAAGTGTTGGATTTCTTGGATCATATTATTCTGTCCACCCCTTGAGGCTTCCGTCAGGATTAACGAACTTAGCAATTAAAGTACAATCCTTTTCGGCCAGACCAGAATCCACCAATTCTTTTAACTGTTTTGAGGCTAAATTAGCGGCGGGTAAGTTTAAATTCTTTGCTTTGCCTGCCTCTACCGCCAAACTAACGTCTTTCAGTGCAAGTAAAGCAGTGAACCCCGGCTCGAAATTTCGATTAGCAGCCGCAGAATCAACAATTCCTGGGACCGGATACCAGGTTTGATGGGACCAGGAATTTCCCGATGACGCACTGACGATATCCCAGAAAACTTGTGGGTCTAATCCCAAAGAATCTGCCAGCTGCGATCCCTCAGCACTAGCCATCATGCTGATCATGAGCATCATGTTATTGGCTATTTTTGCTGCGAGACCCATCCCTGGTCCACCTGCTCGGAAGAGTCGAGACGAGAGCGGTTGCAAATAAGGCTCAGCAGCTTCAACGGCTTCTTCTGCACCGCCCGTCATTATTGCTAACGTCGCATTTTCGGCACCGCTGACACCACCGCTGACCGGAGCATCAACGAATTGGAATCCGCGTTGGGAAGATTCACGATGCAGTTCAATGGAAGTAGCTTGGTCGATCGTGGAGCTGTCGATGATCAAAGTACCAGGGTTTGCGGCTTCCCATACTTCTTCCACAACACTGCGAACGTGTGTCCCTTTAGGGAGCATGGTGAATACCACTTCTGCTTCGCTAACAGCTTCGCTTACGCTCGACGCTGTCTTAACCCCGCGAGATCTCGCCGTCTCCATTGCGGCGGGATTGATGTCAAATCCGATTACCGAGTGACCTGCTGCAGCTAGGTGGGAACTCATGTGAGACCCCATGTTCCCCAGGCCGATCCATGCAATTGTTGTCATCTTTTCCTCCGTCCTCAGAATTGAAAATGTGATCTGGGTAACATGGTATATGTGGAAGAAACTGCAGTCTAGACAGTATTTTGCACCAATAGTGTGCGCCAACGCACACCGTTACCGAGGTGCTATTGATTCCCATGAAGGTGTAACTGAGGATTGATGGATATGAAACGTCGCATAGACACATCGCATTTAGAATGTTTGGTCACTTTTTTAGCGGTGGCGCGATTAGGGAGATATATCGCCGCAGGTCAATACTTGGGAGTTAATCACACTACGGTTTCTCGAAGAATTAATGAATTAGAAAAAGCCCTGGGAGGGCCTCTTCTTTTACGTAATAAGAATGGTTGGGAGCTGTCCGCGCTAGGGGAGAAAACGATTGTCGTTGCCGAGGAGGCGGAGAAAGTTCTCCGGGAACTTGGAAGCCTTGAGGTAGGGATGAGCTCCCCGATTTTAAGTGGGCTGTTGAGAATTGCTGCCCCTGATGCTTTTTCAGTGCATATCGCTACCCCAGCTTTAGCAGATTTACAAAGAAATGAACCTAATCTAGAAATCGAAATGATCACCGCTACGCAGCGAGCCCGTCAGCGACGATCCGGAATGGATATCGAAATAGTTGTGGGGAAACCACAAGTTAATAGAGCAATAAATCAAAAACTTATGGATTATGAACTATGCCTTTATGCTACAGAAAGCTTTATTGATACGTGGGGCGAACCACAGAATTTAAAGGATCTCGAAAACTATCCCTTAAATTACTATGTGGAGGCCGGCTTGCAAGTCGATGATTTAGACTCTGGCAGGCAGGCCTTACCAGTGCAAACTCATGGGGCTCGCGGTATAAAATGCACCAGCGTTTTTGGTCACGTCTCGGCTACGATAAATAACGCTGGAATAGGACTATTGCCTGATTATGTCGCCGTGCAATATCCGTTACGTCGCGTGTTAACTAAAGAGTTTAGCCATCAAGTAAGTTACTGGATGGTTGTACGCCAGGAAAACACCCGAAATCCCCGCGTACGTGCATGTGTGAGGGCGTTACAGAAGCAAATTCAGTTTTTGGCTTCTTCGAAATGATGGTCGTTCGCGTCAACATCTTCTAAGTGAACTCCTTTCGTCTCTTTTAGAACGATTGTTGCCACGAATGTAATCGCTGCAGCGAAAACGATATATAGCGCAACTGGGACCCAAGAATCTGTTGTTCTTAATAGTTCAGTAGCAATAATTGGAGCAAGAGAGCCGGCTACGATAGAAGTAACTTGATACCCCATGGATACGCCGGAATAGCGCATTCGAGTAGGAAATGCCTCGGCCATGATGGCGGGTTGCGCCGAGTACATGAAGCTGTGAGCAAGAAGACCACTGACGATTGCTAGGAGCACCCACAGGCGTTGTCCCGTATTCAACAGGGGGAAGGCGATGAATGGCCAACACATGGTTAACATAGCGCCTATGAAACTCACCGGTTTACGGCCGATGGCGTCGGCAAGCTTTCCGACCATGGGGACCATAAAAAATTGGAGCGCGTGAGCTATGAGGATTAGGCCTAGAATATTGCTGGCCTTGAGCCCCACCCAAACTGATAGGTAGGTAATCGAGAAGGTAACGACCATGTAATATAAGACGTTTTCACCGAATCGCATTCCCATTGCAGTTAATACCCCGCGTGGATATCGGCGAAGAACTTCGAAGACTCCGTGAGCGATTTTATCCGCAGACTGCTCCATGGCTTCTTTCGTTTCTTCAAAGATGGGGGCGTCGGAAATCTTAGTGCGGATGTAGTAGCCCAACGCAACAATAACAACAGATAACCAGAATCCTATTCGCCAACCCCATGAAATGAATTGCTCTTCGCTGAGAAGCCAGGAAAGGATCATGAGTACCACTGTTGCGAGTAAATTTCCTAGTGGCAGAGCTGCTTGAGGCCAGCTAGCCCAGAAGCCGCGCTCTTTAGGCGGGGCGTGTTCTGCTACGAGGAGTACGGCTCCACCCCATTCGCCTCCTACGGCAATGCCCTGGATGAAGCGCAAACTCACGAGCAGGGCAGGGGCCCAGTAGCCGGTGCTAGCGAATCCGGGAAGGCATCCCATGAGGAAGGTTGTGGCACCGACCATCACAATTGCTACTTGGAGCAAATGTTTTCGACCATACTTATCCCCGTAGTGGGCAAAGATAATTCCCCCCAGTGGTCGAGCGATGAACCCGATTGCATAGGTAGTAAAAGCTGCGATAATCGCGACGTATGGATCATCATTCGGCGGGAAGAATAAGTGATTGAAAACTAATGTGGCTGCTGTTGCGTAAAGGAAAAACTCATACCATTCCACGATGGTTCCAGCCATCGACGCAGCAACCACACGCCTTAATTGGCGTCGGGTCGATGTATTTACACTCACTGGAGCTCCTTAGGTCTTTGGGGATGTGACGGAAATCTCATTGTTTTGATTAATCTTGCGAAACTATCCATAGTGTCGCAACGAAATGAGGGCGACAATTTTGCACATTATGTGTGCGCCAGAATCCATCCCTCATGCCGGGAGTATTCTTCAGCCACGGTCCTGATAGATTTTCATTAGGTAAAAGTCTTGTCGGCCTAAGACAGGAAAGTTTTTCGCCGCAGCCCAGAAAGGAAGGTTCACTCCTCAGGTGTCGGAAGAATTTCAGCATCGTTTTGCTCAGGGTGAGGCGGATATTCAGGTCGAAGTGGTCGATAAGGAGGGAAATCCGCTTGGAACTATGGGGAAACTCGAAGCCCATATCCCCCCAGGCATCCTCCACCGGGCATTTTCGCTTTTCCTTTTTCATACCGATGGTCGCATGATCCTGCAGCGCCGAGCCGGCGCTAAGTATCATTCACCACTGCTCCTCACCAATGCCACGTGCTCCCATCCTGCTCCTGGTGAACCCGTCGCCGATGCTGTGCGTCGTCGGGCGTTAGAGGAGTTAGGGGCCGAGGTTTCGGACTTGTCGGAATTGGGAATAGTGATTTACCAAGTTGATGATGACCGTAGTGGTCTTTCAGAGCATGAATTCAATCATGTGTTTGCTGGGCGCGTAGATGCAAATTCCCTAGCCCCGGATCCGGATGAGGTTGCTGAGATTGTGTTGGTGACTCCGGAAGAGCTAGCTCAACGTCGCCAGCAGGAACCCTTCACCCAGTGGTTTGATCATGTGTGGCACATCGGTTCGGACAAGTTTGCGGCCTATGGTTTCGTGACTAGGGGACTCGGATCCGGCAATAAATAACGACGTCCTGGACCAGTCCCCATCCAGCTCAGAGCGTGAGGAGGTTCGACGTCACCAGGCATGCGGACCCATATAAATGGGAATTGGAGTCAATAATTGTGGGCAATGCTGGCAGGCGTCGATCCTGAAATCCGAGATCAGTGGAAAGATGCAGGAATTTTGTCTCTCAGTGCGTAGGTGTGTCCTCAGAGGCTGACAAGGATAATGTGACGGGATTAACATTCGGCTTAGGCGGAACACCCACCGCTAGTTTTATTCCCATAACAAGGAGGATCCACCTGTGTCCGAAGGGTATCGCGTTGGCGACTATTTGTTAGACCGGATTGCGGAATTTGGCGTCACTGATGTTTTTGGGGTTCCAGGCGACTACAACCTGGCGTTCATGGAGATCATCGATGAAAATCCAAAGGTCAATTGGATTGGGACGGCAAATGAGCTCAACGCCTCCTATGCGGCAGACGCATATGCCCGAGCGCGAGGCCTTTCCGTTATGGTTACCACCTACGGCGTAGGGGAATTATCAGCCATTAATGGTACGGCTGGAAGTTACGCAGAATACGCTCCGGTGCTTCATATTGTGGGTGCGCCACGGACCTGGTTGCAGAAGGAACAAAAAGTTCTGCATCACTCTTTAGGAGATGGTCAATTTGACCACTTCTTGAATATGGCGCGACATGTGACCATAGCGCAAGCGAAACTCACTGCCCAAAATGCGGCAGCGGAAATTGATCGGGTGATCCGAGAAGTAGTCTTAGAGTCTCGACCTGGTTATATCATGTTGCCGGCTGATGTTGCTGAAGCCGAAATCTACCGCCCCGCTGGTCCGTTGCAAGGAATTGAGAAAACATCATCGCCGGATGCAGTTCAGGCCTTTAAAGAAGCCGCGCGTGATCATCTTCAGGGCAAGACTGTTGCAGTACTGGCAGACCTGATTGTAGACCGGCTAGATGCTACGGAAGAACTCCATAGCCTGCTAGAACACACCACCATTCCGTACAGTACCTGCGCATGGGGGAAGTCGCTGGTTGATGAATCCTCACCTCGCTTTGCGGGGATCTATGCGGGTGCGGCATCCGATGAACGTGCGCGGGCCGCTGTTGAAGATGCTGAGGTGCTCCTGAAACTGGGGGTCATTTTTAATGACTCCATCACCGCCGGTTTTACCCACGAGATTGACCCGAATCGAGTTATCTCTGTTGATTCTGGGGTTGCCAGCGTTGGCGAAGTCATGTTTGCCCCCATTGCGATGCGAGACTCTATCCAAACCCTTGTGGAGTTAGCTCAAGAAAGTGAGTGGAAACCGCAACCTTTGGCCCCGATTCCAAACCAAAAAACACCTGAAGTAGACCCAGACGCCCCACTTACCCAGGAGCAACTCTGGGCATTGCTCGCGGAAGGATGCACTCGAGGGCAAACCGTTATTGCTGACCAGGGGACCAGCTTTTATGGAATAGCGCCGCATTCCCTCCCCACCAACTCGTTATTTATCGGACAACCGCAATGGGGATCAATTGGATACACACTTCCCGCTACTCTCGGTGCTGCTTTGGCACGACCAGACCACCGTGCCGTCTTACTGATTGGAGACGGATCAGCGCAGCTCACTCTCCAGGAGCTAGGTACCATTCTTAGAGAAGGGCTAACCCCTTTCATTGTGTTGGTCAACAATGATGGCTACACCGTTGAACGTGCTATTCGTGGGCCGGAGAAGAAATATAATGATATCCAGCCCTACAACTGGCAGAAAGTTCTTGAAACCTTTGGTGGAACACCTGAAAACTGTGTTTCTTTGAAAGCAACTACCCGGCGTGAATTAGAAGAGGCACTAAAGATAGCTACTGAGACTCAGGACAAATTGGTGTTCCTTGAAGCCGTCACTGGTCGACTTGATTATCCGCCATTGCTTCAGGCCTTGGCTAATAGCGCCAAGTAAGAGCAAAACCACACCTAGATAGGAGAAGTTACCTAGGTGTGGTTTCCGTTGGGTTTATTGCTGAGACTCAGCGGGGGCGTCGTCTCCGCCACCGAGGCGCTGATCAATTTGATCCCGAACCTTGTGGATTTGATCTGCCTTGTCCTCACCAAATTTCTGGGTGGCAGCTTGTTCTGCGTGGTCTAAAGCCTGGTCAGTTGCCTGATGTCCCTTATCAGAGTTCAAGAACTCCTTGGCCTTATCAACCAGTCCCATGTTTAATCCTTTCGTCGATTTTTATATTTGCGGCGCCCACTGTACCGAGATTTAGCTCGATGTGCTACTTCTATCCACCGCTGTCGGGAAACGTACTAGCTATTCCTCGTTTTTCTCACCCTGGTAACCATCTGACCACTCACCGGTTTCATAGTCATAATCAACGGGATTACCGTCTTCGTCAGTTCGCTGATACCACGCGGTAACGTGCGGAGCCGCAGAGTCATAATCAGACCCAGCTCCTCGTCCTTCCTCGGCATGTTCCACGGCAAGTTCAAAGTCGTCGCCATGTTCTTCTAGTCCACGAAGTACCGCGTTAGACACTGCTTTGCGGGCATAGACCCGACGTATTGATTCCGGGTCGGTGGATAAATCTTTGAGGAAAGCAGCAGCCATAACCAGGAGCACCACGGAGAAGGGGATAGCGGAAAGCACCGTGAGGTTTTGGAGGCCGGTGAGACTATTTTGACCACCGGAAAAGAGCATGACTATAGCAATTCCCATCATGCAAAGTCCCCAGAACACGACCACGGTTTTCTTGGGTGCCGGATCTCCTTGCGAGGAAAAAGTGCCCATCACAATCGAGGCGGAATCGGCGGAGGTGATGAAGAAAATTGCTAGCACTATGAGGATAAGACCGGGAGTGAGCCCGCTGAAGGGTAGATGAGCGAAGAGCGAAAACAGCACTTGTTCGGTTCCGGATTGGCCATCAAAACCGGGTAGGCCTTGGCGGGCAAAATCTATTGCTGTGCCGCCGAAAATAGTGAACGCGACAATTAAAATCGTAGTGGGAACAATGATGGTGACCAGGATAAATTCCCGTAGGGTGCGTCCTCGGGAGATCTTAGCGATAAACGTCCCGACGAAAGGCGTCCAGGCGATCCACCACGCCCAGTAAAAGGCAGTCCACGAGGATTGGAATTCTAGGGTCTCCTCACCCCAAGAGAGCGATTTGCTAGCCATGGTTAGCAGTTGATCAAGGTAGGTCAGTGCGCCGGAGGGGATAAGGTTGAGAAGGAAAAGCGTCGGGCCACTGAGAAAAACAAAAACTAAGAAGGCCATAGTGAAGGTGATATTCGCGTTAGAGAGATAACGAACTCCCTTGGCTACGCCGGTGACGGCAGAGATAATGAAGGCCAGCGTGAGTACCCCGATAATAGCTATTAACCCGGTGTTGCTGAGGGGGCCGTGACCAGTGACGGTGGATATACCTTCGCTGATTTGGAGACTAGAAATACCTAGCGACGCAGCGGTTCCGAAGAGGGTGGCCACAATGGATAGAATATCGATGATTTTTCCGGGGATACCCTCAGCATGTTTACCAAAGAGGGGTTGGAAAATGGAGCTTAATAAAGCTACGCGACCTCGACGGTAGGAGGAATAGGCTAGGGCTCCGCCCACCATCGCATAAAGCGACCACGGCATCAAGCCCCAGTGAAAATTAGCTTGGGCTACCGCTTGGTGAATAGCGGCGTGGCTCTGGGTGGGGACGGTGTCTGGGGGAGGAGAGAGGTAGTAGGCTAGCGGTTCGGAGGGGCCGAAGAAGAAAATTCCCACTCCTATTCCCGCGGCGAACATCATAGCTATCCAGGAAAAACGCGAAAACTCTGGGTCTTCGTCATCTCTGCCTAGCCGTATTCTTCCGTAGCGGGAGAACGCCACCACAAGCATGAGCCCCAAACAAAGGATCATGATGATATTGAGGAGCCAGCTTGTGTTGCGCATAGCCCAGGCGAAGGCTACTCCGGAGACTTCACCGACAGCGCTGGGATTACTGACACCCCAGAAAATGAAAGCCAAAATTACTATGGCGGTGAAGGCGAAAACTATTTTGTCTACCTCGAAGCGGTTTCTTTGTTCATCTATCCCGATTCCTGGAACCAGTCCAGGGTGGAGGTTATGGGGATATTGAGAGTCAGAAGACATAAATAATGATTAAAGCATAAGTTTTCGACGGTATCATTCCCCCTACAAAGTTTTACCGGCATAGTCCCCCGCTAAGGTGATCGTTATGAATTCCACCTTGCTGTATGGTCACCGTGTCATCGAGCATCGCATTGACGTTCCCCTGGTGCATGATGATCCACGTCGAGGTACGATCCCGCTTTTTGCTCGGGAACTACAGCCGAAAAACCTCACCCCGGATACCCCAGTTGTGCTTTATCTTCAAGGAGGACCGGGATTTCCTTCCCCGCGCCCAACAGAGCTTGGAGGATGGCTAGCGGAGTTACTTAGCGATCACCGGGTCGTGTTACTAGATCAACGTGGCACTGGACGGTCAGGCAGAATCGACGTCCAAGGCGGAGTTCCAAGCGCAGAGATTTTAACCCATTATCGCCAAGACAGTATTTGTGCTGACGCAGAGCTGCTTCGCCAGCACCTAGGCCTACAAACCTGGAGCCTTTTCGGTCAAAGTTTCGGCGGTTTCTGCATCACTCACTATTTATCCACGTACCCAGGCAGCGTCGATTACGCTTATCTCACTGGTGGTCTGCCCGGCATTAACAACGATGCCGATGAGGTTTACCGACACACCTATTCTGCACTTACTCGCCGTCACCGCGAATTTTTTCGGCGCTACCCCTGGGCGGAGAAACAGATCCGGGAAATTAGCCACCACCTCAATAACGAGGAGGAAATTCTCCCCACCGGAGAGCGTTTGAGTTCTCGGCGGTTCCGAACCGTGGGGATCGAGCTAGGCCGCGGGACGGGGTTGGAGAATCTCGCCTACTTGTTGGAAGAACCCTTCCACTCTCGGGCTGGGAAAAAGTGTCTAAGAGGAGATTTTCTTGAGGAAGTGGGGCGTCGTACTTCTTTCCACACAGCGCCCCTCTATGCAGTTATGCATGAATCAATTTATGGCGGAGTGGTTTCTGGGGCCACCGCGTGGGCTGCCGCTCGGGTAGCGGAATCACTTCCGGGATTTAGCGAGAACGCTGACCCCACAGACAGCAGCGAACCGTTCTACCTTTACGGGGAGCACATCTTCCCTTGGCAGTTCCAGGAGGACGCCGCACTTCAACCCTTCGCCTCTGTTGCTGAAGAACTCGCCCGAAAACGGGATTGGCCACAGCTTTATGACGCCGAGGCCCTTGCCGAAAACCCGGCCATATGTGCAGCCGCCATCTATCTTGATGACATTTTTGTGCCCCTTGAGCTTTCTCAACGCACTGCCGCGTATTTCCGTGATTTACGTCCTTGGATCAGTAATCAGTACCACCACAATGGCATTGCCCAGGATGGTGCGGCTATAGTCCGACGCTTGATTAACCTGACGCGTAATTTCTAGCCAGGTAAGATCACAAGCATGGAATTTTCAGTGGATTGGCTCGAGCTGGCTGATTATGTTGATGACCTCGTGGAGATTAATGAAGAGCACCTCATTAATCCCCGCCAAAGACCGCACGCTTATTCTTCCTAAGTACTTCCACGGGCCTACCCATTTACACTTCCGGGGGGAGTGAGTCCTTGAGACTTGGGTAAGAAGGCTGAGCGCCTGTCCCCGTTACCGCGAATGCCCCTACCCTAGAGGCATAGCGCGCTGCTGCCACAAGGTCATCACCTTCTACCAGGCGAGCAGCGAAAGCACCAGCAAAAGCGTCACCAGCCCCCGTGGTATCAACAGCCTCTACCGGGGTTGCCGGAATGCGGTGGAATACTGGTTGTCCCGAAGCATCAGACTCCGCCACCAAAGAACCTTGAGAACCTAAGGTTAAAACAACAGACGCAAATCCCGCCTGAAGCAAACTGCCGGCTAAGAGCTCGGGATCATCGGAATCTACCCCTTGACCTAGCTGCTGAAGGATCAGCCCAGCTTCATGTTCATTGGACATGAGGGGATTAGCCTGCAAAAGTGCGTGCTCATCGACCGCAATGACGGGGGCAAGATTAACTAGCACTCTGGTGTGGGCATCGGAGGCAAGGTCAACAGCTTTCTTAAAGCCATCGGCCGGTATTTCTCCCTGCAGAATCACAACCTGAGCTTCTGCAATAGCAGACTGATGGTTCGACACATAGGCCTCATCCACGGTGGCATTCGCGCCGGGGACCACGATGATGGTGTTTTCGCCGTCGTCAGAAACAGTGATGACTGCCAGTCCAGTTCCCTCGGAGGTTTCTGCTACTCCAGATAGGTCCACCCCGGCTGATTGCAAAAGTTGAATTGCAGCCGGAGCGTTAGCGTCGCGTCCAATTGCTCCGATCATGGATACCTTTGCCCCCTGCAAGGCAGCAGCGAGCGCCTGATTAGCTCCCTTGCCACCGGGGGTAACACCCTCACTTGTTCCTAGCAGTGTTTCTCCTGGGTGCGGGTGGCGAGACACTCGCACCGTAAGATCTGCGTTAATTGAACCAACTACCACAACGTCACTCATAAAACCCATTTTTACCTGGCTTTCTTCTTCCTGCGCTACCGTAAAAGGCATGAGACTTTTTGCGGCTTTAAAACCCGAGGAAAAAGCCTTAGACCATGTGAAGACCGCCCTCGCCCCCATCCGTCGGGAATTTCCCGTAGATTTACGTTGGACTGACCCAGAAAACTGGCACCTCACTGTAGCTTTTTATGGCGAACAACCGGACGGCTACTTCGATGACATCGCCGATCACCTATCCCGGGCGGCTGCCTTGCAACCCAAACCGCTTAACCTTCATCTCCGCGGAGCAGGAGTGTTTTCTCATCGAACATTGTGGATAGGAGCCGGTGGAGATACCTCAAGTTTTTCCGAACTAGCCCTCGATGCAGAGTTACCAACCGCAGGGGAAACTAAAGACCAAGATCAGCCGCGAACGTCAGGGAAACGACGCCCCCACCTCACCGTGGCTCGGCTTCGTCAGCAACCACACCAACGTGCCACTGAATGGGACCCCTTCTTGTCAGATATCAGCCGTGCGTTGTCAATCTATCGTGGCCCAGACTTCCTAGTACATGAAGTAATACTCTATGAATCTTTCCTGGGGCAGGGACGTAGAGGTGGTCCTCTTTATCGCGAACGTTTACGTTGCCCCATTTCCTCCGCGTTATAGCCTCAACTGGGGGACCGCCTCTAATAATTCCTGGGTATAGCGGTGTTGTGGGTTCTGCCAGAGCTGGGCGCTAGGACCGGATTCCACCACGTTTCCGCGCTGCATGATAATCAGCTCTTCACATAAATCCCGAGTGATAGGGAGATCATGGGAGACAAAGATCAAGGACACATCGTAGTCAGTGCATAGCTGTTCGAGAAGGTCAAGAACCTGATTGCGGACGGAAACATCTAAGGCGGAAACCGGTTCATCGGCCAGGAGGATATCCGGACGAATAGATAATGCCCGGGCCAAGGAGATTCTTTGGCGCTGGCCCCCCGAGAACTCATGAGGGAAACGATCCAAGGCTGAATCATTCAGACCAACTGCTGAAAGCACCTCACGTACACGGTCTAGCCGTTGTGCCTTAGATAATTTCTCCGCACGTAGTGGCTCGGATACTATTTTCCACACTGGCCATCGGGGATCTAAGGAGCTCATCGGATCCTGGAACACCATTTGCACTGAGTTTCCGTGCTGGTTAACTTCCCCCTCCGTGGGTGCATCAAGCCCAGCTAGAATCCTGAGCAGGGTGGATTTACCAGATCCTGACTCACCGACAATACCTAGCCGAGCACCTTTTTTAAGACACACATCCACTCCGGCTAAAGCTTGTACTGGTCCTCCTTTTCGTGCAGGACGCGGATGAATTTTTGTGATCCCTCGCGCCGTTAACACTACCGGTGCATTGTGATGTGGAACGTGAGGGCGAGGACGCGACAGAGAAGATGCAATGAGAGATTTGGTGTAGTCCTCGCGCGGATGATGGAAAACTTCCGCTGTAGTCCCGGATTCCACCACCTTTCCCTGGCGCAAAACCACAACTCGTTCACATACTTGCTGCACTAATCCCAAATCATGGGTGATAAAGAGAAGACCAGTATTTCTTTCTCGTACGACTTTGAGGATTAAATCCACAATTTGTTTTTGAACCGTGACGTCTAAGGCCGTAGTCGGCTCATCGCAGATTAAAAGATCAGGGTCATTTGCTAAAGCTATAGCAATAAGTACTCGCTGACGTTGGCCGCCTGATAATTCATGAGGATAAGAATTCTGTTTGTCTGGATCTAGGCCAACTTCCACAAACAGTGCATCTGTTCTTTCTTGCGCTGTTTTAGCGTCGACCCCATGAAGGTGGAGCGCCTCTGTTACTTGCTTTCCGGCTTTCATGAGCGGGTCCAAAGCTGCCATGGGCTCCTGGAAAACCATGCCTATTTTCTTGCCTCGGAGTTTCCGTAGTGAACGTTCATTGCGAGGTAGCGGTTTTCCTTGGAAGAAGAGATCGCCGTCCGGTTGAAGTGGTGGCGGTGTTAGTCCAACTATGGATAAGGCGCTGAGGGATTTTCCAGAACCTGATTCACCGATTAACCCCACTCGATCACCGGGATTGATGGAAAAGGAAATACTGTCGAGGATTCCGGTCAGCCTTAAGTTGGCGACGTCTAATAGCGGTGGGGTAGTACTCATGATTGGATAGACCTCCGGATACGTCGAGCACGGGGATCAAACAGGTCACGTAGACCGTCTCCGAGGAGCGAAAAACCACAGACACTCAGAGCGATGGCGAGCCCTGGCCAGAATACGAGATGAGGGGAAGATCCCATGGAGGCTTGGGCGTCGTGAAGCATTCGCCCCCAGGAGGGGTCAGGTGGTGGAGTGCCAAGACCGAGGAAACTCAAGGCGGCTTCAGCCAAAATAGCGAGCGAAAAAGCTACCGAGATTTGGACCATGACCAGTCCAAGAATGTTGGGGAATACATGTTGGTAAGCGATTTCTAGGGAGGGTCGTCGAGCTTGACGTGCTGCCAAAATATAGTCCTGGGTCATGACCTGTAGGGTTCCTGAGCGAGCGACCCGGGCAAAGGAAGGTATCCCCGCTATGCCGATAGCTGTCATTGTGCTGGTTGTCGAGGGGCCGGCGATAGCGGTAGCGATAATGGCCATGAGTAGAGCGGGGAAAGCGAGGAGAAGGTCAGCGCCGCGCATGATGAGTGATTCGATGAAGCCGCCCTTCATTCCCGCCCACATGCCGAGGGGAGTGCCAAGGAGGAAGGAGATTCCCACGGCGATAAGACCGACGAAAATGCTCATTCGGGCGCCTACCAAGACGCGGGAAAAGACATCTCGGCCAAAGCGATCAGTTCCCATCCAATGCTCGGTGGAGCTGGTGAGTAGGCGCTGGCTGGGTTCGGCGTGGACTGGATCAGCAGGGGTCCAGAAGAAGGATAGAATGGCTGTACTGAGTAACAGGACGATGATGATGGCCCCGATCCAGCCGCTGAGGGGGAAGCGTCGAGCATGATAGAGCATGAGGTTACTTTCTTATGCGGGGATCAATGAGGGTGGTTCCGACGTCGATGAGAAAATTCACCACCAGGGTGAAGAACACCAGGAACATGACAACCGCTTGGACTAGCGGGAGATCGCGAGTGGATACCGCGTCAAGAAGAAGAGAGCCTAAACCGGGAATCATAAAGACGTGTTCAATAACTACTGCGCCAACTATGAGGCTGGTTAGTTGCACCCCGGCTACGGTAAGGACCGGAAGAGCGGCGTTGCGGATGCCGTGGTGCATGAGGGCACCATGAAGCGAAAAACCTTTCATGCGTGCTGTGCGGATGTAGTCCTGGGTGAGGATTTCGAGGACGGCGTTGCGAACGTAGCGGGCGAGGATGGCGGCTTGCACCAACGTCAAAGCTAGGACGGGGAGTATGAGGCGTTGGAGGAAGGCCCAGACATTGTCCGAGGGGACGACCCATCCTTGGGCTGGTAGTAGTCGCCAGTGAACAGCGACGATGGTTACTAAGAGTAAGGCGGCAAGGAAATTAGGGATTGCTATGCCTATTTGGGTGGTTATTGATAGAGCCAAGCCGTCTAGGTGGTTGGCGCGTCGAGCCGCCCACATTCCCAGCGGGATAGCGATGCAGAGGGAAAGCACCATTGCGCTGAAGCAGAGGATGAGGCTTACTTGGGCTCTATCAATGAGGATGGGAGAAATATTTTGAGAACTATGGAGAGACGTGCCGAAGTCACCGTGGAGAAGACCACCAATCCACAGGAAGAACTGCATGATCAGTGGGCGGTCAGTTCCTAATTTGTGTGAAAGGGCGGCGACGGCGTCGTCCGTGGCGTTGACTCCCAGCGCAATACTGGCCGGGTCACCTGGGATAGCGCGGAGGAGAATAAAGATGAGCACAGCGGCAGTAAAAAGACTGAGGACGAGTCTTAATGTTAACTGAGAAAGGGCCTTAAGCATGGTTGTCCTTTCCGCGACGTTCTTCATCGTTAGCCGGAGTTATTTTCCATAACCCGAGAGAATCAGTAGTTACTGTCGGGTTAATGGGGGCAATTCTGGGTTGACGCAAAACAATTGTGGGAATATTCATGAGTGTCAGGGCATAAGCATGGGACATTATTCTTTCCACCCCGTCTTTCATGAGCGGAATTTCTTGGTCTGCTGTGCCGGAATCTGCCTGCTGGAAAATATTTTCTAGCTCCGGATCGTGAACCCCTACGTAGTACTTTGGGTCGCCAAATATACGCACCATATCTCGAGGTTCAGTATGAGCGATAAGGGACATATCGTAGTCATGCTGCTGATATACCTTGGCGAGCCATACCGCCGGGAACTCGGTTTTTTCCATCTTTACCCGAAAACCCACATCTGTTAGCTGCGAGTAAATCACTTCGCTGGCGGCCTGAGCGTAGGGTAATGAGGGAACTGAAATAGTTATCTCTGGGCCGGTGTTATCTTTGCCGCCAAACCCAGCCTGCTGCAATAATTCTCGCGATTTTTCGGGGTCATAAGAATAATGATCTCGGAATTCATACCACGGATCAATAGGGGCTACGGGAATTCCGCCAGTATCAGTACCGTACCCCTCCCAGGCGGTATCGATAATATCTTGTCGGTTGACGGCGTACATAACAGCTTGGCGGACCCGAATATCATTAAACGGAGCGCGCTGATTATTCATGCTTAGCAGAAATTCCCCGTTACTTGTCCCGACGTCGACCGCAATGCTCTGGTCAAGGTTCCCCAATAGCTCCGGATTGGATAATGCCCAAATTACGTCGAGGTCCCCGGTACTTAAAGCATTGGTTGCAGCGACTGCGTCGCTAAAAAATTGGATAGAGGCGGAACTAAAGGGAGGATTGTCCCTCCAGTAATGATCTTGGGTTTGGAAGTGGATGGATTTTCCTGGCGCAAAGAAAGACACCTGGTAGGGGCCGGTTCCTAAGGGGTTGGTGTTGAGACGGTCAATACTGGCGGGGCTCATCATTGCACCGAGGAACGTCGACATCCGCCACAGCCATTCTGCTGAGGGCCGTTGTAATGTCACCACCAAGGTGTGAAGATCAGGAGTTGCTACCTGGTCTACTACATCCATCTGCCGGGCGGAGGCGTTGATCCAGGAATCTTTGACCTGCTGGATAGAAAAAGCGGCAGTGTGGGAGGTGAAGTCTGAGCCGTCGGAGAAATGTACATCGTCGCGAAGGTGAAAAGTGTAGGTTTTGTGGTCTGGGCTGAGTGTCCAGGACGTGGCTAAAAGCGGTTGGATGTTTCCGGAGTCGTCGACGGTGACCAAGGTTTCATAGACATTCCCCATCAGAGCTTGAGGAATGGCGGCACCGGATTCCTTAGTGAAATCCATCGACATCATGGCTGTAGTGGTGCCCACATTAAGGCTATTGCCTTGGTGGGAGGTTGCCATGGGTACTGCTGTGTGCCCGGCTGAGCAACTAGAAATGACGAACATGATGCAGGCCAGAAGTGCTGGCCAGGGACGTATCCAGGTCGAGTGAGCCCTCATGTTGACTTAGCTTATGAAGGGGGAAGAGGGGAATCGAATCCTCAATCCTGAGAATGTCCGGACAAGTAAACGTCGGGGTTGATACCGGTGTTCAGTGTGGATGGAATTGCATTTTCAAGGGAGAGGGGGAGTGTCGCAGAGTTTCTAAAGCTATCGAAACCTTGCTGGCGCAATAATGATAGATGGAGTATTCCACTGTGTGGCGTCGTCGATCCAGTGCGTGCACTTTCACCTCAAAAATCGGCGCATTTGGTGAAATATTTAGCAGCGTAGCTTCATCGGATGGGCATGAGGTGGCTCCCAGCTCTCGGTGTACCGTTTGATAATCCACCCCATCGGTGAGGAGCCGAGCATGAATTTCCGCGGTTTTTAGAGCGGTGTCAAGAAGCGGGCGGCCAATGTGCCACGGAAAGTGTAAATGCTCGACGATGATCGGCCGGCGGTGTGCACTGCGGAGTCGACTGATCTTAATGATGGATTCACCCTCGGGGATATTCAGTTTTGCTGAAAGCTCCGCATTACTGGGGATGGGGCCAGCGAAGATAGTCTCTTGCCCTAACTTGATCCCTAGTCTTCGGAAAGCTGCCCCGGCAGAAATAACACTCTCAAAAGATTCATGTGGGACGGTGTCCAGGACGCGGGTACGTCGGCCCTGTCCGGAGTAAACGAGCCCTTCCTTTTTTAAGGTATCCAAGGCTTTTCGGGCAGACCACCGCGAACACCGGAATTGCCGGGTAATTTCCGCCTCCGTAGGCAACGGAGCTCCAGGAGATAAGTTCACAATTAAGCTGCGCAGATATGCAGAAATCTCTTCGTGAATGGCTGACACGAGGATATATTCTACTGGGCTTCAGAATTAGCGCGGTGACATGTTACTGTTGTGCAGGTCATCTTTTAACTTTGAAGTGAAGGGAATCACGAACGTGGGCATCATCGCACTTCTAGTATTTATTGCGGTGACTGTGATAGTCAACGTTGGACTCCGCCGCGATATTGCCGAAGCTTTGTTATTAGGTCTGGTAGCTACTGCGTTAGTCGGCGGTTCTCGGGCGCCAGAACTTTTAGCAACCGCCGTCGTCAAAGGGGCACAATCAGAGGTCACTTTTGCCGGCATGGCTTTTGTCTTTATGGGGGTAGTGGTCCAAGCCACAGGTTTAATTGATCGACTCATCAGCATCCTCAACTCTATTTTCGGGCGCCTACGCGGTGGGCCAGCCTTCGTTTCTACCCTGGGTTCCGCTCTCATCGGGCTGATCGCAGGCTCCACTGCCGGGAACACCGCTACTGTTGGCTCAGTCACTATTCCGTGGATGAGACGTACCGGCTGGAAACCCGAACGAGCCGCTACCCTAGTAGCTGGGAATTCCGGTCTCGGGGTGGCATTGCCCCCTAACTCCACCATGTTCATTATTCTCGCCATGCCGGTAGCTGCTGCCGCTTCTGCCTCAAGCGTCTACGTAGCCTTAGCCTGTGCTGGCGGGTGGGCAGTACTGTACCGGCTCATCGTGGTGTGGTGGTGGGTGCGTCGAGACCACATTCCGGCGACACCAGAAGAAGATCGTCTACCGCTGTCAGAATCATTATCCCAGGGATGGCGTTCTCCCTCCATTTTCATTGGGATCATCATCCCTGTGTTAATCACCATCGGTCCGCTGGCCACCTGGCTTCAGGATGACTCTAGAGTGGGCGCCGATGGCATTAAGGCCATCTCAATTATTGTCTGGGTTCCTATTCTTATTACTCTCATTGCTTTGGTAGAAGGGTATTCTCGAATCCGGCAAAACAACGCTCATTTCAGGGTTCAGCTGCAACGAGATCTACCGCAATTTGCCACTGTGGGCATTTCGCTCTTTTCTGCCCTGGGGGCCGCCACCATCATGGAAGAACTAGGGGTAGGACCACAGCTTTCTGAATTTTTAGCCTCCCTGAATCTGCCTAAAGCAGTGATGCTGCTCTTAGTGGGAATCATGGCGGTGATCGTAGCTACCCCATTAAGCTCGACGGCCACCGCTGCCGCCGTGGGCGCTCCAGCTGTTGCTGCTTTAACAGCGGTAGGACTAGACCCAACTCTGGCGATTATCGCAGTGCTGCTGTGTACCTCCACTGAAGGGGCGTCGCCACCGGTTGGGGCTCCCATTTATTTGGCGAGTGGGATGGCTAAAGCCGATCCGAAGAAGATGTTTATCCCCCTCATTGTGTACTTCGTATTGCCGATGATTGCTCTTTCCTGGTTAGTGGGGATGGGTTGGCTACCGGTGTATGTACCTACTTCCTAAAGGAAAAAACCATGACCATATTTTTTCAGATATGCAGAATTTTGTTCTTGATCTTCTTGGCTCTGTTCCTGCTCGGCGGAGTAGTTATTGTGGTCACTCAAGCCGTAGGTCTTATTTTGCTTCAGGGCGACATCGTTAGCGGAGTAACAAAAACCCTAGCTCCGTGGGTATTTAGCGCCGCGACGTGCTGCGCGGTGACCGCTCTTCTTCTGCGTTATCACCAGGAAGGTTAACCCAGAGACTACCGCGGCCACCGATCAGGCAGCTCAGGTTTGATCACCGCACCCTTCGGTATAGCGGCGCCAAATAATCGCCGCTTCTTGCTCCGGGTCCTCGGCTTTGCTTCTTTTCAGCGCCTGAGTTAATAACAGCTGTCCGGTGTTGGCGATGTGCCGATACATGGCGCTTTTCGCGGTTTGTGCTTCACCGTGTTCAATGGCTGCGATCACCGGAAGGTGTTCATCCAAAATAGTCTGGAAGGATCGCGAAGTGCCTGCCGTCGAAGGCCCAAGAATGCGAGTATGACTGCGAAGCTGCTGCACAAAGCGAGAGCCGCGTCGGGCTAAACCAGCCTCCATAATCCACTGATGAAGCTCCATATCAATATCGAAGAAAGCCTCCGCATCCTGGGCTTTCGCAGCCTTCACCATCGAGTCGACGAGTTGTTGGCAATGGTGCTGAAAACCCTGAGCAAAATCTGGTTCAGCGAGGTAGCGCCGGGCAGCTCGGAACGCCGCTGCAGGTTCTATTTCTAGTCGGAGAGCAAAGATCTCAGCGACGTCCTGCGGTTGAGTCTTCACTATCTGAAACCCCCGGTTTCGGGTGAAGCGAACCAGGCCAGCTTCTTCTAGGCGCAACAGAGCATCACGGACCGGGGATCGAGATACTCCTAATTCGGCACTAAGTTGATAGACGCTAAACCACGTATCGGCGGGCATTTTCCCACTGTGAACGGCGTCGCGCACATAAATCATGACTTCTTCCGTCATGCTGAGATTTGTTCCGTCACCAAAGGCCGGTGGTTTTACCATAGTGTCGATCTTGCCACGAAAAAGAGTTCGTAGATACTCCTCCCATGCACTAACATGTTACTCATGTGTTGCGGAGATCACGATGCCGCCAGCCGTCACGTACGCACTGGCCTTAGAACAGACATGACAACTCGGGCTGCCTACACCTCTGACGCGTCAATTTTTCGCCGCGTCCCCGCCGCCATTCTGGAGCCCCGCTCGATCTCCGATATCCGCGACGGCTTAGCTATTGCCAAAGCAAAGAACTGGCCGATTGTTGGCCGAGGTGGTGGTACGTCGGTTGCCGGAAATGCAATAGGGGAAGGCCTAATCATTGATACTTCCCGTTACTTCAATCGCATTATCGAGATTGATCCAATCAACCGGACTGCCACCGTGGAACCAGGGGTGGTATGTGATCAACTACGTCAAGCCGCAGCCCCCTATGGGTTAACCTATGGTCCGGATCCTTCTACCCATAGTCGCTGCACTGTTGGGGGAATGGTAGCTAATAATGCCTGTGGATCACATTCCGTAGCCTGGGGAACCGCAGCGGACAATCTTCTGGAAGTTACTATCATGCTGGCCGATGGGCGGGAAGTTACCGTGGATGACACGGGGTGTGATGATCCCAACATCGACGCAGCGATGAAGAAATTAGCTCAGGATCATGCGGCTCTTATTGAAGCTGAGCTTGGACGTTTTCCACGCCAGGTGTCGGGGTATGGGTTGCACCATATTTTGAAGCATCCAGCCCGAGCCATTGCTGGAAGTGAAGGGACCATCGGCATTATCACCAGGCTGAAGGTGGCGTTGGTGCCGCTCCCGAAGCACACAGCTTTGGCGGTTCTGGCTTATCAGACAGTGTTCGACGCCGCTGCGGCCGCGCCCTACTTGAGGCTTCGTGGCGTGAACACTATTGAGGGGATGGGTGGGGACTTATTAGCAGCGTTACGATCTAAAAATGGTCAGGAACGGGCCGGAGAAAATCTTCCAGGAGTCGATGAAAACGGGGCCCGAGCGGGGGGTTGGCTGTTCTGCGAAACCGGCGGAGAAACCTTAGAAGAAGCCTGTGAGCTAGCACATCAGGTGGTGGGGGTAACTCCAGTTTTGGATGCGGTGGTAGTCCACGATCAGACGGATATGCGCGGTTTGTGGCATATCCGAGAGTCTGCAGCCGGGATCGTTACTCGGTTGCCTGATGGCGGCGAGGCTTGGCCTAATTGGGAGGATTCCGCGGTACCTCCGGAAAACCTAGCTGATTATCTTCGAGACCTCTATGACCTGATGGCAAAGCATAAATATCAGGGGATTCCGTTCGGGCACTTTGGTGAAGGCTGCGTACACGTGCGTATCAGTTTCGACTTCTCTTCACAGGCGGGGATATCCCAATTCACCTCCTTTATGAAAGAAGCAGCCCAACTTGTCAGCCGTCATGGTGGCTCTTTATCTGGAGAGCACGGGGATGGTCGAGCACGATCAGCACTGCTCAGCGAAATGTATAGCCCTGCTATGCGGAAGTTGTTCGAGGAGTTTTCGTTGATCTTTGACCCAGACCGGGTTTTCAATCCGGGGGTTCTAGTCTGGGCGGATCCTGTAGATGATGGATTAAGGATGGATCCCGGCCAAATCCGCCATGATCCCCAGCCACGTCATCTTTTCCCCAAAGACCAAGGCAGTTACCGCAATGCAGTCAACCGCTGTGTTGGGGTGGGGGCTTGTCGATCCTCCAGTGGTGCCATGTGTCCGTCATTCCAAGTCACCGGAGATGAAGTACATTCCACCCGTGGACGTGCGCGTATCCTTTCTGAGCTCCTGCGAGGAGAAACCCTAGCGGGATTCTCTTCTACTGAAGCAGAAGAAGCGTTGGATCTCTGTCTAAGCTGCCGCGCCTGTGCTCAGGAATGCCCGGTAAACGTAGATATGGCTACTCTAAAAGCGGAGTTCCTCTATCATCACTATCGTCGAAAACTTCGTCCCATGGCTCACTATGTGATGGGTTTCCTGCCGCTGACTATGGCAATAGCGCATAAAATTCCCGGCTTTGCCTTAGTGCTCGACGCCGCCATGCGCACCCCGGCGATAGCGAAAATCCTGGCGCGCCTGGGCGGGTTAGACCAATCCCGACCTCTTATCCGAATATCTCCAGTGCAGTTCCGTCGTTGGTGGAAGAAGTACTCTCAGCCGGACTCTGAGGTAACAGCTGCCACAACGGTGGTGTTATGGCCCGATTCCTTCAATAACAACTTAGACCCGAGGCCGGCTCAAGCAGCGGTATCGCTTCTTCATAAGCTCGGGATCGCTGTGGTTGTGCCTCATGAATTCCTGTGCTGCGGTTTAACATGGCATTCCACTGGACAGCTAAAAACTGCGCGTCGGATCCTAGAACACAGTGCCAAGGTGATTCATAAGTATTGTGATCAGTCACATACGCCTGTACTGGCCTTAGAGCCTTCATGCACAGTGATGTTGCGCAAGGAAGCTACCGGACTAAGCCCAGATCTACGTGTCGCCGAACTTGCCGAGCGCACAGTTTCTTTTGTGGAGTTTGTCGCGCCACTGATCAAGAACGCTGTGGATAGCGGTCAGCTTCGGATTGCAGAGCGAAATATTCAAGCATTGACGCAAATCCATTGTCATGAACGGGCACTCGGCAATCCGGGACCTGCTCGTGGCTTGCTTGAGGCGTTGGGAATAGAAGAATCGTGCATTGAAACTGGATGTTGTGGACTGGCGGGTAATTGGGGCTTTGAGGCAGGTCATGCGGAGATGTCTCAACAATTAGGGGAGCGTGAGTTATTCCCACGGGTGAAGGCAGCTCGGACGCAAGCTGCACAACAAGAAACCGAGGTAGCTGTTATTGCTGATGGGTTTTCTTGTCGAACGCAGGTGGAACAGGGCACTGGGGAGCGCGCGCAGCACATCGTCGAGCTCTTAGACGCCATAGTGGAACCTTCTTCCTAAGATCACTGGGTGGCAAAGGTCACGGTAAAAAAGCCGCTGCGTCTAGCTACTAAAGGTGTCTAGACAAGAAGGTACGTCGGGACGGAGGTATGATTTTCCCATCATGGTGCATGTTCTGAGTGGTTTTATCGTGATTTTCATCGTTATCGTGGTGGGATATCTGCTAGCCAAACAGGAGGCCCTTGGCCCAGGTGGTCAACGCGCGCTGTCGAGCGTGGTGTATTTGGTGGCTACCCCATGTTTACTCTTCGACAAATTGTTGAGCGCAGATCCTAGAGTGCTCTTTTCTGGAGTGCTCGGCGTGGTGGCGCTATCTGCGCTCGTAGTTGGTTGCCTATTCTTCCTGATTAGCCGTTTCCTACTGAGAAGATCGGCCCCCGAAAGCATCATCGGGATGCTTTCTTCCTCCTATGCTAATGGCGGCAACCTCGGTATCCCGCTGGCTGCATATATTCTGGGCGACGCTACAGTTGTGATCCCGCTCATGCTCTTTCAAATTGCGATCTATGCTCCTGCTGCGTTGACATCTTTGGACATTTTATTATCTCGGAATCGTGCTCGACGTCTCGATAATCTCTTGGTTGCCTTGAAAAACCCCATGCTTCTGGCGTCTCTAGCAGGAATCACGTTGAAGCTACTTCAGCGGCAGGTACCAGCTATTATTAGCCAACCGGTTCATCTTCTAGCTGGGGCATCGGTGCCCATGGCGCTCTTAGTGTTCGGAATGTCTTTGCACAGAGCTCATGTTTTGGAAAAGGGAAGTCACCGAATAGATGTATTCCTTGCGGCGCTGGGGAAAAACCTCATCCAACCTCTGGTGAGTGCTGCTCTTGGATTATGGGTCTTTGGGATGACTGGAGATATGCTCCACGCAGTTATTATGTTGGGGGCTCTTCCCACAGCGCAGAATGTGTATACCTATGCCTTGCAATTTAGGGTAGGAGAACAACAGGCTCGTGATGCCGGAGTAGTGACGACTATGATGTCGGTTCCTGTCATTTTGCTGATTTCCATGGTCTGCCGCTAATGCATAGGCATCCGCACAGAGTTGTCAGATAATTCCTCACCATGGGAATCACTATTGAATGTGCATTTAGTGAGAGATGGTGGGGTGCCCATGCTATAGAAACACCCGAAATACTTACGCAAGCACGTGAATTATCGGAAATTCCTTTTATGGTGCGACTTTCTTTCCCTGAGCGCCAACCAGCATAAATGAGGGTAAGCCTCATCTCCGCTCCACTATTTTGATACCATCAATCGGTCCGTTTGTTATCGAACACGAGAGTGAATGATGGATAAATTCCGACCGTCTCGGATTATCACTTCTGAACCTGAAAAAGTTTCCAGCAGTGGGGGCGGGAACCAGATAAAGAGCAAGGTGGACAATACTCCCGGGGGAAATAAAAGAAATAAGCCCTTCCTGGGAATAAAATCTGATCCTGTTATCTTCCTCGGGGCGTCCTTATTCATTGTGGTTTTTGTCATCGCCACGATTCTTCTAGGGGAGCGAGCGCGCGTCGCTTTTACCGATATCGCTCAAACGCTACTCACCAATCTCGGGTGGATGTATATCGGCGGTGTAAGCGTCATGCTGATTTTCTTAATCGCGGTTTTTGCCTCCCGCTACGGCCGAGTCAAACTTGGAGATGATGAAGATGAGCCCGAGCATTCCCTCCCGGTATGGTTCGCCATGTTGTTTGCCGGCGGGGTAGGAGCTGTCCTAATGTTCTGGGGCGTCGCTGAACCTATCAACCATGTCTACAACGTTCCGCGAGCAGACGTCGAACCATTATCTGAAGCCGCCATCAACGAAGCCTTCGGCTTCACCTTTTATCACTTTTGTATCCACATGTGGACAATCCTTGCGCTTCCTGGTTTGGCCCTGGGGTATTTCATCTACAAGAGGAAACTCCCGCCTCGCCTATCAAGTGTCTTCGCTCCGGTGTTGGGCGGACGTATCTATTCCACCCCGGGAAAGCTAATCGATATTCTGTCAATAATCGGCACTACTTTTGGTATCGCGGTATCTGTTGGTTTAGGTGTTCTTCAAATCAACGCCGGAATGCACAAACTATGGGGTGTACCTGAGGTCAACTGGGTGCAGTTATTGATTATTGTGCTCATAACTGCGGTGTCGTGTCTTTCTGTTGCCTCGGGTCTAGATAAAGGCATTAAGTTATTATCAAATATCAATATCGCCATGGCTTTGGCTTTGCTGGTCTTTATTCTGGTGACCGGGCCTACTCTTACGTTATTGCGGCACACCGTGGAGTCTTTTGGAATCTATGCGGACTTCCTGCCAAAAAATATGTTTTGGTCTGATTCCTTCAATGACAACCCAGGCTGGCAAGGAAAGTGGACAGTGTTTTACTGGGCTTGGACAATTTGTTGGTCGCCGTATGTCGGGATGTTTGTCGCCCGCATTTCCAAGGGCCGTAGTGTTCGCGAATACATCGCCGGTGTCCTAGCTCTACCCACCTTCTTCAGCGTGGTGTGGTTCGCCATTATGGGTCGAGCCGGAATTGAACTGGAATTAAGCAACCCCGGCATCCTCACTGAACCTGTGGTTGTAAATGGTGATGTCCCCGCAGCTCTCTTCAACCTCCTTGCCGCCTACCCATGGACTGGCTTCGTATCCGCTTTTTCCCTCATCGTGGTGGTGATTTTCTTCATCACCTCCATCGACTCAGCTGCGCTGGTTAATGACATGTTCGCCACCGGCGAAGAGAATCAAACCCCGACCTCATACCGCGTGCTCTGGGCAGTTGTCATTGGTGCCGTCGCTGGAGCACTCCTCATCATCTCCCCAGAATCCGGAATAGCAACCCTCCAAGAAGTGGTCATCATCGTTGCTTTCCCCTTCTTTCTTGTGCAGTTTGTGATGATGTACTCCCTCATTAAAGGGATGAGTGACGATTCTGCCGCAGAGCGACAAATCCGCACCCGGAAGTGGGAGAAAACAGATTCTGCAGAGAAACTAGAAGCTCATGAATCCCGTCCTGCACCGGGCTATGACGAGGAGGGGAACCCCCTTCCCACCCCAGTCTTAGAGCACGACGAAGATGGCAACATTGTCATTCCTGGCAATGTGGTTATCGGTGGTGACTTAGGAGTTAAAGGTGATATGACCGATGATGCCGAGGAAGCCGAGGACATGCAGCGTCGCTTTAAAGTAGTAGAACACATCCGTCCTCAAACTCGTGAGGAATGGGATACATAACTCACATCGCCTCTCCCAGCACGGTGAGGGATTTCATCATCTGCTCCGGGCTAGAAGCCTGCAGGGAAATCATGAGTTCCGCAGCGCCGGTCCGGTGCTGAAAATCCTGAAGCCCTTGAGCGATGTCGGTGGGTGTTCCCATCACGGTGTAGCGCAACATACGTCGAGCTTGATACCCAGCAGGGGAATTGACAACCAACGTCAATTCTTTGTCACTAAGCTGCTGCGCCCCAGAGCGGTTCATCTGCCGCCGCACACGTTGTTCCACCACGCGCTGAAACTCTGCTTCCGCGGCCTCGGCGCTGTCTGAGCCGATGACGTTGAGTGCCGCGATGGCATAGGGTTCTGGATAACGGCTAGAAGGCTGATAATTATTCCGATAATAGGCTAGAGCAGCGTCAAGGTGGTCGGGGGCGAAATGGGAGGCAAAAGCATAGGGTAGCCCTAAGGCGGCGGCCAGGCTTGCGCCAAAAAGGGATGATCCGAGAATGAAGATCGGCACGTCGGTGCCGGTACCTGGAATGGCGCGGACGGGATCATTCTTCCCCTCTGCGGAAAGAAAACGCTGTAATTCCTGGACATCCTCGGGGAATTTCTCTGCCGCATCAGGGGCTCGACGCAACGCTCGCATGGTTTCTGGATCAGTTCCCGGAGCTCGGCCCACGCCAAGATCAATGCGGTCAGGATAGGCCTCGGATAGAAAACCAAATTGCTCTGCTATGAGGAGTGGGGCGTGGTTACTGAGCATCACCCCGCCGGCGCCGAGACGAATGCTCTGTGTGCGGGCGGCAATGTGAGAAATAAGGAGAGCTGGGTGAGAGGACGCGATAGTGGGCATGTTGTGATGTTCGGCGAACCAAATACGCCGAAAGCCCAAACTCTCGGCGGTTTGGGCTAAAAGCACTGAACGAGCCAGGGAGTCAGCAATGGATTCCTGGCGGTACACGGTGCAAAAATCAAGGAGTGATAGTGGAGGGGTGCTCATGGTTTGAGGCTACCGCGACGGAGTTGGGGCGCGTCGTGCGACGGGCATAGTCGCATAGGGCGCTGATGAGGAAGACCACTGCTACGGGGAGGAGCCAGCCCAGGGATTGCGCGGTGAGTGGAGACCAGCCAATGAGGACGTGCCAAAAGGAACCCCAACCGAGGTTGTGAAAGGTAGTCATGGCTGACCACACCACAGCTACCCATACCGGGGCGTAAATGGCCCAGCGGAAACGGATTCTTCCGTGGGATAAGGATTCGATGAGGATAACTATGATGAGGGTGACTGCCGGGGGATAGAGAAACCCGATGACTGGAGCGGCGATGGCGAGCACCGTCTGGAGCCCTAGGGTAGCCATAGCGAATGACATCACCGAAAAGATGACTGCCCAGGTGTGGTAGCGGATACCAGGCACTAAGGATTCAAAGAACTCCGAGGTGGCGGCAATGAGTCCGACGGCTGTGGTCATGCAGGCCAGAAGAACGATGAGCCCAAAAACAATCTGGCCGGGAGTGCTCATAGCTAGTTTTGCGGCATCGGAGAGCAACGCCGCACCGTCGGGGTATTGGTTGGGGTTCGGGATGACTTGGCCGATGAATCCAAGACCGACGTAGATGACTGCTAGGATTGCCCCGGCGATAGCACCGGCCTTGATGGTGCTGTTTATTAGGGCTTGTCCTTCGTTAATCCCCCGGTAACGAAGTGAAGAGATAACGACAATGCCGAAAGCAAGGGCGGCGAGGGCATCCATGGTGAGGTAGCCATCAACAAGTCCGACGGCGGCCGGGGCGGAGGCGAACCGTTGTGATGGCTCGCCGGGGGTTCCGTCGAACATTCCTACTGCGCAGGCAACCAACACCACTAGTAATAGCAGCAGAGCCGGTGTGAGGATTTTACCCAAGTGGTCAACCAAACTATTGGGGTTGTAGGCCAGGAATAGGGCGATGGCGAAGAAAATGAAATTAAAGACCGCTGAAGAAAATAGGGAATCCCAGCCGGTGAGTGGTTGGATGGCGGTGGAGAAACTTACCGCGCCGGTGCGGGGGAGAGCATAGAATGCACCGATGGATAGATAGGCCAGAATAGGGAAGATGAGTCCGAAAATAGGTCCTGCTCTTCGAGCGAGATCCCGGACGCTGCTACCAGATTGGGCGATCGCCACGATGGCGAGTACTGGTAGCAGGACCGATGTTCCCAGGAAACCTAGAATTGCGGGGGTGAAGTTCCTACCCGCTTCGGCTCCTAACATTGGTGGGAAGATGAGGTTCCCCGCACCAAAGAACATGGAGAAAAGAGTGAAGGAGGTAAAAAGGATGATCGTGAAACCGGCTTGAGGATGCCGGTTTTCTGAGGTCATGGTCAAGCCTTTCTTAATAAATGAGAACGCTTGACACATTACTCTCACTCTATGGAACGTAATGCTATGGGGTAAGAGCGTGAGCTAAACGGTCTACTGCCTCGTCAAGAATCTCCGGGGAAGTAGCGAAATTTAATCGGGCGTGGGCTCGGCCTGGGGTGCCGAAACTTAACCCTTCATTCAGTGCTACTTTTGCATGGTCTATTAGCCAGGCGGCAGTATGATCCCTGGCGTGTTCGGGTAAGGAAGTTTCCCGGAAATCCAGCCACATCAAATAGGTGGCTTGGGGGTTGGATACTTTCAGGCCGGGGATGCGCTGGGGCAGCTCCCGAACCAGCCAATCACGATTATGACGTAAGCACGCTCGTTGCTCGTCAAGATGTGAAGAAGTGTCTCGGTAGCACGCCGCAGCAGCGAAGATCCCGAGAGTCGATACCCCATCAGTAAGAGGAGGAGGCAATTGATCCCAGATCTTCTTGTCCTCTGGGTTGGAGAAAATCATTTGGGCGCATTTAAGGCCGGCAATATTCCAAGCCTTCGATGTGGCCAGCGCAGTAATAACGACCCGAGCTGCTACCTCTGAAACCGACGCTGCAGGGATATGTTTTTCCTCATAAACCAAAGGAGCATGGATTTCATCCGAAATAATTCGTGCCCCATAGCGCTCAGCCAGATCAGCGAGGTCCCGGAGGAATTCCCGCGAGAATTGATATCCCAGCGGGTTATGTGGATTACATAGCAGAATTGATCCGGCCCCTTGGATAAAAGCCTGTTCGACCTCAGCTAAATCGATGCCTCCTTCCGCTGAGATTTCGATCATTCTGCGACCAGTGGCCGGAGCCAAGGCTAAGAAAGGAGGATACGCAGGGGTGGGAACAATCACTGCCGAACCAGGGGTAGTGAAATGGTTAATCGCTAACATTAACGCCCGGACCACGTCAGGAGTAAGGACAATATTTTCCGGATCTGGTGTCCAATCAAAATGGCGCTGACAGAAACCAGAAAGGGCATGCTCCAGGTCGTGGGAAGCAGGCGAATAGCCAAAAGATTCAGCGGCTACGCGTTGTTTGATGCACTCTAGAACCTTCGGCGAGGTGGGGAAATCTGATTCCGCGATCCACAGCGGCAGCACATCTTCTGGATAGACCGTCCACTTGCGTGTTTGCCGCTGCCGTAATTGTTCTAGAGAAGGGAAATCCATGCCCCGGATTTTAGCGATTAGCCGAAGGGACGTCGTCGGTGTGGTGGGTTGAAAATCCGAATGCCTTAAGGCGTTGCTGGTCGGCGGCAGAATTACTAGCGGTTAACTTCAAAAGTTGCGAATAAATCCCACCCGACTGCGCCAAATCCGCCGGGGACCCGATCTCATCGATCCGTCCATGATCCAAAGTCACAATCCGGTCAACCGAGGCAATAGTCGAGAGCCGATGGGCAATAATGACCGTGGTGCGGTTAGCCATCAGCTCCTCTAAGCCTGCTTGAACTGTTCTTTCTGAACGATTATCCAGCGCTGAGGTGGCTTCGTCGAGTACCAAAATAGGGGCGTCTTTAAGCATGGCGCGGGCAATAGCGATGCGCTGTTGCTGACCACCTGACAAACGTAAACCTCGTTCCCCGATTAAGGTGTCATAGCCCTCTGGGAAGGTGGTGATGAATTCATGGGCGTTAGCTCGCTTTGCGACTGCCTCAATTTCTTCTTGGGTGGCGTTAGGACGACCATAAGCGATGTTTTCTCGGACAGTCCCAGAAAATAAACTGGCATCCTGGAACACCACGCCCACCGAGGCACGGAGCTGAGCAGCAGGCACTGTGCGAACATCTTGAGCGCATACCTCCAGTTGGCCCTCCTGCGGTTGGTAAAGCCCCAAAAGCAAATTGACTAACGTGGTCTTACCTCCGCCGGATTCACCTACCAAGGCAATCTTTTCTCCTCGATGAACCTCAAAACTTACGTGCTGAATGACGGGTTGCTCATCGCGGCTATAGCTAAAAGTGACATTCGTGAACTTCACCACGGGAGCATGAGGAGGCAAAGGAGACGGGGCTCGCTCTTCTAGAAGTGGGGCCTCAGAGGCGGAGGTGGCCGCGACAAGTTGAGGGTCAGCGCTAGGCTCCAACGGTTCAGCCATGACGGTGAAATAGTCCCGAGATCCGGCGACGGCGCGCTGTGCGGCATCTACGATCCAGCTCAACATATTAATGGGTTGTTTAACCATTCCCACTAATTGAATAAGCATAATCATATCGCCTAATGAGAAATAACCATAAATGGTGCGATAAAAAAGAACGAAGTAAATTCCGAAGAAAATTAAATTCATGGCGCCGCCACGAATCATATCCATTGAATGCCACCACCGGGATTGGACCTTAGTGGTGGCAACGGTGGATTGGAAGCGCTCACTAAATTGAGAAAGCTCTCGAATTTCAGCGAGGAAAGATTTCACTACTTTCACCTGGCCGACTACTTCTGCGAAACGACCGCCAGCGACGTCTACCTGATGGTTTTTATCTTGTTCCCAGGAAATCCAGCGCTTTGAAGTAAGGGTTGTGACCCAAAAATAAATCGGGAACAGAAGAGTAAGAAGAAGCGTTAGTGGCCAGTAATAAAAGCCGGTAATGACCAAAACCGCAACGAGGTTAATGATCATGGGGAAGAAATTATTGGAAAAGGAACGCAGAAATTGCGTTACTTCGCTGATAGAACGGTTGAGGCGAGCAATTATGGTTCCTGTTACCTGGTTGTCGTAGTATTTTTGTGGTAACGCCAAAAGGGTGGCGTAATAGCGGGTGGAAAGTATTTGGCGCATGCGTGCGGCCATGACGTCGCCGATCCATCCGCCGACGTTGTTCATGGAGGTGCGAGCGAAGTCTGCGGCAAGTAGCCCGAGGGAGAGAAGAAAAATGCTTCGAACTGCGGTATTTGCGGGAGTATGGCCGTTGAGGCTAGCGACGATGAGGTCGGTGGCTTCTCGTACTAAGAAGGGGGAGACTAGGGTGAGCGCTGCGGTGATTAACGAGCTGAGGATAACTCCGACATAGAGTGGCCAGAGAGCAGAAACACTGCGAAGGATACGCGCAATTGAGTGCATGGGTGAACTCTCCTCAAATTTGGTGGTGCAGCATCCCGTCGACTGCGGCAGCGAGCCAATACTGTTTATTTAGGGGCGGGAATGTCATCGTAGAACATGGTCGGGGGAAGCTAAGACATAGGTCTGCTAGCGGTGCCGTAGCAGAGGCGTCGGGGAGGAAAAGTGAGGCGTAGCGCACGTTGTCTTGAGTTATGGACAGATCCTTCTTAAAATATCGAACTAGTCAGTATGTTGACATGTCATAAAAAGGAGGTTCTTGTTTTATGTTTGGCATTATTCGGTGGATGAGTGCGATAGTTTTAATTCTTGGACTGGGACTGAGCGGCGGTGGACTATACGCCCATAACCAGGTGTCTTCTCAGCTTCAAGAGCAACGCATCACAATGCCAGAAGAATCCCAACTGCCCACCCAAGAGCAACGCGAGGCTTTAGGGTCATGGGCAGGCCAACAACTCACCACCGGCCCCCAAGCCAAAGCATTCGCCGATCACTATGTGGCTGTCCACCTCCAACAGATGGCTGGAGGCAGAACCTACAGTGAAATCGGTGAGGACGAACCCGAACTAAAAGCAAAAGTTTTTGAAGGTCAAACCGTTCGCGCCACTCTCCTCACCGCTTATGCTTTCTGGGCCTTGGGAAGTATTTCCCTATGGTCAGGAGTGGTTCTCCTTCTCCTCGGTGTCCTTGGAGCTGTAATAGCGATCATCCAGCGGCAAAGCAAGAAAAGCGTGGGTGTAAGGAAAAACTCAGCTGCCTAAGGCAGCCTAAGGCTGCTGATGAAGAAGTCGCAGGACGGCGGCTTGGGGAATAGACACCCAATCCGGACGGTTATCAACCTCATAGGCTACTTCGTACAGTGCCTTATCCAACACATAGGCAGCCAGGAAGGGATCATCGGCCGAGACGCCATAGCCCGCTAATAAGGCCGTGGTTGCCTCCTCGGCCCAGCCTTCTGGGGCTGAGATGGAATGGGTGGCGTAGTCGATAGAGCGAACCAAACCAGCCACGTCTCTTAATGCGGCATCGGGGCGACGTCGTTCAGCAATCGGGCGGGCTGGTTCACCTTCAAAATCGATGAGGACATAACGATCCGGGGTTCTTAAAACCTGCCCCAGATGCAAATCCCCATGAACTCGGTGGCAGGGGGTGTTGCCCGTCAAATCTTCATAGTGTTGAAGAACCCCGAGTCGGTACTGTTCCAACGCCGGGACACGGCGACGAAGATCTTCAAACCTAGCGGTTAGTCGTTGCGCTACTTCTGCTGCGTCGATAGTTGAAGAGCCAAAACCAGATGCAAGGGCCTGATGTACTGATGCGGTGGCTTGGCCAAGGAGATGGGCATCCTCGGCGAAGGATTGACCCCGGGAGCCAAAATCAAGCGCACGTTTCCAGCCATCCTGGGAGTCGGCAATAAACTCCTGGGCAACAGCAGTGATGTAGTCCTGCTCATCGATGGTGTTACTCACCCAGCCATAAAGACGAGCAACATGGGGAGTATCGGCTATCCCGGAGAGGAGTTCTACCTCAGGATTGATGCCCGGCTGCAATTTCCGAAAATACTTCACGACGGCGGTATCGTGAGCGCCATCGGAAAAGATCAATGTGGTGTTGGATTGTTCACCTGAAAGCTGCCGGCCAGTTAGTCCGGTAGGGAAAGGGCGGAGTTCATGCCAGGTGCCGGATCCGGCTGGGCGCCCCAGGCTAAGTGCTTCGCCTAATTCTGTAGCTCGATCACCAAGGACGTCTTGGTCATCAGCGTCTAAGAGCACCTGATAGGTATCGACCTGCTGACCATGACGTACGGCGAGAATACAGAGCCGATCCCCCTGAGCAGTAGCCACCTCCTCTTGGTGGATTTGAACCTCATCAATGGGTTCTGACTTTGCCCCATAGAAACGAGCCTGGGCCAGAGTATGGGCAAGATTCTGCTCAGTAGACATGAAAACTTATTCCTCCTCAGACAGGATGAACCAGAAGAAGCCGTAGGGTGCGAGGGTGACAGTCCACTCTCGGTCATATTCGACGACGGGGAAAGGCTCACCGCCAGATAATTCCCTGGGGGTGGAACCGGCGAAGGCGCTGAGGTCGAGAGAAACTGATTGAGGGCGGTCAGAAAGATTATTGACGCACAGGAGAGTTTCTCCCCGGTATTCTCTCAAGAAACTCAACACCGCCTCGTTAGCGGATTCGACCTCGCGGTACGTTCCTAACCCGAAGGCTCGGTATTGCTTGCGAACATGGATAAAGGAGCGGGTCCACTGTAAAAGAGAGTTCCCGAGCTGCATTTGGTTTTCGACGTTTACCCGCCCATACCCGTACTGGTCATTTTGAATAGCTGGCAGATAAAGGCGTTCGGGATCAGCCTTAGAGAAGCCACCGTTTCGGTCAGAGGACCATTGCATAGGAGTGCGTACTCCGTCACGGTCAGGAAGCCAGATATTGTCTCCCATCCCAATCTCATCGCCGTAGTACAGCACAGGGGAGCCAGGCAGGGACAACAATAAACCGGTGAACAGTTCAAGTTGGTTTCTATCCCCGCCAAGAAGAGGGGCCAAGCGGCGTCGAATCCCTACATTGGCGCGCATCCTCGGGTCTTTGGCATATTGACCATACATGTAGGAGCGCTCATCCTCAGTGACCATCTCCAACGTCAACTCATCGTGATTGCGCAGGAAAATCCCCCACTGGGCGGAAGAAGGAATATCCGGAGTATTAGCCAAAATATCGGAGATAGGTAGGCGAGAATGCTGACGGGCTGCCATGAAAATCCGGGGCATCAAAGGAAAATGGAAAGCCATGTGGCATTCATCTCCAACTTCCGGTTCGCCGAAGTACTCCACCACATCTTGCGGCCACTGATTAGCTTCAGCCAGGAGCACCCGGCCTGGATACTCCTCTTCAATAACACTGCGCACTCGCTTTAAGAAAGCGTGGGTTTCAGGAAGATTTTCGCCATTGGTACCTTCGCGTTCATAAAGATAAGGAACAGCGTCCAGGCGGAATCCGTCGAGCCCTAAGTCCAGCCAAAAGCGCATGACGTCGAGCATGGCCTCTTGGACTGCCGGATTGTCATAGTTTAAGTCTGGCTGGTGAGAGAAGAAACGATGCCAGAAGTATTGTTTCCGAACCGGATCCCACGTCCAGTTAGACTCTTCCGTGTCGATAAAGATGATCCTGGCTTCGGAATACAGCTCCGGGTCATCAGACCAAACATAGAAATCACCATAAGGAGAATCCGGATCCCGCCGGGATTCTTGGAACCAGGGGTGCTGGTCACTGGTGTGGTTCATCACCAGGTCAGTAATAACCCGCAGCCCTCGGCGGTGAGCATGGTCAACTAACTCAACAAAATCATCGACGGTACCAAATTCCGGCAAAATCTCGCGGAAATTGCGAATATCATAGCCACCATCGCGCAGCGGGGAATCATAAAAGGGTGGAAGCCAAATGCAGTCCACTCCTAGCCATTGCAGGTAGTCAAGTTTTTCGGTGAGACCTTTTATAGAGCCGGAACCGGAATTCTCCGGGTCATAAAAGGCTCGCACCAAGACCTCATAAAAAACTGCATCCTTATACCACTCGGGATCTTTACGCTCCCAGGGATTATCTCCTGGTGCTGGGGCCGGGGTGGCATAATCTTCCGATTCATGTTCGACGAGGTAGCCTTCCTCATCAACATCGGGCCTCGGGGCAGCCTTGGCAGGCTTAGGTTGGTTGTTGTCTCCAAGATAAGCGCTTTGGGTCATGGGACCGACTTTACCGGGTGGGTGGGAAGGCCTCCCGGATGTGGGCTAAGGGATCATGAGTGAGCATCTTTTCAGCCGAGTCAGTTCCAGACCCAAAGATCTCTACTACCGTGCGAGAACCCTGGTGCTCATAACGCGGCCAGTTCAACTCATGATGGTGGATAAAATAGTCCAGGGTGCGTCTGATCCAGTTCGGGGACGTAGCGTGAAAAATCCAATCTAAATCTGCGCAGTGGGTCGCAACTTTGCCGATGTCTGGTTGGCTGCGGTGCTGCATTACCCAGGTGGGGGAGGGGGATGAGGCCGCGCATTCGGCGACCCAGCGGCGAATGATGGCGTCGCTAATGACTGTTCCTACCCGGTGTTCGGCGGGTAGCTGGGAAAAATAGGGTTGACGTTGGGATGCGGGGACCCCAAAATGGCGAAGCATCATTGTTGCTATGGGGCTAGACCACGGTGACGGGTCTACTCGCTGGGCAAAGGGATAATCCCAGAACTCGGCATCGGTACAGCTGAGGAGTACTGGGATGGAAGGATCCCACTCCTGGGAATCACAAGGAAAAGGTCCAAAAGGTACATCAGTGGGGTGAAGACGAGCATAACGTTGCTGGCCACGGGTGAAGGCCCGAGGTTTGCGCGTAGCTAAATCATTGAGATGGGAGCGAGTCAAGGGACAGAAAAGCGCACTTCTTAAGGAAGTTCGACGTTTCCAGCCGGGAACTCGTGGGAAGGAGGGAGATAATGCGATAGCCTGTCGAAATCCGCCCCGAAATTGATCACGGCGCATGAGCCATAGGACAATTCCTCCTCCCGCAGACTGCCCCATGAGGGTGACGGAGGTGGGATCGCCACCGAAAGATTCGATGCAGCGTTGAATCCACTCCAGGCCGAGGAGACAATCGTTGATTCCGCGGTAGTGGGAGAAAAAGTCATCATGGAATTGGCTAAAGCCTGCGGCGCCGAGACGATACCCGAGGTTGACGCAGACATAGCCTTGTTGAGCTAAGCGAACAGCATCGGATTCAGGATCAGCATGAGAGCCGTGGATATAAGCACCACCGTGGATATAGGCGATGACGGGGGCGTCGCTTCCTGGGCGAAGATGGGCTGGGGTGACAATACTTAGTGCAGGCTGTTCGGGGTGAGCTGAGGTGCAATCAAAAACGGGTTGAGAAAGCCGTTGGGTGTGAAGGCGTAACTGGGAGTCATAAAAGGGGCCCGGGATATCGAGGTAGGGAATAGAGTGGAAAACCCGGATACCCTCGTCATATTCGATTCCTTGAATGTGGCCTTGGGGGCAAGAGACCGTGACCTGCTTCATGGCAACCAGCCTAACGCTACGATCAACAATCATGACAGCAAACGTGGAGAACAACCCCTTATTAAAGCCTTCCGGCATGGACTATCAGTTTCCTGATTTCCGTTGCATCTGTACGGATCATTTTCGCAGTGCATTTGCGGAAGCTTTCCGTCGCCATCGTGAAGAAATTGCTGACATCCTGGCCCAACCCGAACCAACCTGGGAAAATACCGTGGAGGCGCTAGAGCGTAGCGGCCGTGATCTGCACCGAGTAAGTGCGGTGTTTTTCAACCTCCAAGGAACAGATTCGGATGAGAATACCGACGCTATTGCTGAAGACATAAGCCCTAAGCTCGCGGCACATGTGGACGAGATTTATCAAAATAGCCAGTTATATCAGCGGGTAAAGCAATGCCAGGCCCCCAAAGATGAAGAATCCCAGCGGCTCTATGATTTCTATCTTCGCCAATTCCGACGGGCTGGGGCAGATCTGGACGAGAACGCTCAAGAGCGCTTGCGCAGAATTAACCAACGACTCTCTACCCTGAGCGAAAACTTTGGTCGTAATGTGCTGGCTGACACACAAAAATTTGCTGTGCAGGTAACGGAGGAAGAGAAGTTAGCTGGATTTAGTGCGGCAGATAAGGAAGCTGCCCGTGACTATGCCCAGAAAAGCGGGAAAGACGGATGGGTTATTCCGCTGGAACTGCCTACTGTGCAGTCTTCTCTAGCGCAGCTAGATGATGCTGATATGCGGCAGATCGTGCACCAGGCTGCGGCACGGCGGGGAGCGGAACAAAATCCTGCTTTAGCGGTGGAGATGGTTCAGCTACGAGCTGAGCGAGCTCGACTTTTAGGCTATAGCAGCCATGCTGAATATGTTATTGAGGAAGAAACCGCAACGGTAGACAAGGTGCGGGATTTACTCTATGACCTCGCTCCCACCGCCGCGGCTAATGCAGCGGCAGAAGATAAGCTGATTGCCGAAGCAGCCGGAGTAGAGAAAATCTCAGCCGCGGATCGTCCGTATTTTTCGAACGTAGTCAAGCAGCGTGACTATCAACTCGATACCGCAGAATTACGTGAATACTTTCCTCTTCAGCAAGTGCTTTATGATGGGGTTTTCCGCGCCGCTCATCGGCTATATGGAATAGAACTCAAACCTCGCCCAGATCTTCCCGGCTACGCCGAAGGGGTAGAGGTGTGGGAAGTTCTCGACGCCGACGGCACCGGGATTGGTCTTTTCTTGGGTGACTACTTCGCCCGCCCTTCCAAACGAGGCGGGGCGTGGATGAGCAGTTTCGTAGAACAGTCTGAGTTACTGGGAACTAAACCCGTGATCGTCAACGTGATGGGGCTCAACCAAACCGAAGACAATAATCCCCTCCTCAGCGTGGACGAAGTCACAACACTATTCCACGAATTTGGTCATGCCCTCCACGGTCTGTTATCCAAAGTTCGCTACCCCAGCTTCTCCGGAACCAGTGTGCCTCGCGACTACGTGGAATTCCCTTCCCAGATTAATGAGAATTGGGCTTTTGATCCGTCGATCCTGCCGCATTATGCCAAGCACTATCGCACGGGGGACGTGATTCCCGAACACCTAGTTCAGGCGGTAAAGAACGCCCAGGAGTGGGGCCAAGGTTTCGCGACATCAGAATATCTAGGTGCAGCGCTTCTAGACTTCGCCTGGCATTCTTTGTCTCCAGAGCAAGCAGCCGCTATAGACCCCACCGCTGAAGGCGTGGCCGAGTTTGAAGCAAACGTGCTAGCTCAAGCCGGGTTAAGCGAGGTATTACCGCGCTATCGTTCCCCCTATTTCACCCATATTTTTGCTGGTGGTTATTCAGCTGGCTATTACTCTTATCTGTGGGCAGAAGTGCTCGACGCCGATGGCTTTGACTGGTTTAAGGAGGTCTCCGCTGCGGGGGCGGATGCTCAGGATGATGCTGCCCGGAAAGCTGGAGAAAAATTCCGGGATCTTGTGTTGTCGAGAGGAGCCACCCGGGACTTTAGCGAATCCTTTATCCAGCTGCGGGGCAGGGAACGCGACTTAAACCCCTTGCTCCGACGCCGAGGGCTCGTGGGAACTTCGACCAGGTCAGAAAGCTAAAACACGATGGATAGCATTGGGCAATTCTTGGTTGATTTACCGCTGTGGCTTCAAGCCCCCCTAGTCGTGCTCAGCGCTTTGGCGGTATGTGCAGGAGTCGGCGTCGGGCTGCTGCGCATAATTGATTTCTTCTTCGTCCGCCGGAAACACTAAATTTCCTCCGCGAGGGGAGGGGTAGCATAGTCCCCATGGCTAATCCGGAGCAGCTTCGTAAACAAGACCGCCAGCTTCCCAAAGGCAAACGGCGCTACCCGCAATCACGGGTAACCCAGGTGCTGATGATCCTATTAATTGTGGTGGTCGTGGCCTGGTTGATTTCTCTTATCTAAGACTGCCACCTTCTTTTATCGGCGTGCTGCTTCGGCAACGTGCGAAACCATGGGGAGCTTAAGGAGTTCCTCAATAAGAACTGGAGTGCCAGAGCCATCACATAAGGGAACACACCAGTTGGGATAGTCCTCGCGGGTTGTGCCAGGCTGATTTTGAGAGCGCACATCGCCTACTAAGTCCACCAACGAGGTGCAGGTAAGCAGTGCTGGGCTCTGAGAGATGAAACGGTGCAACCCAATAAGCTGATCCTCAATGCTTCCACGGTCATCGCGGGCCTGCCCCTGAAAAGTAACTCCCTCTAAGGCGGTGTCGTGGAAACAACCGGCGGCTGCCGCGGTATCCAGGATCTTATTTTGCCAGGCGCATTCAGCGGCATCCTCAGTGGCAGCATCGTCATCCAATAACCCTAGGCGCTCTCGAAGGGCAATATGGCTTCCATTCAATTGTCCAGCGCAAGGCGGCATATCATGGGTGGTCACCGATGCTAGACATAATTGTCGATAATGCTCAGCCGGTTTGGGTTGGTCTCCTTCAGACTCAAACCACAACACGGAGGTTCCTAAAATCCCCCGGGCAGACAGAACATCTTGAACCCATGGTTCAAAAGTGCCCAGATCTTCACCCACCACTACCGCCTGGGCTCGGTGCGCCTCCAGCGCTAAAATGCCCACCAAAGCCTCATAGTCATAGTGAACATAGGTGCCTCGCGCCGGGGGTTGCATCCGCGGCATCCAGAACAACCGGAAAAGCCCTAAAATATGGTCAATTCTCAAGCCTCCAGCATGGTGCAAAGCGGAGCGTAGGAGATCTCGCCAGGGTCGATAGCCATCTTCTGCCAAACGAATTGGATTCCACGGTGGTTGGGACCAATCCTGCCCACGGGTGTTATACGGGTCTGGGGGAGCACCCACGGAAGCCTGTGGGGCGAGAACATCCGCTAAATTATGGGCATCGGCTCCGCCGGGATGAACTCCCACGGCTAAATCTGCCATGATGCCAATGCTCATTCCTGCTGCTAGTGCGCGTTGTTGGGCAGCCTCCCATTGTTCATCGCAGAGGAATTGCAGCCACATATAAAAATCCGCGACGTCTGAGCTATCGGGTGTTCTTGCGTGTTGGCCTGAATAATCAAGGCGCGTGAGTTCTTCTTGTGCACACCAGTGAGCGAAGTCAACTAAACCTTGGCCTTCGTGTTGACAGAACTCCGCATAGGCGCGTTGGCGATCATCGCTTCGTGGTTGGGCATAGAGTTCCCTTAACACCTGGAGTTTGATTTCAAAAATAGGGTTGCGGTGAATAACCTCCGCTGAGGTGTTGGTGTCTTTTAAGGGTTGAGCTAACTGCTGAATTTCAGCTTTCAGCTCGTCATCAGCAGCCTGGTATTCCGGAAGATCTTCGACATGAAGATAAATGGGGTTGATGAAACGGCGCGTCGTGGGCAGATAGGGAGAATCCTCTATCGGAGGGAAAGGCTCTCCGGCATGCATCGGGTTAATCAGGATAAAGTCAGCAAAATCCGCCACGGTTTCCGCTAGTAGGCCAAGATCATGGAAGTCCCCTATTCCCCAGGAGGTGCGTGAACGCGTTGAGTAAAGTTGGGCCATGACCCCGGTGCGTCGCTCCTTTGACACCTCTAGTGACTCTGGAGTGATGATGAGACTGCATCGTGCTCCGTCTGCCGGTGCTTCCGAGTGAAGGATTAATTCATGCCAGCCTAGCGGCAGGTCATCGGGAAGATAAAAACTAGCTTCTCCCCAGGTGATGTCACCGACTTGGACTGGAGGGTTCCAATTTTCACCCTGATGAGCATGACGAGTAGACCCGTCTTCGAGACGGATTTCCACCTCGGCTGGGGCACCGTCGGGAACATGGACAATGATTTCAGGGGTGTGGCCTTCTATGCTCACCACACACGGGGGGAGTGGGCGAGAGGCCTGGTGATTGCGCTGATCTTGAAGGGCTTGGCGGAGGGCAGGTTCGGAGAGGTCACCCACATTGACCCCCATGGCCTGAAGTAATAGGCCTAGGGTCTCTGCCGGAGCGTGAACCTTGTCACCGGTATTGGACCAGTATTCCGTGGCAATACCGTAAGCAGAGGACAGTTCCTGAAGAAGTTCCTGGTGCGTCACGGTCACCAATTGTGCCATTGCAGCTGAGATGATGTGCAGCTGCCTCCACCTTTTAAGGAAGAAAATCCACGGACGTCAAAATATTTTGTAGTGAAATATACACTAAGACGTGTACCGTAGGCAGGCGAAACCTTTTCGTTATAGTCCAGGAGATCCCTACCGTGCAGGAAAATAGCACTCCCGCCACCTTTGAAATCCGCGAAGGTGAAACCCCGCTGACTGCCATGTTAGATTCGGCCAGGGCCAGGCCTTATGGCATTTTATTCACTCGTCCTAAAAATTATGAGTGGGTTAATGTCACCGCGGATGAATTTGTCCGAGAGGTATATGACGTTGCGAAGGGCTTTATTGCCGCTGGGATTCAACAAGGAGATCGGGTCGCGCTGTGCTCCGCTACCCGTTACGAGTGGTCGGTCCTTGATTTTGCTATTTGGGCTGCAGGTGGAGTGGTAGTACCTATATACCCATCGTCCTCGATGAGTCAGATGGAGTGGATTATCGAGAACTCCCAGGCTGTTTTTGCCGTGACTGAAACCCAGGAACACACGGCACTAATGCGGCATCTGGTATTAGAGGAGAACGGCAAGCCGGCTTTACAAGGTTCTGATTCACAGCTTCGCCGGATTGTAGAAATCAATTCTTCCGCTCTTCACACCTTAAAATTTGAAGGCCGGCCTATTGCCGATAGTGAAGTAGAGGCTCGAATCACAGCGACGAAAACCGATGATCTGGCCAGTTTGGTGTACACCTCCGGCACCACGGGACGACCCAAAGGGTGTGAGCTAACCCATCGAAATTGGCTGAGTCAAATTCGGGCTCTGCTTACTCACCCTATTGGGGCCATAGCTGTCCCCGGCACGCGGGTGCTGACCTTCTTGCCGCTTGCTCACGTTTTAGCGCGCGCAGTTTCTCTTGCCACCACAATCGGGGGGTGCACTCAATCCCACTGGTCAGATACGTCCATGTTGGTGGAACAGTTCCAGCGTTTCCGACCGCACCTGATCTTAGGAGTTCCGCGCGTCTTTGAAAAGGTTCGCAATGGGGCGGCAGCGAAGGCTATGGAAGGGGGGCCGGTGAACGCGGTGGCGTTCCAGCGAGCAGAAAAAACGGCTATCGAGTATTCCATGGCATTAGATACTGACGAAGGTCCGTCTCGCCTTCTTAAGGCTCGCCACGCCCTGTATGACAAGATTGTCTATGGCAAGATCCGCGAAGTCACTGGGGGTGCGGTGCGGTATTGCATCACCGGTGGATCCTCAATGAGCCATGAGATTATGCACTTCTTCCGCGGACTGGGTATCCCCATCTATGAAGGCTATGGCTTAACGGAATCCTGCGCTGCGGCATGTGTGGATTTCGAAAACCAAGTTATCGGTTCGGTCGGCACTCCCACCCCCGGTTATTCGGTGCGGATTAACGATGAAGGGGAAATACTTCTTCGCGGTGATGCCATGTTCCGCGGATACTGGCGCAATCAGGAAGAAAGTGAAGCTGCTTTTGACGCCGACGGATGGTATAACACCGGTGATCTGGGTGAATTGTTGGACTCCGGGCACCTGGTGATTACGGGGCGTAAAAAAGACCTCATCGTTACTGCTGGGGGGAAGAATGTTTCTCCTGGACCGTTGGAAGATATTCTGCGTGCACATCCGCTGATTAGCCAGGCCATGGTTGTCGGAGACGGTAAACCCTTCATCGGGGTGCTTGTCACCCTCGAAGAAGATGCCCTAACGAGGTGGAAACTGGACCGCCATATCCCGACGAATCGTGGAATCAAGGACTTGGCTACTGATCCAACATTGCGGGCTGAGATTCAAGACGCTATCAATAGCGCTAACCAGACAGTTTCACACGCGGAGGCGATTAAGAAATTCTATATCTTGGATCGCGATCTCACCGAAGAGGAAAATGAGATTACTCCCACGATGAAGATCAAACGAAACGTGGTGGTGCGTCGCTATAAAGACGCTATTGACCACATTTATGGTCGCTAAAAGACCAGGCTGAGAAATAGGTGAGTTTCTTTTTAACGACACTCCGGCGTCATAGTGCGGTATGGCGCCGGTTTTCGCGTAGTGTCACCAGTTGTCACCGAAAAGTCTCAATCATTGGTTGAGGTTACCTAGTATGGGTTTCCCGGGAGAATCGGAAGGAGTAGCCTTAGATGCCGACCATCGCTGCTGAGCTCCGACACCGGGAACTCACCCAAGAACTCTACGATATTGGCGATGAAGTAGCTGGTTACCTGGAAAACCTCAGCGAGGCGCTCCATGATTGGGACGCCGAGTTAGTGGCAGATTGTTTAGCTGAGCTAGAAGAAATCAGCTCTGACGCTATTCGAGATTCCCGGTTATATTCTGTTGAATTGGCGGGGTTGCGTCGAGCGCTTACTTCCGGACGAAAACGCGGCGTGCTGTCAGTTCGTGATTATCGCCCTCACGTTTCTGCTCCCGAATTTTTCCACGCGGCTGAGCTGGAAGATCGTTTCCCTTTGCGCAGCTCCCCGTTGAGTGTCCATGATTTGGCTTCCACTTTAGAGGCTCGCACCTCCACGGCTGTGTCCACAGTGCAGCAGTACGTTGAGTTTTGCTTGGATCAAACCGCCTATGGAATTGAGGATCTGGGAGCGGTTGATTTGCCCCGGTTGTACCGTCGCATAGAGCGAGAGGTTCGTGCGGTAGCGTGTGCCTGGTTAACCACGGTGGCTGAAGCTCACCCCGGATACACTCGGACAATGAGGGGACATCATCCCCCGGAGTTTCTTCATGAGCGGGCTCGAATAGCCGCGGTGGTGGATAAGATTAATGCCCGACGGCAACAAGGCGCCAAAGTTTCTGGCGGCAACTATGCTTCTTAAAATATGGTGACGCCCCAACCTACTGACCCCGGATTCGGCGTCTACATTCATGTTCCTTTTTGCGCCAGCCGCTGTGGTTATTGTGACTTCAACACCTACACCCCCGGTGAACTCGGCAGCTCTGCCAGCCCACACAGCTACTTGGAGGCCTTGGAACAAGAACTTGAGTTGGCTGCGGCGATGCCTGAAACACAACCCGCCGACACTATTTTCATCGGCGGAGGAACACCTTCTCTGCTTGGTGCGGAGGCTTTAGCAAGAATTATTTGCGTTATCGAGCGGACCTTCGGCATTACCCCCGGCGCGGAAATCACCACCGAATCCAACCCGGAGTCAACGTCACCGGAATTTTTTGAGAAACTCCTCGCCGCCGGCTTTACCCGGCTCTCCCTCGGAATGCAATCGACTGCACCTCACGTCTTGCGTGTGCTCCAGCGTCAGCACACCCCGGGCCGGGCCTTAGCCGCCGCCCGAGAAGCAAAAGCCGCCGGATTTTCTCACCTTAATTTGGATGTCATTTATGGCACCCCAGGAGAAACTGATCAGGATCTTGAACGCACTCTTTCTTACGCCCTGGGCACAGGAGTGGACCATATTTCTGCGTACTCACTCATTATTGAAGATGGTACGGCTATGGCCCGGAAAATCCGTTCCGGGGAACTGCCGGAACCGGATCCTGATGTCTTAGCAGAGCGCTATCAGATAATTGACACACTACTGAGCTCGGCAGGTTTGGAATGGTATGAGGTGTCGAACTGGGCGCTTCCCGGGGGAGAATGCCGCCATAATCTCATTTACTGGACTGACGGTCACTGGTGGGGTGCAGGACCTGGTGCGCATTCTCATCTCGGAAAGCGTCGTTTTGCCAATGTCAAGCACCCCGCGCGCTATGCCAGAGAACTGAGCGCCGGTTGTTTACCCATTGCCATGAATGAGACGTTAACTGCGGAAGAACAGCATATGGAAAAAATTATGTTGGGGTTGCGGTTGCGTCGCGGAATACCTCGAGACGCGCTCTCCCCAGCGGCATCGCCACTTGTGGAGGAGTTGTCTCAACAAGGCCTCATTGAGGTATCTGAGCGGCGAATAAGGGTAAGCGAAGCCGGCAGACTTTTAGCAGATGGAATAATAAGGGATTTACTTTTAGCTGAGGAAGAACAAGTTTGATCTATAAGGTGGCTTAGACTAGATAATGGTAGAAGCAGTAAGCGTTCAGGAGGTGCTCTGAGACTATGGCTGGAGAAACTGCCCGCCGGCGTCAGGAAGTCTTGCGAGCAATCGTTGCTGACTATATTGCTTCTCAGGAACCTGTGGGTTCTAAAGCCCTCCTAGAAAGGCACCACTTACCGGTGTCCTCGGCTACTATCCGCAATGACATGACGGTCCTGGAATCTGAGGGCTACATTGTTCAGGAACATGCTTCCTCGGGGCGGGTTCCCACCGAGAAAGGGTATCGACGCTTTGTTGATGACCTGCACGATATTAAGCCGCTGAGTAGAGCCGAACGTCATGCCATCATGACATTCCTCAACGACGGGGTGGATTTAGAAGACGTCCTACGACGAAGCGTGCAATTGCTGAGTCAACTAACTCGTCAGGCAGCTATTGTGCAGCTACCTACGCTCACTGTGTCTCGGGTGAAACACTGTGAGGTGGTTTCTCTCTCCCCGGTGCGATTATTACTAGTGCTGATTACCGACACTGGTCGGGTGGATCAGCGCAACGTCGAGCTTGATGCACCGCTTGACACCGAAGAGGTGCATCGAGTCCGCGATATGTTGAATTCAGCCTTGGTGGGTAAATCTCTCAATGATGCTTCAAGTTCCTTGGCGGATGTGGTAAACAACGCTCCGGAAGAATTACGGACTGCGCTTATTTCCGCCTGCACAGTGCTCATTGAGACCCTGGTGGAACAGCCTAGTGATCGGATCATTTTGGCGGGCGCTTCTAATCTCACTCGCGGCGCACGAAATTTGCCCTCCGGATTGCCCATGGTGATTCAGGCTCTAGAGGAACAAGTCGTGGTCTTGAAACTGCTCGCTAATGTTCGTGATCCAGGAGATGTTACCGTCCTTATCGGGGAGGAAAACAAAACTGAGCGTCTTCATGGGGCGTCGGTGGTGACCACTGCCTATGGTGCAGGCGATGCCGCATTAGGCGGAATGGGGGTAGTAGGCCCCACTTTTATGGACTACACGGGAACAATTGCCAAGGTGTCTGCTGTTGCCAGATATGTAAGCCAAGTACTTGCTGGGGAGTAGTTACCACTGGCACCACGCTGGCCGGTAAACTGTCTCGACGATTGTCTTAAGGCGCATCATTGTTGTGAATGCGAGGAAGGAAGTTTAGGCACACCGTGGCGCGTGACTATTACGGGATTCTTGGGGTAGAAAAATCTGCTACCGACCAAGAGATTAAGAAGGCCTACCGGAGGTTGGCGCGTAAATACCATCCAGACGTCAACCCCTCCGAAGAGGCAGCAGCAAAGTTCCGGGAAGCCACCGAGGCACATGAGGTGTTAACTGACCCGGAAAAACGGAGAATCGTCGATATGGGGGGAGACCCCCTGGACCACGGCGGTCGCGGAGCGCCAGGTGGCGCCGGCGGCTTCGGAGGCTTCGGCGGCGGTTTAGGCGATATATTCGAAGCCTTCTTCGGGGAGCAAACCGGAGGTTCTCGTGGTCCGCGTTCGCGCGTGCAGCCCGGAAACGACGCCTTGCTGCGCGAAAGCATCACGCTGGAAGACGCTTTTCGAGGCGTGCGCAAAGACATCATCGTAGACACCGCAGTGTTATGTGAGCATTGCGCCGGCACCGGTTCTGAGTCCCGCTCGAAACCAGTTACCTGTGACCAGTGCGGCGGCACCGGCGAAATTCGGGAAATGCAGCGCTCCTTCCTCGGCAACGTGATGACCACCCGCCCGTGTCCTAAATGCCAAGGTTACGGGGAAATTATCCCGGACCCGTGCACCCATTGCGGAGGTGCTGGCAGGGTGAAGCGACGTCGAAATCTGGTCTGCAATATTCCAGCCGGGATCCGTGATGGAATGCGGATTCGAATGGCTGGACAAGGCGAGGTGGGCCAAGGTGGAGGCCCTGCCGGAGATCTCTATGTGGAGGTTGCTATTCAACAGCATCCGGTGTTTAGCCGCGATGGTGATGATCTGCACATGACGGTTCGCGTTCCGATGGTGGATGCTGCATTAGGCACCGATGTTGAACTCGATGGGTTAGGGGGAGAAAGTATTACCTTAACCATTGATCCGGGTACCCAACCCGCAGAGCATATTCGCTTGCCTGAAGCCGGTATGCCGCATGTTCGGACCGGGGAGCGAGGGGACATGATCGCCACCATCGATGTTGTTGTTCCGAGAGATTTGGATCAAAAATCTCGGGAGCTGTTGACACAGGTGAGGGAGCACCGACGGGAAGCAACCGGAGTTAATAGCCTTGATGATGGGGAAGAGTCCCTCTTTTCGCGGTTGAGGAATAAATTCCGGCGATGACCCGTGCGACCTACGTGATTGAGGATCTAGCTGAGCAGCTGAGCCAACCTCACTCCCTGACTCTGCGCGGGGCAGAGGGGCGCCACGCGGTGACTGTCAAACGCGTTCAGCCTGGTGAGGAACTGCTGGTTATTTCTGGACAAGGAATCTGGGCAGAAGTATGCGTCGAACGTATCCTTGCTAAGGATCAAGCGTTGCTCCAGGTTCAGCGCCAAGGCGAGGTACGCCCACCACGGCCACAGGTTAGGGTGGTGCACGCCATCCCTAAATCGGAGCGAGCAGAACTAGCAGTAGATTTATCTACCCAAGCCGGTGCAGATGTGATTATTCCGTGGCAAGCCGAGCACTGTGTGGCGAAATGGGTGGGAGCGAAAAAAATCGAGCGTTCCCTTGAAAAATGGCAGCAAGCAGCAAAAGCGGCGGCAAAGCAGGCTCGACGCCGGATCATCCCCACCGTAACCGAGCCATGTGACACATCGGATTTGGTGCAGCTGATTCGGCAGATACAAGATCAAGGTGGTCAAGCCTTTTTGCTGGATGGAGAGGCTGACTCCCGACTCATTGATGAAGATTTTGATCTCGATGAGGTGATCATCATTATCGGGCCGGAAGGTGGAATCAGCCCACGAGAACAGGAACAACTTCAGGACGCCGGGGCAAAGACGGTCCGACTAGGCCCGGAGGTCTTAAGAACTGCCAGCGCAGGAATGGTTGCTCTTGCTGCCATCGGATCTCGCAGTCAGCGCTGGTAAAGTGACCCGCAACAAGTACTACCGAGTTGGAAAGCAGGCGCGTTAGCTTCGTGACTGACACTAAACAGCAGCGTTCCCCGCGACGGCGGATGGATGTGGTGACCCGGATGGTGGATGTCGGGGAGGACACCGCACCCGAGGTAGCTGGCGTCCATGATGCTCACCTGAAGATCATCGCTGAGTTCACCGGAGTCGATTGTCGAGCCCGAGGTAATCAAGTAGTTGTGCGTGGGCCAAGCGCCCAGGTGGCTCATGCTGTTCGGGCACTGAAAGAATTGGCTGGTCTTGCTCAGCGCCGGCACGTTTTGAGCCCAGATACCGTGCGGAGCACCTTGAATTTGGTGGCCAGCGAAAAACCGAAATCAGTGCAAGAAACCTTGGGAGAAGAGATTATTGCCCGGAGAGGCAAAATCATTCGCCCTAAAAGCGCTGGCCAAAAAGACTATGTATCGGCGATTGATGACTACACCATCGTGTTTGGGGTGGGCCCCGCTGGCACCGGGAAAACCTATTTGGCTATGGCAAAGGCTGTGCAGGCCTTAAAAGCGAAGGAAGTGTCTCGGATTATTCTGACTCGCCCTGCTGTAGAAGCCGGTGAGAAACTGGGGTTTTTACCGGGGAGTCTTAATGAGAAGATTGACCCCTATCTGCGTCCGCTCCATGACGCTTTGCGGGACATGGTGGAACCAGAAGTTATCCCTCGGCTCATGGAGTCAGGGATTATCGAGGTAGCACCCTTAGCGTATATGCGCGGGCGCACCCTGAATGATGCTTTTGTGATTCTTGATGAAGCCCAAAATACTACTCCCGCGCAGATGAAGATGTTTTTAACGCGTTTGGGTTTTGGCTCCACAATGGTGGTCACCGGCGACATCACTCAGGTAGATCTTCCGCGTGGTCAGTTATCTGGACTGCGAGTGGCACGTCGCATCTTGGGCTCAGTTGAAGGGATTTACTTTGCTGAATTAGGCAGTGAAGACGTAGTCCGTCACAACCTGGTAAGCCGCATTATTGATGCCTATGACCAGCATGACCGTCACGAAGCAGAGCGCGAGCTAGCTGCAGGAAGAGAGCACGCCTGAAGATGAGTATTGAGGTTTTTAATGAATCCGGTGAAGCCAGCGTCAACGAGGAAATGCTGGTGGATGTGTTGAGTTATGCTCTTCATCGGCTCGACGTCCATCCTGATGCTGAAGCTAGCATCCATATCGTTGACCTGGAAACCATCGCTGATTTACACCTGCGGTGGTTAGACCTCGAAGGGCCGACCGATGTGATGAGCTTCCCGATGGATGAGCTCAGCCCCGGGTTTAGCTCGGGTGGTCGGCCTGATTCTCCGGATCTTGGTCCTGCGATGCTGGGTGATATTGTGCTTTGCCCGGCTTTTGCGCTGAATCAGGCGAAAGCCGCTGGCCATGACCTGGGGCATGAGCTTGCCCTCTTAACAGTTCACGGATGCCTTCACCTATTGGGTTATGACCACGCCACCCCAACCGAAGAACGAGAAATGTTTGCTCTTCAGAATGAGATTTTGGCTGATTGGTATGAAGACTTAGCGGAACGTGGAGTGGAGTATCAGCCAAAACCTTCCGGTGCTGCGGCGTTTCCTAGTGCAGCCCAGCGTGATGATTCTTCGATGGAGAGTGAATAGCAACAGTGAGTTATCCCATAGCGGTACTCATTTTGGTGACCTTATCGGCCCTGGCCCTCGCCGGGTTGGTGGGAACCTTGGAATCCGCGGTGTCGTCTATCTCCCGAGCTCGAGTAGAACAACTCTTTAAAGATGAGCGCCGCGGTGCAGCAACGTTATTGAGAGTGATTGATGATCGCGCTGTTCATATTAACCTCCTGGTTCTCATCCGAACCCTGTTTGATGCCACCGCCGCCATTTTCGCCGCCGCAGTAGCTACCAAAATATGGGGAAATTCCGGGTGGTCTATCGTTGCCGCTATTGTCCTCGTCGGCTTGGTCTCCTTCGCCGTTATTGGCGTTTTTGCTCGAACGCTCGGCCGAAAAAATCCCTACACCATTTGTTTAGCTTCGGCACTGGTGTTGCAGGTGATGGCGAGGATCTTTGGGCCTATTGCCAGACTCCTGATTCGGGTGGGCAATATTCTTGCCCCGGGGCCAGGTTTTCGGGATGGGCCCTATGCCACGGAAGTGGAATTGCGGGAAATGGTAGACATCGCCCAAGAACATGGCGTCGTCGAAGTAGAGGAACGACGCATGATCCAAAACGTGTTTGACCTTGCCTCGACCACCGCCCGGATGGTGATGGTGCCGCGCCCGGAGATGATCTGGATTGAAGCAGATAAAACCGCTGGCCAAGCCACTTCTTTATGTGTTCGCTCGGGGCATTCTCGGATTCCGGTGATAGGTGATAACACCGATGACGTCGTGGGCGTGGTGTATCTCAAGGATTTGGTGCAACGCACCTATCATCTTAGCGATGGGGGACGGTCAGTTATTGTTGCCGAGGTGATGCGTAGCCCGGTGTTTGTGCCGGATTCTAAACCGCTCGATGCGTTATTGCATGAGATGCAAAAAGCGCGAAATCATATTGCTGTTTTGGTTGATGAATATGGCGCGATATCTGGGTTGGTAACAATGGAGGACATCTTAGAAGAGATTGTTGGTGAAATCTCGGATGAGTATGACACTCGTGAACTAGCTCCAGTGGAGAAGATAGGCCAGCGGTCGTGGCGTTGTGTGGCCCGATTGAGCTTGGATGATCTTCAAGAAGCCATCAGTGAAGACGCCGGTGACGAGATTGAATTTAGCGAAGATACCTTAGACCAGGTCGATACAGTTGCGGGTTTACTGGCCTACTCCATGGGGCGGGTGCCGCTTCCCGGCTCCACAGTGGAAACAGAGGGATTAAAACTCACCGCGGAAGGGGCAACTGATCGACGTGGACGCCTCAGAATTCATACTGTTGTCGTGGAGCTTGTAACCCCGGCGAGGGAAGAAGAAGCCTAGAACCTCGGCGTAACCTCTAGCCTGTTGCTGCTAACACGGTGGTGAGAAGGACACTTTCTTTCTTGAGCTGTTGCATATCAACAGCTAGCCCGATCCCTAACGCTAAGAGGTGCGTGGAATCATCCAACCCTTCCCGGAAACTCAAAATATAGTCCGCACTCCCGAACAAGGCTTTCTTCAGACCCGTCCACTGCTTCGACATAGTCATGATGGTGCACTGGGGATCGGAAAAGTCAGTGCTTAGAATAAATTCCCGCTCGCTGAGGTTACCCTGCACCACATAGTCTTGGGAGTCAGTATGCACATTCAGCTGTTTCTTTCTCAGGCGCGGTGCATTCTTGAGGAGCGCTAAACGCCGTCCGGAGGGATCTTTGACCTCGAGGGTGTCGCGGAAAAAATCGGGGGGATCAACAACGTGAAGAACATCTGTGTGTGTGGTTTCCTCGGAAACAATGATGTGTCGATTCCCCATCATCATTTGCTTGGCTTTGCTTTCACCAGAACGGATACGTCCCACAATTTCACCATCAGTAGAGCTAATGCACACTTCGTTTTTCTTGAAACCGTTAGGTCGATGAATAACCAATGTGCGATGCTGGGAAAGAGCGTGAGTCATAACGGCTATTGTGCCATGACTAAGATCAGTTGAGGAGGTGTTTCCCGCGATTGAGCGGGATTCACAGTATTCCTCTATTGTTTTGGCAACACCTTTGTGGGAAGTAGGAAAAAGATCAGCACTTTTAGCGACACCCCGGACGGATTCCGTTCTGGATTTATCAGTTTCGTTGGACGCCCTAACACCGGTAAATCAACTCTCACCAATGCCTTGGTGGGGCAGAAAATTGCGATTACCGCTAACCAGCCGGAAACCACCCGTCACCCGATTCGGGGGCTGGTTCACCGTGAGAATGCTCAGATCATTGTGGTAGACACGCCTGGGCTGCATCGTCCCAGAACTTTGTTGGGTGAACGGCTCAACGACATGGTGAAAGACACCTATGCTGATGTTGACGTCATTGGGATCTGTATTCCGGCAGACGAAAAAATAGGGCCAGGGGATCGCTGGATTATTGATGCGGTGAAAAGAGTAGCCCCGCGCACCCCGTTGTTGGGAATAGTTACCAAAATAGATAAGGTTTCTCGTGATCACGTAGCCGAACAACTCGTGAACGTTCATGAGTTTCTAGGGGGAGACATTGACGTGGTTCCGGTGTCGGCAAGCTCGGGGGAACAAATTGACGTGCTCGTGGACGTCATTACTACCTTGCTTCCTGAAGGCCCGCGCTTTTACCCCGAAGACCACGTCACCGATGAAGATACTATGACGCGGCTAGCGGAAATTATCCGTGAAGCAGCACTCACCGGGCTCAGAGAAGAGCTTCCTCATTCTGTGGCAGTGGAAATTGATGAAATTCTTCCTCACCCAGAGCGGGAAGGAGTCCAGAACGTTCATGCCGTGATCTACGTGGAACGCCCTGGTCAACGCAAGATTTTGGCTGGGCCGGATAATCGACGCCTGCGTCGAATCGTGTACCAAGCCCGGCCAGAGATCATGGACATTCTCGGGAGCAATGTTTATCTAGATCTGCGGATCAAAGTGCTCAAGAATTGGCAATCAGACCCTAAATCCCTTGGTCGCTTAGGTTTTTAAGGTGGCCCGCCGCGGTAGTTACCGAGATCAAGCCGTGGTTATCCGCAGCTATGATTTCGCTGAAGCAGACCGGGTGGTCGTGCTGCTCACTCAGCACCATGGAGTGGTTCGGTCAGTGGCTCGAGGGGTACGTCGGGCAAAATCTCGATTTGGCTCTCGGGTTCAGCCCTTCGTGGAACTTGATGTTCTCCTTTATCCGGGAAAGAATTTAGCAACACTAAGCGGTGCAGATACCGTTCGATACTTTGGGTCAGGGATTATTGAGGACTATCAACGTTATACGGCGGCCTGTGCGATGCTGGAAATCGCCGAAAGTCTCGCCCATGCCGATCCTGATCCAGAACTCTATTCCTCAGTCACCCGTGCCTTGACTAGCATTCAGCACAGCCCAGAGCCGGTGTTGGATTTGGATATCTTTATCCTCCACGTGATGAAAATTTCAGGCTGGTCACCGAGTTTGTTTTATTGTGCCCAGTGCAATGCCCCGGGACCGCACCGATCCTTTCATCCGCTCTCCGGCGGTGCAGTGTGTCAGTACTGCCGTCCTCCCGGATCCTTTAATATCGATCCGGAGGTTTTGCACCTGATGTGGTTGCTCCAAGAAGGCCACCGCGATGTGGTCCTCGAGACAGTCCGAGAGCATCCAGAATACCTGCTCAGCATCCATAAGCTCAGCGCTGTCCACCTGCGCTGGCACCTTGAAACACGTCTTCCTAGCCTGGCTATTTTCGATGAGGCTTAGACATGGCACAATAGTTTCGTGACTGATTTGGTTCCCCCGAATATCCCGCGTGAGTTCATCCCGAACCATATTGCTCTAGTGATGGACGGCAACGGACGCTGGGCCCAAGAGCGTGGTTTGCCACGAACTGAGGGCCATAAGCGCGGCGAGGCAGTGTTAATGGAAGCCGTCGACGCCTGCCTGGCGCTCGGCGTATCCTACTTATCCGCCTATGCTTTTTCTACCGAAAACTGGCGCCGCTCTGCAGACGAGGTTCGATTCCTGATGGGATTTTCTCGTGATGTTTTGCGACGAGAACGCGATATATTGCACGACAAAGGGGTTCGGATACGGTGGGCCGGACGTCGCCCCCGATTATGGCGATCCGTGATTCGGGAGCTAGAGGAGGCGGAGCGTCTAACCGCGAATAATACTCGAATGACCTTAGCCATGTGCGTGAATTATGGCGGTCGGGCGGAAATTGTTGACGCGGCAAAATCTATTGCTCGCCAAGTTGCGGCGGGAGAGCTTAGGCCAGATCAGATCTCAGAGAAGAACTTTTCTCAATGGCTCGACGAACCGGATATGCCTGATGTTGATCTCTTTCTGCGGCCAAGCGGGGAAAAGCGGATTTCTAATTTCTTACTGTGGCAATCCGCTTATGCTGAGATGATTTATCAAGATAAACTTTTCCCCGATGTCCGGGCCGAGGATATCTTTAGCGCTGTTGAGGAGTATGCGCGACGTGATCGACGTTTTGGGGGCACTCGATGAATGACAACATGACCGACCAGCATGATGCATCTATCCCGTCGCGGCGGCAAATTGCCAGGTGGAGACGTTATTTGGCCAATGAGCGGGCAGAAGCCGCGGTGTACCGAGAACTCGCTCACCGCAAAACTGGGGAAGAACGAGAAATCTTGTTAGCCCTGGCTCACTCCGAATCTCGTCACGAGCACTATTGGCGCACCAAGCTAGGCGACCATGTGGGAATGCCGCGACAGCCTGATTTATCGACCCGGTTCATGGGATTCCTCGCCCGCCGATTCGGTTCAGTCTTTGTGCTCGCCATGATGCAAAATGCAGAGTCGCGATCAGCCTATGTGGACGACGCCGATGCGTCACACCAAATAGCAGCAGACGAAAGAATCCATGCTGAAGTAGTGCGTGGCTTAGCTGCACGTGGCCGAGAACAGATGTCCGGGGCTTTCCGCGCTGCGGTTTTTGGAGCCAATGATGGTTTAGTTTCTAACCTGGCCCTCGTAATGGGTGTCATGGGATCCGGCGTGAGCAGCAACATCGTCTTGCTGACTGGCATTTCTGGGTTGCTATCCGGAGCCTTATCCATGGCTGCAGGGGAGTATATCTCAGTAAAGTCCCAAGAAGAGCTCCTTGAAGCTTCAGAACCGGATGAAGCCACCAGCGCCGTATTGCCAGAGTTAGATGTCGACGCCAATGAGCTGGCGTTGGTGTACCGGGCCCGAGGAATGAGCCAGGAAGAAGCCGAGGAACGAGCGCATAATGTGTTCCGAACGCTGATTAAAGATGGAGATCAGCGGCATTCAGATACTTTTGGTCGCGGTCAAGGCAACGCCATTGGGACGGGAGGCGCCTGGCAAGCAGCTATATCAAGCTTCTTCTGCTTCGCCAGTGGCGCATTGCTCCCAGTTCTGCCTTTCCTTTTCGGTTTGAGACTTGAAACTGCCGGAATAATTGCGTTGGTTCTAGTAGCCCTGGCACTATTATGCACCGGCGGTATTACCGGAATACTCTCCGGAAAACCTCCTCTCAGCAGGGCGTTTCGTCAACTCTTCATTGGTCTGGGTGCAGCTGCGGTCACCTGGGGTCTGGGACTAGTCTTTGGGCAAGTCGCTGGGTGAGCTACAGCTAGGGCATAGCCCATACACTTCAGCATCATGTCCGGTAAGGGTGTAGCCAAATTCCCGAGCAATGGATTTAGCCCATTTTTCTACCGGGCCACCAGCTATCTCCTCAGCTTTTCCGCACTTAGTACATACCAAATGGTGATGATGGGAGTCCGTCTCACAGCGTCGATACAGCGTCTCCCCGCCGGAAATATTAAGGACATCAACGGCATCAACCTCAGCCAAGGACTGCAAAGTCCGATAAACCGTGGTGAGTCCGACCTTCTTGTCACGCTTGAGTAGTTCTGAATAAATATCTTTTGCCGAACTAAACTTTTCTAAATCCTGCAGAACGTGAATAATGGCACTTCGTTGCCACGTATTCCTTGTTCCTAGTTTGGGAACATTATGTCCTAGAACTGGCACCGTCACTGACACCTCACAACAATCTCTATGGTTGGTTTAGTGCCAGTTTAGCTGGAACACCTCTTGTTGGAAATTAATTGAAAATTATCAACAGGGATCCATCGGCGAAAAGCCGGGAGTCGGCGCCGGGGAAGGGTCTGGGATAGTGTCGATTTCCGCCATTGGACGAACAATGGCCGCTGCTCCAAGCGCATGGTCACTACCTGAAGCGTCGGTATCCTTTTCGCTGCGTGTCGTCTCTTTTTCTGCCGCGATCTTTTTCTTCCTCAACGAGGCAAGATCATCATCACCATGGCGAGGCGCTTCTGCGGTCGTCGAACTAACCGGTGCGCTACTATGTGCTACCCAGGCAAGAAAATCCGGAATATCTGTTCGAATTAAGTGGTACACCACTTGTTTTCCATGGCGGGTCGGGGCAACAATTCCAGCTTCTTTCAGCACCCGCAGATGTTGGCTCACAAGGGGTTGACTTTGATCAAGAGCTTTCACAATCTGGTGAACATATAGGGGCTCTTGGGAAAGCATTAGGATAATTTGGGTGCGCAAGGGAGAGTTAAGCGCACCAATAATATATGCGACGCGCTTAAGGTCCTCTGGGCTTAGCGCGTGTTGAAAGTTATTGCTCACTGAATTAGACACCATTCCACTCTTGTGCAGAATCCGTTCAAAATTCTAGATGATTTAGGTCAATCCAATCCGCAGGGGGTTAAGAAGACTTTGCATTATAGGGTACTAAAAAGGAACGAATTTTAACACCTGCGGCTTCAACTAGGCTATACCACGAAGACCCCCGGGCGGTCGTTTAGAATGAAGTGTGCTTCCAAGCATCGTTGAGCTTTTCGGCTGATTCGTCGAAGAGTGTGAGAAAGCTTGATGTCCGATTCCAGTAGTTCATGAGGAGTTCGAAAAAGACTATGGCGAATAAATCCGTCATCGAAACCGTAGTTAATCTGTGTAAGCGCCGGGGTTTGGTGTATCCCGGTGGTGAGATCTACGGCGGTACCCGCTCCTCCTGGGATTACGGCCCCTTGGGGGTGGAGCTTAAAGAAAATATCAAGCGCCAGTGGTGGCGCCATATGGTGACTTCTCGTCCTGATGTGGTGGGGGTAGATACGTCGGTAATTTTGCCGCGCCAAGTGTGGGTATCATCCGGCCACGTAGAAGTCTTCACCGACCCCTTAGTGGAATCTCTCCATACCCACAAACGTTATCGTGCCGATCACCTCATTGAAGCCTATGAGGAAAAACACGGTCATCCGCCGGCAAACGGCTTAGCGGATATTCCTGATCCAGAAACAGGACAACCCGGAAAGTGGACCGAGCCTAAGGCTTTTTCCGGCCTGCTCAAAACCTTCCTAGGGCCGGTGGATGATGAAGAAGGTTTGCACTATCTTCGTCCGGAAACTGCTCAGGGTATCTTCGTCAACTTCAAGAATGTCCTGACTTCCTCTCGGATGAAACCGCCTTTCGGTATCGCAAATATCGGTAAATCTTTCCGCAACGAAATTACCCCTGGAAACTTCATTTTCCGCACTCGCGAATTTGAACAAATGGAGATGGAATTCTTCGTGAAGCCAGGGGAAGATGAGCAATGGCACCAGTACTGGATTGATAACCGCCTCCAGTGGTACATCGACTTGGGAATTAAGCCGGAAAATCTTCGCCTCTATGAGCACCCCAAGGAAAAACTATCGCACTACTCAAAACGTACCGTAGACGTGGAATATGCTTTTGGTTTCACCGGCTCCACCTGGGGAGAGCTGGAAGGCGTGGCAAACCGGACGGACTATGATCTTCGAGTCCATGCCGAAGGCTCCGGCGAAGATCTCAGTTATTTTGACCAAACTGAAAATGAGCGCTGGATTCCCTATGTCATTGAACCGGCTGCCGGCTTAGGCCGTGCCATGATGGCGTTTTTGGTTGACGCCTACCATGAAGATGAAGCTCCGAATGCGAAAGGCGGAGTAGATAAGCGGGTGGTTCTGAAGCTCGACTACCGTCTATCCCCGGTCAAGGTGGCAGTGCTACCTCTATCTAAGAAGCCAGAACTGATGGATGTAGCCCAAAATCTAGCGAATGAACTGCGCGGATTGTGGAATGTGGACTACGACATCTCTGGCGCTATTGGTCGGCGTTATCGCCGCCAAGATGAAATCGGGACTCCGTTTTGCGTGACCGTTGATTTCGACTCCTTGGAGGATAAAGCAGTCACGGTACGCGAACGCGACACCATGGCTCAAGAACGCGTGCCGCTTTCCGAGCTCAACACTTACCTGGCTCAGCGATTGATTGGGTGTTAGAAAGTGCATTACACCTCGTGGACTCGACGGACAGAGACTGGCGCTGATTTGCTTCGAGACAACGGTCCGGACATATTGGCGCACTTTGGGGTAGCTGAGCCAGACGGTGAAGCTCAGGTAGGCCAGGAGGTTTGGCGCCTTCATCAACAGGAAGAAGAAGGCGCATCAATTACTCGTCCTGGTGGGCAGCACTATCAACTTCAGGGAAACGTGAAGACCGCTCAGGAACTGCGCGCAGATCTTGATGGCGTTCAGGTACGACTGCTTAATGAGCAGCGCAATGATTGGATTATTGAAACCGTTGATGGGGAGAAATTTGCCCAATTCTCTGGAGGAAATAATGGTGTGCGGCGTGCCATTATGGAATTCGATCATGGTTATGATGACTACCTCGATGTTGACCGCAGTATCGCGCTGAGTTGGTTTGTTCGCCTGATCTTGGAATATCGTTTGGATAAGACCAGTAAAGCCATCATTGGTACAGTCCTGATTTTCGCAATCGTGGGCATCATAGCAATGCTATTGCTGTTGTGAGTCTGGGCTAAGAAGCGATTGGGCTTAGAGAATGCAAGAACGAGAAGGTAAATGGATATGGGTCGGAAACGATCTAATAGACCAGCAAGGCGGAGTAGTTGCTTCGGTGATTTCCGACGTCATTTACCTTGGCGAGGAGCGCCTACTTATTGAATCGAGCCCCGGGCCGTGGCATTTTCGGGCTCGGGCTACCTCAGGGGATGGTGAAGTCTTTACCCTGATTCAAAAGAGTTTGACGGTTTCCCAGTTGGTCGCTGATTGTGCTGGCCGAAAGTATCGCCTAGAACGAATCAGTGCTTGGCGGAAAGAGCGGCGCATCATCAACGAATCCGGTCAACTCTGCGCCCACGTCTGCCCCCGAGTATCGGGAAAAGTTGAAGTCAGCGATGCTCCAGAATACGACACTATGCCCTTAAAAGATGCGGTGTTTTTGACCTGGGGTTGCGTCTTGGTGGATTCACCGGTGCGCCGTCCGCGGATTTAAAAGCGACCACCGGCTGAACTTCCACCCCCGAAGCTACCGCCAAAACCGCCGCCTCCGAAGCCACCGCCAAATCCGCCGCCGAAGCCGCGGCCTCCGCCATTGAGCAAGCTATTGAGGACCATCCCCGCCACAAAAGCACCCGAGCTACCTTGACCAGAATTGTGGCGCCGGTAATCATCAATATCATTTTTTGCTGCCCGATATGCTTGAGACGCTTTATTTCCGGCTTGACGCCCATACTCAATGCTTTGACGGGTATCTTTCGTCCGCATCGTGTGGGCGGTAGCAAGAAGCCGCTGCGCTTCTGCGAGTGCAGTCCTCGCTTCTAAACTAACAATCCGCCCTCGGGTCGAAATAAGGTCCTCGGCGGCGCGGATATTCGATTGAGCGGTAGCGATTGTCCGGTCACAAAGCTCAACGAGGCGTTGCTGACTAGCATTGTGCTCTCGCACAGTATCTAGCGCCTCATCAAGGCGAGCATCTAAATCAGTCAGCGCGGTGTATGAACTTAGGGGGTCTTGCTCAGCGTTAGGGCGAATCCGCGCTACAGTGTTTTCCGCTTCGCTGATGAGGCTTTCCAAGCTGTCCCAATCGGCTGGCACACCCTGTTGTTTACCGGCGGCTTCAAGCTGCTGGGCTTCGGCGATCTCCGCTTCTATTTCGGCAAAGAGGCTGGACAAACCACTATGCGCGGCCTGAATATCGCGGTCTGCATTTTCAACCGCAGCAAGTTGTTGTTCGGCAACTTCTAAAGCATGTTCGGCGTCGCGGATCGTATCAACTAAGCCTTCTTGGTGGCCGGCAGGTTTATCCACATACTGACTAGCCTCATCAATTTTCTTCTCAGCCTGGGTGAGTGCCGCTTCGGCTGCTTCGGGATTATCGATAAGCGAGTGAATAACCGACTCCGGATACCGTGTCTTCAGGTGCGCTACGGCGGACTCAGCCGCGGGAATTCGAGCTCGAATATCGACGCTTTGTTGCCGTAGCTTCTCCACCTTGCTTGGAGCCTCAATCAACATGGTCCGCATCTGAGCGAAGGCATCAGCTTCTTTATCTAAAGCCTGATCAGCTTGCCCACAAGAAGAAATGATCTCCACGAGCATCGCACGTCGTTCTTCCTCAGTCTCCGGGATGGAATCATAGATTTTTTCCCTCAACTGGAACGCTTTTTGAAGGGTTAACGAGGAATGATTCAACGCACTATTAAAGGGTCTGGTGCGTTCTGGGCCAAACTCATCCTGCGCTAAGCGCAATTCTTCTTTAGCCCGGCGCACCGATTCATCGGTACTCACTAATTCTTCCTGAGCACGCTGCTCCAAAGTCGACAGGGGGAGCTGGCTAATAGTGCGCGTATCAGCCGGATCTATACCGCGGGCATCGGAGAGTAAATGAGCCTCATCTGTCCGACGTCGACGGCGCGACCATCCCCACAGTCCGGCACCCGCAGCGACCGCAGCTCCACCACCAGCACCCAACCACGCAAGAGAAGCACCTGATAATTCTCCAGAGTGGGTTGCTTCTTCAGCTGCCGCCTGGGCTGCCTCCGCCCAGTTTTCATCAACGAGGTACGGGTACGCAGCATCCCAGATTTTTTGCTCCGAACCGTGCGGCCAATTGCTCCCTACCCACACCGCACCATCGCGTTCCTTCGGGGCGATGGCGAGAATTCCGAGGTCTGAGCTGCGATTGATCTGTCCGGCCTGCTCAACCCACTCCTGCGCGCTTTTCCCATCGAGAGAAGACAGGAAAATCACATACAGGGGGCGCTGGGTGTCCTTAGCGACGGCACTGAGACGCTGGGAAAGTTCTTGTTTTTGATCTGGAGTGAGTACCCCCGCGTTGTCAGTAAGCGGTGAAGTTAGGCGCGCGGGGGCTTCAGCCATGATGATAGGTTGCCCAGTGCCCTGGATTTCCAAGGCGCTCGCTGTTGTAGGGCCTAATAGCACTGCACTCAGCGCACATAAACTAAAACTAAGACCCCACAGCGGCAGCAGAGTTGAAGAAAACCGGGAGAATAAAGCCGTCATGGGAACCAGGATAGTGCCTGCAGTAGACACCGCAGAACGACAAGTGTGGCAGACTCGACAAGGTGGCCGCAAAAAGATTACCTATTAGCCTCGGGGTGCTGAGTCTTATTCCGGCAGTTTTCGTGATGAATGCTGCCAGGGTTCTATGGCACTCGCGCTGTCGTTCCCATGCTCCAGAGGTTGATGCGGTCATTGTTCCGGGCACAGCTCAGTATGACGGAGTTCCGGGGCGGTATTTTGCGGCGAGACTTGATCACGCGGCCCAACGGGGATTGGATAACCCGCAACTTGAAATTTGGGTTATTGGTGGACAATTGCCGGGGGATCGGTTTAGTGAAGCTGAGGCAGGCGTCGAGCATATTCGGCGCAGCGGTGTTCCGCTCACGCGGCTGCGGCCCTGCCCGCATGGTTTTAATACCTTAGGGTCCTATCAACATCTGGTAGCTGAGCATCCTGACTTAAAAGAACAAAAACTGGCGGTTATTACTGATCCCCACCACAGTTTGCGAGCTTGTCTCCTGGCCCGCGAATGCGGTCTTAAGGTTGTTGCCGACCCTACTCCATACTGCCCAAGTACATTTCCCAATAAATCGTGGTTTCGTACGTTAATTCATGAGATCGGGGGAATGGTTGTGGTGGATTGCGCCAGAGTGTTTGGACGCTCCACTGCTCGGGTATGTGAGGACGCTTTACGACGCCTCGATGGTTGGCTGAGACCCTCTCACAAAACCCGCCACGCCCAATTAAAAGCTACTGGGAATAGCCGAGGCCAAGGCTAAAATACTAAGATTATGTACTCATATCAGCCCGGCGATGTTGAACGCCGTTTCGCCGAAGGGGCGAAAGGCAGTGCTTGGCCCGGTGCGGATGTTGAACGTCGGGGGACTTTTGCGCGGGATCGTGCTCGGGTGCTGCATTCCGGTGCACTGCGGAGATTAGCTGATAAAACCCAGGTCGTAGGGCCGCGCGACGGAGATAATCCCCGGACTCGCCTCACCCATTCCCTTGAGGTAGCTCAGATTGCCCGGAGTTTAGGTGCAGGTCTAGGCATGGATCCAGACCTCTGCGAATTAGCAGGTCTATGCCATGACATTGGGCATCCACCCTATGGTCACAATGGTGAAACAGCGCTTAATGAGGTAGCCGAAGACTGTGGTGGTTTTGAAGGCAACGCCCAAACGTTGAGGATCCTTGTTCGCCTGGAGCCAAAGGTGGTGGATCAGCATGGCGAATCTATGGGGTTAAACCTCTCACGGGCCGCATTAGATGCAGCATGTAAATATCCGGTGCTTAGGACTGCTCCTGATCTTTCGCTCCGCAAGAAATACGGATGTTATGACGAGGATCGATCAATCCTAGAGTGGATCCGAAAACCACTGGGAGGAAATGACAGCGGGCGTCGATCAATGGAAGCTCAGGTGATGGACTGGGCGGATGATATCGCCTACTCGGTGCACGATGTGGAGGACGGGATTGTTTCTGGGCGAGTCCATCTTGCTGTTCTTGAAGATCTAGTTGAACTTGCCGCACTAGCAGAAAAAGGGGCTCGGATTTTTGGCGGTAGGCCCGAGGAGTTAGTGGATGCAGCGGCTAATCTATGGGCGCTGCCGGTGGTCAGTGCAGCGGCACAGTTCGACGGCAGCTTAGGTGGTTTTGTCGCTCTGAAAAAGATGACTTCGGAATTGGTGGGACGATTTATCGGCGCGACGCTCTCCGCTACCCGGCACCGCTATCCCGAGGATTTAGGAAGGCACCGGGGGAATCTCATTATTCCCGACCAAGCCGCAGCTGAGGTTAAACTCCTGAAAACCATCGCGGTGCTGTACGTGATGGATGAACCTTCTCATCTGGGAAAGCAAGATCGCCAACGAGACCGGATCTTCCGGGTTTTTGACTACCTCATGGCCGGGGCCCCTGGCGCTTTAGACCCCATGTTCGCGCAATGGTGGAGGGCAGCGGAATCGGAGTCAGCTGCGCATCGAGTAGTCATTGACAACATTGCCTCCATGACAGAGTCCCGATTAGAAAGACTTGATCGGATTGCCGCTAAATATCTCAATATTATTTAGCCTCAGACGTTAGCGATGAAGCGTGATGTTGAGGTCCTCAAAAATTCTATGCAGAGCTTTTTCCTCGGATTCTTCTAAACACCAATGAGCACAAATAATTTGCTCTACCCGAAATTCTCTTAACAGGTCTGCAAGCCCGTCGAGGTTGCGGGGAGCCGGGCGCTGATCGTGGCAGAGGGCGTCGCCCACCGCTGAATAAAAGTCGCTACGGGTACAAACAGGAGAAGTAATCAATATCGGATTAATGGTTAGCATCGGGAATCTCGCAGAAAGACTCATAGTGATTATCAGTGTAATACCAGTGCTGAGGGGCAGTGGCCGGGTCACCGCCCGTAACAATGCGTCGAGCTCCACGATGGTTGACCCCAGGGGTAGAAACCGTGTACTCGCGGTAATAGTTCTTCGCTTGCTTCGGGAGATGACCCTCGTAATTGCCGAAGCGTACCCCATCATTATCCGGGTGCGGAAACGGACCCCCGCTGTGAACCTTGTTGACCGTGTCCTGAGCTTCCCGAGGTAAAGAAGCTAAAGGGCAGGTCGAGGAGTTGGTTGTGGGGTCAGGAGAGTCTTGGTGCAAGACATCAAAACCAATCCAACCGCCGGCAAGAGTAAGGATTGCTGCAGCTGCTGAAGCCAGCCCCAGGCGTGAAGAAGAGGGTCGAGTCATAGGGGGATTGTCCCACGGAAGGTACTTGGCGCGTTACAGTAGTGCCCATGGCCAAGGGAAGAATACCCGAGAGCGATATTCAAGAAATTCGCGAAAGAACTCTTATCGAGGAGATTGTGGGTGAATATGTGCAGCTCAAACCGGGTGGTGCAGACTCGCTGAAGGGGCTTTCCCCATTCAAGGAGGAACGAACCCCGTCTTTCCATGTGCGCCCTAATCATGGTTACTACCGGTGCTTTTCGACGAACCAGGGGGGAGATGTCTTTGACTTCTTGATGAAGATGGAGCATGTTTCTTTCCCGGAAGCGGTAGAAATGTGCGCCCAAAAAATTGGGTATCAGATCAATTACGAAGGTGGGAGTCCAGGGCGACGAGAAGAACCCGGAACTCGGCAACGCCTTATTGCAGCTAACCGTGCCGCTCATGAGTTTTATCAAGAACAATTGGAAACCCCCGAAGCCCACCTGGCGCGAGAATTTCTTATGGAGCGAGGGTTTTCCTCAGATCACGCGCACCAATTTCAGTGCGGCTATGCCCCTCAAGGTTGGGATACCTTATTAAAGCACCTGGTACGTAAAGGGTTTGAGCCTAAAGAACTCGAAGCAGCCGGATTAGTGCGGATGGGTAAACGTGGTCCCATTGACCAGTTTCATCGGCGTCTTTTGTGGCCTATTAAAAATCTCGCCGGCGACGTTATAGGTTTTGGGGCGCGAAAACTCTATGAGGATGACAAATTAGGGAAATACCTTAATACCCGAGAGACCTTGCTATATAAGAAATCTCACGTTCTTTTTGGCATTGATCTTGCGAAGAAGAATATCGCTGAGCAGCACCAAGCCGTGGTTGTTGAGGGGTATACCGATGTTATGGCAATGCACGCTGCGGGAGTAACTACCGCAGTTGCGGCCTGTGGCACGGCTTTTGGTGATGATCACTTACAAATTCTGCGACGCCTCATGCTCGATGACAATTTCTTCCGCGGGGAACTTATTTACACTTTTGATGGGGATGAAGCCGGTCAAAAGGCGGCAATGCGAGCTTTTGCTGGTGAGCAGAAATTTACCGGGCAGTCCTTTGTGGCAGTGGCGCCGGAAGGTATGGATCCGTGTGATCTTCGCTTGGCTAGAGGAAACGCCGCAGTTCGTGATCTGGTGGCTGACCGCCACCCGATGTTCGAATTCGTTATCCGCTCTATGCTGAAGGATTTTTCCCTCGATACCGTAGAAGGCCGCCTCCAAGCTCTTCGTCGCACTGTTCCCGTTGTCGCCGGAATTCGTGACCGCGCTTTGCGCAATGAATACGCGCGGATGCTTTCCGGATGGGTGGGGTGGTCCGATCCTCGAGAAGTTATACAGCAAGTCCAGCGAGAGTTGCGCAACCCCCAAGGGAAACAAGAATTAAAGAAAGCTGTCCGTCGACAGCCCGCCCCGGAATCGATGAAGCAATCACCGTCCGCGCATCTTCCTGTGCCAGACCCTAAAGAACCTCATTTGTGGCCGCAACGAGAAAGCCTAAAAGCTGCATTGCAATATCCGGAATCTGCGGGGACCTATTTTGATGGTATTTCGGAGAATGCTTTTAGCCATCCCACATATTGCGCTATTGCTCGGGCTATCGCAGCAGTGGGAGGGTGTGAAGGTGCACAGCAGGGCGTAAATTTTCCGGTGGCAGTGGCAAAAGAAGTGCAAGACCCTACCGCTCAAGAATTAATTAGTGAACTGGTGGTTGAGCCCATCCATGTCAGTAATTCCTCTCTTGAGGGATATATTGACTCTGTCTTGTGCCGACTTCAGGAGGTACAGGTGGGCAATCAGATAGCTGAGCTAAAGCTTCAATTGCAAAGAATGCGCCCGGGCGATGACCCCGACGCCTATAATTCAGCTTTCAGCGACATCATTGCCTTAGAACAGGCTCGGAGAAATCTCCATGACCGAGCTTTTGGCCGCTAAAGCCTAGTCCTGATCTGGTTCGTAGATCCGGTCTCCGTCTTGAGTGCGGAGATTACGAACTTCCTTCATCCGAGGTTGTGGATCTAATTTTTCAGCGATCGCTTTCCGAGTTGCTTTCACAGCTTTTTGCGTCACGGGGGAATTGACCGCCGTCTGATACCCCTTTTTGATCTGTTCATAGCGACGCCGGCCAGCCTTAGTTCCAAAGACATAACCTGCGGCGGCACCGATAACGAACTGGATCATAGCTTAATTAATCGTCCTTCCACGCTGGTAGGTTCACGTCAACCCTACCGGAGTTCCCCGCCGATGAAAACGACGTGGTCAAACTCACGGCCAAATCCATCGAAAGTTTTATACTCTTGCTTAGTAAGACCTCACTTTTATTGCTAAGGAGATGGATGATGGCCCGCCGTCATGGCATTAATCCCTGGGTTCCTAACCAACACGGAGCGTGGCCAATGGTTATGATCCCAGCTTTGGCCGGAAGCTTCTTGGGTTATCTAGGTCCAGGGGCCAGGACAACTGGATCCCTCTTCACGTTGCTGTTGGTACTAGTGTCCTGGTTTAGCGGGTATTTCTGTTTCTTTGCGAGTGGTCTTCTTTATAAGGCGCGACGTCGGAAGCGCCGCGAAAAATATCTGTACCCCACCCTGTGCTATGGCGTCGTCTCCGGAGTCTGTGCCGTTATTGCTCTTTTGCTCCAACCAGCTGTGGCATGGTGGGCGGTGATTTTCGTGCCGCTGGTGGGAGTAGCCATGATGGAGATGATTCGTGAAAATCCACGTTCTACGTTGTCAGGAGTAGTTACCACCTGCGCATCTGGCACCATGTTAGCGGTGACCGATGCTCTCGGACGCGGCGGAGGAGCACCCTTTGATGCTAGTTCGGTGGCTATCGCCTCAGCAGTCATCATCGCCCTATATTTCACGGGAACAGTTCCTTATGTGAAGTCGATGATTCGAGAAAAAGGCAATCATCGTTACTGGATCGGCTCGGTGGCTTTTCAAGTTTTGGCCTTGATTTTAAGCATCATCGTGGTGTGGTGGTGGATCCCCCCGATACCCGGTGCGGTGATGGTGCTAGTCATGGCCGTGTGTGTGGTCCGGGCTGTGGCTATTCCCCGATCCGCGCTGCGAGGCCGGACCTGGACACCTAAGCAGGTGGGGAAAGCGGAAATCCCTCCCACCGTTGCGTTGGCTATCGCTATTCTTCTAGCTGGCGTGCCGAATTAAGAAATACAGCCCGAAGGCGAGGATGAACGGGATGGTGAGTCCACGGCCATAGAGGTGGAGTAATTCCGTCGGGGCTGTTATTCCATAACCGACATCAACATCGGTGAGACCAGTAATAGAGACGGGTGTTCGTCGAGCCTTTTCTAGTGCTAGACCTCCGATGAGGAAGAGAAGAGCGGTGAGAATTAGGGGACTAGACCATAAAGCGGTGGTGAGAGCGGCACCGAGGAGTGCGTGAAGGGCGGCTAAGATCTGTCGGGGGCGAGGCGAAGAGTGTAAGAGTTGGAAGTCTCCTGCTTTGGCTACGGTGGAGCCAAAAAGTATCCACGCCAGATAGAAGGGCACCGACAGGGCGATGGAGTAGGGGGTGTGGCAGGCGATGGCCAGAGTACTAAGGCTGAGATACCCCAAGGCGATGATGGGGTAGCGCGTTAAGCGCCGAAGGATGATGATGAATTTAGAGCTGGTAGGGGTGGGGAACCTCCATCTGAGCGTGGTCGCGACCAAAGCGTAGTGCACAGCTGCGGTGTCGAGCGCGCCGAGGATCGAAGAATTAGTAATTCGGGCGTGGTCGGAACTAAATAGTGTTGATAGAGTCCGGCGGTGGACCAAAAGCGGATAGCAACGTATGAGCGCGGCGCCTATGAAGCCGAAGAATGGATGTCTGAGACCAGCTCCAATAACCGCGCCGAGAGCACCAAAAATTAGAATCTGGATGAGAATGTCGCTACGAAAACGAGGGATAGTCAAGCGTGGTCGCATTTTCCAGATGAGATCAGCGCTGTTTATAGATTGAAGCGGGAAAATTTTTTCCATTATTATTGCTGTACTAATAACAGCGATTAGTCCAGCAATAATGTCGAGTGGGCTCAGCATTGATTCTTGTGAGCGATTATATCCCCAGATTGGTATTGCTGTTGCCGCAGCTATGATGAAGTAAAGTGAGAAACCGTAACTACCTAGGAATTTTAACAATCGCATAATTCGATGACCTCATCGCTGGCTGCGATAATTTTGGGAGAGTGGGAGGCGCAAATGACAATGCTGTCTGCTTGGGTAACCTCCCGGAATTTCTGGATTAGGAAATTCACCCAGTACTCATCTAGGTGGCGTTCTGGTTCATCCGCCAGGTACACGCGATAGGGGAATGCCAAATGAGCTGCTAATATGAGGCGCTGACGTTGTCCACTTGATAACCATGATGGTGGAAGATTGAGGAAATCCTCACATTCCCATTCGGCGATGATTTTGTCATAGTCGACGCCCGAATGCTGGGATAGTAATTTGAAATGTTCCCCTACCGACATATCGGGATAAAAGACGGGTTCACTAATCTCTGTTATATGTGAAACCTGGGATAAGTGTCTTACGTCTTCATTGTTAAAAAGAGCCTGGCCGTGGATGGGGTCTCGCTTTCCCGATAATGTCTCCAACAGGGTGGTTTTCCCACAGCCATTTGGTCCCCGAAAACTATAAAGTTTTCCGATGTGAAATTCTTTCTTAAATTTCCCTAAAGGTTGATTGTGTCCATATGTTAACTCGGCAATCAAAGGGGCGCTAGTCGAACTATTATCGATATTCACTGATATCCTTATGCATTAAAGAAAATCTTTTAGATAATCTTCACCGGAGTATAACAAAAACCCGGAGGACTGTCCTCCGGGCTATCGGTGCTCCCCCAGCTGGGCTCGAACCAGCGACCCTTCGATTAACAGTCGAATGCTCTGCCAACTGAGCTATAGGGGACTACTTTCACCACTCACATGATTGTGGTGCAACGAGACGTTACTATATCGAGATAGGTGAATACTTCGCAAATCAGCAGGTCATACCCGGTAGGATGGGTCAGCATGAAAGCTTTGGATAGGGTTAAAGATTTTCCAGCTGCGCATGTTTCAGCTGCGCTCGTCCATGCCGATCAGCATTGGCAGATCGGCGATATCAACCGCAGTTTCGAACTTGCAAGTGTGACAAAGTTATTGACCTCCTATGGTGTTCTCCTAGCGGTCGAAGAAGGCGCCTTAGAACTAGATCAACCAATGGGGCCGCCCGGGTCAACTGTTCGTCACCTTCTTGCTCACGCGTCTGGTGTAGGTTTTGATTCCCGACGCCTAAGCAAGCCGGTTGGTACTCGTCGAATCTATTCTTCTGCCGGATATGAAATCTTGGCAGAAGAACTGACTCTACTCACCGGCATTGAATTCCCTGATTATCTGAGAGAGGGGATTTTTGACCCCCTAGAGATGAATGACACCCAGCTTTATGGATCAGCTGGACATGAAGCGCGCTCCACCGTGGCGGACTTAGGACTTTTCATTCGCGAACTGTTATCTCCCACACTTCTCCATCCAGATACTGTCCTTGAGGCCTTCACGCCTCAGTTTCCGGAGTTAGTGGGGGTGGTCCCCGGTTACGGTATGCACAAGCCATGCCCGTGGGGGTTGGGGCCAGAGATCAAGGGAGAAAAGCATCCACACTGGATGGGAGAATCCATGCCTGCTCAGTGCGTCGGACATTTCGGAATGGCAGGAACCTATGTGTGGGTTCATCCAGAAACTCAGCGCGGCATGGTAATGCTCAGCGATGAACCATTTGGGGATTGGGCTAAGCCACTGTGGTCTGAGATCAATGACGCAATCTGGGCTGAACTCTCAAGTTCAACTGCAGGCTGAATAAACGGGGGGTTGAAGTAGGGGTTGAGGGTTGCTCCTGGGGGAGATGGTACAAGACAATCATGTGAGACAGATGAGATCAAAGTGATGTCATGGTTCACTCGCACGTGGGTCGTAGGGGAAGACGAGCCTCGTCTTGCATTCTTGAGCTTCGCACGCTGAAGGATGGTTAGTTGCAGAGTGAAGGGTTTTGGTATGCCACACATGGGATCCTTAGCGTCCTCGCGTGCTCACCGAGCAGGGACTGTCGGAACCGATATGGCGGTACTCACGATTGAGGACCTACCCCGTCGGCTGCGTTTAGCAGTGGAGTCCACGCTATGCCTTTGTTTGCCGGAACCGTCAAAGTTGGTGCCTTTGCCTGGCACTCCTTTATGGGATTGCCGGTGGTTTACCCGGTGGCACCACCACGAAGGACGGCTATCATGCTGCGAGGTTATTAATGGTACTGGCGAACAATTGGAGGACTTAGCCGAGGTTTTGGGAGCGATGGCTAGGGAACACGGTTTCACCGTCCAGGTAGACCTCAATAATGAGGACTAGTCAGGCTTTAGTTGGCGTAGTAGCCATCATCAAAGGGGTCGAGAATACGGTCGGCAACATCGGCAATGGAGTCGACTTTCCGGGTTGGGCGATAAGGATACTTAGCAACCTCAGCATCATCACTGATCCCGGTCGAGACCAAAATAGTGCGCATACCTGCTTCCAGGCCCGATTTCACGTCGGTATCCATCCGGTCCCCAATCATGACGGTGCGCTCCGAATGCGCCCCAATTGTATTTAAGGCAGAACGCATCATCACCGGATTAGGTTTCCCGATGTAATAGGGTTTCTTACCGGTAGCGGCGCTGATAAGCGAGGCGACTGCCCCGGTAGCCGGCAAAATTCCCTGAGGTGCCGGGCCGGTGACATCCGGATTCGTCGCAATAAAACGAGCCCCAGCATTAATTAAATTAATGGCCCGGGTGATGGCCTCAAAAGAATAGGTACGAGTTTCCCCCAACACCACAAAATCCGGATCATTATCATTGAGCACCCATCCAGCCTCATGCAAGCCGGTAGTTAATCCTGACTCGCCAACGACATAGGCAGTTCCCTCTTTGAGCTGTGAGGAAAGAAAATGTGCAGTTGCGGTAGCAGAGGTCCAAATTCTTTCTGGCGGAATCAACAAACCCTGGGATTTCAGTCGAGCAGATAAATCTCTCGGGGTGTGAATGGAATTATTCGTCAAAACCATGAACTCAATGTCATGGGCGGCTAAGGCATGGAGAAAACGATCCGCCCCGGGGATCATCTCTCCCTCACGGATTAAAACCCCATCCATATCGGTGAGGTAGGAAATCGAAGCAGTCATAGCTTCTATTGTGCTCCAGTCTTTTCTCGAGCGCTGAGAACCCGAAGACCATCAACATAATCCAAAAAGTCACCCACCGTGTTGAAACTTAAAACATGTTCGTCTTCAAGTTGAACGCCGAGAGCTTCTTCCGCGCGGACGGTGGTTTCGATCAAAGAAAGAGATGAGATATGGAGGTCCTCGACGAGGTTGGTATCAGGAGTGATCTCTGAAGCGTCGACACCTGTGGTATCTTGCAGAATTCCCGCTAAAGTCTTTAGATCAGCGGTGCGACGCTCAATACCAGAGTCGGGAGAATCAATGCTCGTCATAAGCAAAAGCATAAACGTCTAGGTCGATCTATCCGCGCGCCGGGGCCCTCGACTAGCATCGACAAACATGAAACACGCAGCCCGCGCCCTCTTTCTGCGGTTAACGCCGTCTGGCCGTCGACGATTAGCCCTCGAACATGGGGCATTACACTCACAATCTCGGGAACCAGGGTTAACAGACCTTGATGAAACCGGAACCGTCAATAGCGACGGCATTGACGTTCACTATTATGTGGCGGGTCCGGATCACGATGGTGTCGAACCGCGCGCCACCGTTGTCTATGTTCATGGTTTCACCCTGGCAGCTGAGGCCTACTTCCTTCAGGTCAAGCATTTACGAGCGACTCATCCTGAAGTCCGAAACGTGCTGTTGGATTTGAGAGGACATGGGAAAACCGGCAAGGTGAGTCCGGATCGCTGTGTGATGGATGGAATAGCTGACGACGTCCGGGCCGTCATCCACCACTGTGCCCCCACTGGACCTCTCATTCTGGTAGGGCATTCTATGGGTGGGTTGTGTGTGTTGGACTTGTTGCGTCGATGCTATGAAGACGAGCCACAACTGTATCAGCGAATCCAGGGAATCATTTTGGTTTCTACGTCTATTGAGGCCTTATCTGATCAGGGAATACCCCAGGTTTTAGCACTACCAGCAGCCGATAACGTATATCAAGCAGTGGAAGCTTCCCCCAAAGAAGTTCGAAAATTACGAGAAATGGCAGCGTCACTGTTAGCTCCGTCGCTAGCTGTTGGAGTTTTTAGACGCCCTACTGATTATGAGCTCGTGGAATTCCACGCCGCGATGATTAATGAAACCCCCTTGGAATCTTTTGTCGGCTTTTTTGGCGACCTTCAAAATCACGACGAGTTAGCTGCCGCCGAAGCCTTAGCAACGAAACCCGGATTTGTTCTAGTCGGGGATAAAGATGACGTGACCCCCGAGGAACAGGCTGACCGAATTTGCGAGGTCTGGCCTAAAGCGTGGTATCAGGTAGCCAAGGGAGCAGGGCACATGGTGAATCTTGAAGCCCCGGAGCTGCTGAACAAAGCTATTGATCAGTTGGTGGACCTTATTCCTTGGCAGAAAGATGAAAAACCCCGTGGTCGCTAAGGGAAGCGAACCACGGGGTAGGGGGTAAGAAGCGCCTAGGCCTCGGTGGGATCAGTGATCTGATACTTCTTGGCAGCCTCGGCAGCAATCTCAATATCGATCTCTCCGGCTCGGGCCAATGCAGATAGCACGGCAACCACCACAGACACGCCATCAATATTGAAGAAACGGCGGGCGGCCTTACGGGTATCGGAGAATCCGAAACCATCTGCGCCTAAGGTGGTGTAGTCACCAGGGACAAGACCACGGATAGACTCCGGTATTTCCGTCGCAAAATCAGATACCGCAACATAGGGGCCGGAGGCCTTCTTGAGCTGCTGGGTAGCGAAAGATTCCGGCTGTTTCTTCGCCGGATCCCGGAGCTGAGCTAAGTTCCGTGCTGCACCTTCACGAGCCAGCTCAGACCACGAAGTGACCGAGAAAATATGTGCCTTGACATCGTAGTCGTCAGCCAGGATTTGTTGAGCTTCCAGTGCGGCTTGCATCCCGATGCCGGAGGCTAGGATCGACGCCTCATGGCTGCCCTCGGAACCTTCATCGTAGAGATAGATTCCCTTGTGAAGACCCTCAACATCCAAATTATCTGGGGCTTTGGGCTGGTGTGTTGGCTGGTTATACACAGTCAGATAGTAGATGACATCTTCCCCACGATCCTTGCCGTACATCCGATCAATGCCTTCGCGGACCAGGTGAGCTACTTCGTAGGCGAAAGCGGGGTCATAAGAAATCACAGCGGGATTGGTGGCGGACAAAGCAAGGGAATGTCCGTCCATATGCTGCAAACCTTCACCGGTAAGGGTAGTTCTGCCTGCCGTGGCACCGATGAGGAAACCTCGGGCCATCTGGTCACCGGCTGCCCATACCGAATCGCCGGTGCGCTGGAAACCAAACATCGAATAGAAGATGTACAACGGAATCATAGCTTCGCCGTGAGTAGCGTAGCTAGTTCCTGCGGCAATAAAGGACCCCATGGAACCTGCTTCGCTGATTCCTTCGTGCAGGATCTGGCCATCAGTAGCTTCCCGGTAGGACAACATGAGATCATGATCCACCGGCACGTAGTTTTGTCCGTGCGGGTTGTAAATCTTCAAGGTCGGGAACCAAGAATCCATACCGAAGGTTCTCGCCTCATCCGGAATGATAGGAACAATTCGTTTCCCGAGCTCCTTATCCCGCATCAATTCCTTGAAGGTCCGCACCAGCGCCATAGTGGTAGCAACCTCTTGCTTGCCTGAGCCTTTAAGAATTGTCTTTAACTTCTCAATCGGGGGCACATCCAAGGGGGTGTATTGTTCCCGACGCTCGGGCAGATAGCCACCAAGTTCCTTGCGACGTTCTTGAAGATATTTGATTTCTTCAGAATCCTCGCCAGGGTGATAATAAGGCGGCAGGCTGGGGTCCTTTTCTAGTTCTTCATCAGAAATAGGGATACCCTGCTTATCGCGGAACAGCTTCAAATCATCCAGAGTGAGTTTCTTCATCTGGTGAGTGGCATTGCGTCCCTCAAAATTATGCCCTAAGCCATAGCCTTTGATGGTGTGAGCCAAGATGACTGTCGGGCGGTCTTTGGTTTGCATGGCTCGTTGGTAGGCCGCATAAATCTTCCGATAATCATGACCGCCACGGCGCAGGTGCCAAATTTCTTCATCAGTCATGTCCTCAACCAGTTTGAGGGTGCGTTCGTCGCGTCCGAAGAAGTGCTCCCGCACATAAGCGCCATCATTAGCTTTAAAAGTTTGGTAGTCACCGTCCGGAGTGGTGTTCATGATGTGCACCAGAGCGCCATCTTGATCCTTTTCCAGGAGCTCATCCCATTCGCGGCCCCACACCACTTTGATAACGGACCAGCCGGCACCCCGGAAGAAGGATTCTAACTCCTGAATAATCTGGGTGTTACCACGGACTGGGCCGTCGAGACGCTGAAGGTTGCAGTTGATGACGAAAGTTAAGTTATCTAGGTTGTTGAGCGCTGCTTGGTGTATAACACCGCGAGATTCCGGCTCATCCATTTCGCCATCGCCAAGGAAGGCCCACACGTGTTGTTGGGAGGTGTCTTTAATTCCTCGGTTGTGGAGATAGCGGTTAAAACGTGCCTGGTAGATGGCATCCATCGGGCCAAGACCCATGGAGACGGTGGGGAACTCCCAAAAATCTCGCATCCCATGCGGGTGGGGATAAGACGGTAGACCACCCTGTTTTCGGGACACTTCTTGACGGAACCCGTCGAGGTCATCCTCGGTCAGGCGACCCTCCAGAAAAGCGCGGGCGTAGATACCCGGGGAGGCATGTCCCTGGAAGAAAATTTGATCCCCTCCACCTGGGTGGTCTTTACCGCGGAAGAAGTGATTGAAACCGACTTCGTAGAGAGGGGCGGCACCCGCATAGGTAGAGATATGGCCACCCACACCGATGCCGGGGCGCTGGGCGCGGTGCACCATGATGGCTGCATTCCAGCGCATCCACCGGCGGTAGCGCTTCTCGATTTCTTCATCCCCTGGGAACTCCGGCTCCATGGAGGTGGGGATGGTGTTGACATAGTCAGTGGAAAGGAGAGGGGGAAGGGAAACCCGTTTTGCTGATGCGCGCTCTAGTAGTCGCAGCATTAAATAACGAGCACGATCATTGGAGGATTCCTCTAATAACCCATCCAGCGAATCCATCCACTCGCGAGTCTCTTCCGGATCTGTGTCATTGAGATAGGAAGCGACGCCGTCGCGAATGAGTGGGAAGTTGCTGTCCTCAGGGGACCGGCCGGCAGACGGGGAGTCAGCCATGAAAAAACCTCCTTGAAAAACTGCAGTGGGTCATACTCCATCAACAATACGTCCCAAAGTGGATGAAGTGAGCACCAGGAGAACTAAAACTTTCCTCCCCCCGAATGGAAAAGAAAAGTGGTAGGTAACGAGACCTTCGGGGAGTGACCTTGTATCCTACGGACATACAGTGAAAAAATTTGTGACCCATAACGGGTACATCGACTTCCGAGGAGGAACATCACAGTGGACGAGGCTCTGGGGGCCGTGAGTGAGCACGCGCAAGAATATGCGCAGCTTCTAGGCCTAAAACCAGGACAAACTGTCCAGGAAGTAGGGTGGGATACGGATTGCGACAGCTCCATTTCTGAGGCTATCGAAGATGTCATTGGGGAAGAACTTCTTGATGAAGACACCGATGAAATCTGCGATATTGTGCTGATGTGGTGGCGTTCCGAGGACGGGGACCTCGTTGACGGTTTGGTAGATGTGCTCCGAAATCTTGCCGACAACGGCTCCATTTGGTTACTTACCCCTGGCGCGGGCAAACCTGGAACTATTGCTCCAGGGGAGATCAACGAAGCCGCACAATTGGCAGGATTGGTCCAGACAAGCGCTGAGCGTCTAGGCCAGTGGCAGGGCTCCTGCCTGGTACAACGCGGAAATCGACGCTAGGATTATTGTTTTGGCACAACTCATGCTAGGGTATGTGATCGTGCCAAGCGCTCCTAGCTCAGCTGGAAGAGCAGCTGGTTTACACCCAGCAGGTCGGCGGTTCGAGCCCGTCGGAGCGCACCACTATAATCCCGTTAACGGTCAAAGCTCACCATTGAGTTAAAACCGTTCGCGGGATTTTTTCGCTTGACGTTTCTGCCAGTAATTGCGATGCTGCCCGCCGTAGCGATCTTGGACACTTTGTCGAGAAACCAGTTCAGTTTCTTCTGCCGGCACGATAGATGTTGTCGGCAGAGAGTCGTCGCTCTTCCCCTCGGCGGCCTCGAGTTCTTCACTTTCTTTTCGTTCACGACGGCGTTCCTTGAGCTCGGCATACACGAAATAAATTAAGCCGGCGGGGGCCATGATCCCAAAACCAATCCACTGCAACCCATAAGAAAGATGGGAGCCGCGATCAAGTTTAGGTACCGGAATAGCAGTCAGTTCTCCTACCGACCCAGACGTTAGCTGAACATAGTCATGGGCTAAGGGCAGGCGAGTTATCTGGGAGACCTGTTCAGTATTGATCCCATAGACCTGGTGATACCCGCCTTCATCAAGTGGCTGAGAGTTAGGCAGAGCTTCATCCAGACGAGCCACGCCCTCGATGTGGGTGGGGTTGGTGGGGGCAGGATCAATAGGAGGGATTCCCTCTCCAGAGGGAACATAGCCGCGATTGATGAGAAAAACCTCGCCATTATCTGTACGGAAAGGAGTAAGGACTTGGTAGGCCGGGTTGTCATTGACCGAGCGTAAGCGCAACAGAACTTCATGATCCGGCAAAAATTGGCCGCTCATGCTTACTCGCGTCCATTCTTGATCCGCGTTGATTGTTCCCTCAGGTAGGGCAAAGACCGTGGTAAAGGGAACAGGGTCTTTCTTAAAAGCCTGATCAATTTGCTCATTGCGCTGACCGATGGCGGTGTTTTTATGGAGCTGCCAGGGGGCGAGGACGGTAAACGCAAAATAAGAAAAAGCAACAATGGCGATCAACGACATAATCCATCCAGGGGTGAGGAAAGATCGCCAGGTGGGTGATTGTCGAGAATTCTGCTCCATGCTGCTCACAGTTTCTCAGCATAAACCCTAGGGCTAAGAAAACCAGGGGATGTCTCGGGATGAGACAACGAAGCGTGGTCACCTAGCCTTATCGTTTACTCCACGAAGGCTGGATGGGTGCGGATCCAGTCCAGAATCCCGGGAACGGCTGCTTCAATTTGTTGCCGTGTGATACTAAATCCTTCGGCTCCGCCATAGTAAGGATCCTCGACGCTTGCCTGTTCCGGACTGTCTGGATCAAAACTACGCAGTAAACGGATTTTCGATTCAGGAACTCCGCTGGCTATTAACCGTGACACGTGCCCAGTGTCCATAGCAATAAGAAGATCCGCGTCGGCATCAAACTGACCAAACTGGCTAGCACGATGCTGAGACCCGTCATAGCCGTGCAAAGATAGTTCCCGAAGTGCGCGTTCATCAGCGGAATCACCAACATGCCATCCGCCGAGACCGCAGGATGTTACCGTAGCGGCCTTGCTGAGACCAGCGTCTTCAATGAAGTGTCGAATAATGACTTCCCCCATGGGGGACCGACAAATATTGCCGGTGCATACTACATCGATATGTAAGGGGCGCTGAGCGGCAGGATCGGAATGCGAAGAATGAGTATCAGGCATAGGACCCAGATTAATGGCCGAGGATGATGACAGAAAGTTGGAGAGGGTTGGTGGTTACTCGCTAGACTTGGGGCCCAGAAAAAATATGGCTCAGTGGTGACGGTGGAGAACCTCGCTAGGGTCAGGAAAAACTGCTGAGTACGTTGGCGACGCCTCGCCGTAGAGCTGGAGGAACTGGGTGGAAGGAATAAAGGGTAAATGAGCAGTACTGTTAGGGAAATCCGAGAGATTTTGGATAAGGCCTACCCGCCGAGTTTGGCTGAAAGCTGGGACAAAGTGGGGTTAGTGTGTGGCGACCCGGAAGATAAGGTAGAAAAAGTAGCTTTTGCGTTGGATTGCACCCTTGAGGTGGCAGAACAAGCTATCGAAGTTGGCGCGGACATGTTAGTGGTTCATCATCCGCTCCTCTTGCGCGGAGTACATAGTGTTGCTGCGGATACCCCGAAGGGAAAAGTACTGCACTTGCTGATTCGACATGGGGTAGCCCTCTTTGCTGCGCACACCAATGCTGATTCCGCCCGCCCAGGAGTAAATGATCGTTTAGCTGAGTTGGTAGGCATACACCCCGGTGCACCCATCGCGCCCAAACCGGGAGCTGCGAAAGACCGATGGGGGGTGCATGTTCCTGCCGAGTATGCGTCGAACCTAAAAACAGCGCTCTTTTCAGCCGGGGCGGGGGAAATAGGGGACTACGATTGCTGCAGTTTTGATTTGGAAGGAACCGGTCAGTTCCGTCCACAAGAGGGAGCACACCCGACGCTCGGAGAAGTAGGGAAGCTGTACCGGGATCAGGAAATACGCGTGGAATTTGTGGCACCAAAGGCAAAACGAGCAGCTATTTTGTCGGCTCTGCGCTATGCCCACCCCTATGAGGAACCCGCTTTCGATATTGTGCCGCTCGCCGATGATTTAGACCCCCGAGAGGCTCCGGGACTGGGGCGGATTGGGGAGCTCCCAGAACCGATGACGTTGAAGGAGTTTTGCCAGCAAGTTGCTGATGCGCTTCCGGAAACCGCGTGGGGGATCCGATGCGCCGGCGATCCAGAACAAATTGTCAAAAAGGTAGCGGTTTCTTCAGGCGCAGGGGATAGCTTCCTGGATGTTGTGCGAGGACTGGGAGTGGATGTGTACCTAACCAGTGATTTACGGCACCACCCGGTAGATGAGTATTTGCGTGCTGGCGGGCCGGCGGTTATTGATACCGCACACTGGGCTAGCGAATTTCCGTGGACCAGCCAAGCCGAAGAGATAATTTCGCGCGAGGCAGATGTAACCACCGAAATAATTTCTCTTCGGACCGACCCGTGGACGCTGTCGGCGCATCCACGAAAAAATGGACACCAGGAAGGAGCGTAATGGCCAGGATGGATGATAGCGATAACCCCGAATATTTACGACTGGAGCGGGCTTATCGTGCGGCGGAACAAGCGCTTCACGATATTGAAGATGATATTGTGCGGATTCAGGATGAGGAAAGAGAGTATCGACGCCAGGAGCGTCAGTTGCGGGAACAACTTAACTCCCCGAATATCAGCGACACACAACGTCAAGAAGCTCGTGATCAGCGGTATCTCCTAAAATGCCGAATCGCAGATTTAGCTAGCGAACTTCAAGAAGCCCATAATGAAGTTCATGCGTTGCGGAATAACCGGGACCGAGCTCAAGCAGCCTTAGAACAATCACAGCTTTAAAAAATGGGCACGGCTTAGCTGGTTGAGTCGACAAGAAGAAAAGCTAGTCCTGCTTGGACTGTTCAGCGCCTCCACTGTTGCTTCTAGGGGAACTAGCCTGGTGCTACACTGATGTCCGCAAATGAGCCAACTGGGCGGTCGCGGCTTGTGAACTGCATCGAGATCGATGTGGGCAGAAGTCGAGGAAAGTCCGGACTCCAGAGAGCACGGTGGTTGCTAACGGCAACCCGGGGCGACCCGCGGGATAGTGCCACAGAAAAGAAACCGCTGATGGGTAACCATGAGTAAGGGTGAAAGGGTGCGGTAAGAGCGCACCAGCGAGTTGGGTGACCAACTCGGCTAGGTAAACCCCACCGGGAGCAAGGCAAGACGCTGCACGACGCGATAGTGCCTGTGCAGCCGCACGGATGGTGAAGGGCTGCTCGCCTTAATCCGGAGGTAGCTGCTTGAGGTAATCAGCAATGATTACCCTAGATGGATGGTCGCCACCCCACGGGGTACAGAATCCGGCTTATAGGTTGGCTCATTTGCCCCTAGACAGGGATAACTCTGGCCGGATTTCCCTCTGGCAAATCGGTAGTGTGAATGCCTACATTGTGCAGGTGGGTGCAAAAATCTTGGCTATGGTTGCGTTCCACGAACGCTACTGCGGAAGAATGAATCCCGGCCACAAGCGGGCGGGCAGATAGGGCTCCTTGTTGAAGTGCTAATGAACAAAGGGCGTCTTCGGGGCCATTGAGGCCATAGTGTGCGGTTATATCGTGCCGAGATTGGTTTATCACTGCCCACACTTCAGCGTAGCGATGTGAGTGCAAGGCGTTGGTTATATCTTTGGCTCGCTGGATTTCTGCTTCCCAAAAGTTCAGCCATTTCTCGGCGTCGCTCACTGCTGGTTGAGAAGAATCATCGTGAACTTGGTGATAGGCGCGCAACCACTCCGGGACGCGGGTGGTTGCTTGAGGTAATAATCGCAACAAACCGACGCCGAATCCGTGAGCAGCATTTTCGCACAAGGCTTTACGTTGCTCAAGGTCATGGGCAATTTGCTGAGCATCGACCTGGTTCTCCACGACAGATGCTTGGGTGTGATGCGCGTGAGGATAGATACCGAGGGTGTGATATCGGGAGGAATCGATGCCAGGGCTTCGGGTCACTGCACCGTCAGCATGATCGACAGCGCAGAATCCGGAATCGGCGCCGCGAAGCACGGCGGTGAGTCGGGATTTGGTGGCTAAACCTGGGTGGATGAGTTCAGAGGCTTGGGCCCCCAGTTCGCTCAACCGGGCTCGGGTTGGTACATCAACCTGATGATTATGTGATAACAACGCCAGGGCAAAAGCTGCTTGTAGTGCGGTTTCTTCACCTAGTCCAATATCCCTCGGGATATTAGTGACGACGGTGATGTCCCACCCAAGGTGATGGCGACTTAAGAGCTGACGTTGCATCAATGCAGATGTGGTGGCGGCCAGTAGCCTCACCACATCGCTGGAATTCTGTGCATAGGTGTGTGGAGATTTTTCTTCTGACGAGGTCTTCGACAAAAAATCATTCAGTTCCACACAACCCGAGCGTTCTAGGCATGCCTCGAAACTCTCTGAGTCAAGAATTCGGAGATCGATCGTTGACTTCTTGTTGGGTGTCAACGCCAGATAGAGATTCCGGTTGACTAAACCATAGAGTGCGATTCCTCCGAAATAGTCGGTGTGTTCTCCAATAAGGGGCCACGACCCTGGAGCTTGGGCTACGAGCTGAGGTCGTTGATGAAAAATCTCATGGTGGGTAGCCGCGAGCTTGCAGGGTAGGTCTTCACCCTGGAATTCAGTGTTATTCCACTGGGGCATGGTGACTCCTCATCATTGGGGCAGCGGGCAAACGCTGGTATTGAACTGTTTTTACTTTAATAGCTGTTCTTAACAGCAAACCCGGTAGCCTGGTGCCATACTATAAAGAGCCACGCAAACGCGGTGGAATGTGCGTTTCCCGAGTTCATGATTAATGCTGCAAGGACGTGATCACATGTGCAATGACGATACTCAGTGGTTTTATGACCCTTCCACGGGAGAAGTATCCCAGGGGAAAGAAAAGGGTTGGGACAATAGAATGGGCCCCTATTCATCTGAAGCAGAAGCTCGCCAGGCGCTCAGCATAGCGGCTGAGCGAAACAAAGCCGCCGACGCTGATTCAGATGACAATTGGGGACAACCCCCATCCTGGGAAAACTAAAACAGTACTTACATTTAGTTTTTGCGCCCCACTTTAACCCGTGTGAGGCGCTTTCTCCGCTACTTTTTCCCGCCTTTTCTTGTTTGCTTCTTCCTCTTCTTCTTCGTGTTCCTAGACAACTTTTGATGCGCCTGGCGAATATCCTCAGCCACCTTGTCATAGTCTTTCAGCGCCTCAAGGCCGTTATATCTTTCCCGCTGATATAACAGACCATATCCAAAGGTGTCTTCCCCTTTCTTTCGAGCGCGATGTGCTTTCTTCAGCAGAATTTCCCGCGCAGTAACTGCATCTTGGAAATCGCCGAGAAGAGACTGCATACGCTTGCACGCTTGGCTTAATTTCTTGGTTTTTAGGCCAGTGGCCGCGCCGACAGCCTCAGCAGAGTAACGCAGCCGTTTCGCCGCTTTCCGCATGTCATGAAGATGAACTTCTCTTTCCTTGAGCGGAATTGAATGGTCGTTTCGGGTTGCGGTCACCAACTCATGCCGGCGACGGAGCTTGCGATAGGCCTTATCGAGGTGAAGCAGTAGAGTCTCTTCCGCGGTGAGAGTGTCCTCTTGGTGATCGCCTACTTCTTCCGAGTTTTCAGAGGAATCACCTGGTGATTCTTCTGCTGATGAGGCCGGAGAGTCCTCCGCTAAAGGAGGACAGTGCACGAGCTCATCTAAGGCATCTAGCATGTCTAGATAGCGATCAGAATTGAGAACGGCGACCACTCGGCGATGGGCGCGTCGATACTCTCGGGACATATCTTCGCGAACATGGCGTCTAACATTGTCGTCGATAGCATCAGAGTCCTCCTGCTCTAACAGGGTATGGAAACGTTTCTCTACTACCTCGGCATCTCGTGCTACGCCCAATAAACTAGCGAGAAGCTTGAGTTCTTCTTCTAAATAGTGGATGCGTTCTCCCACCAAAATTCCTTCAAATGTTTGAAGGTGACTTCGCAGCTCTCTGGTAGCAACTCTCATCTGGTGAATGGAATCCCATTCGTCTCTACGGACCTTGGGATCATAGGAAATGAGCTTGTCACGATTTGCGCTCAAGGCCTGAATAACTCCGGCTGCTGGGGAGGACTGATCAAGCTGACGCGATGCGTGTGCTGGTTGCACATTATTGATGCTTTCGCCAAGTGCGAAGAGCAATTTAGAGGGGCTATGTGAAGCCTTTGCCCCAGCACCAATAAATAGAGCGGTAGCTGAGCGCAAGAGAGCTTGATTATCAATATCGCTAGCTTGGGCATCGCTGAGTTCGATTTCCCATTCACGCCAGGAGCGTTGCTTTCCCCCAGGAAGAAAAGAAAAAGCAGTCACTTTATCGTCACAGAATTCAGCGATAGCGTGGTCTGCTGAATCAGCGAGGAGGTATTCAGTTCTTTCATTATCTACTTGAGCGATTGGTGTGAGAGGTTCGCGCCGAATAAGGGAAAGCACTTGTTCTTTAATTTCTTGAGGCACCTGGTACACCCCGTCTACTGGCTCACCTAGTTCAGCGTGAATTTCTAGGCGTCCTTCGGCTGAAGGAAACTTGATATGCCAGCCGTCGTCTTTACCCCCGCTACGCCGGCGAAGAGTAATCTTTGCTCGAGTTAAGCGCAGATCTGCAGTGTCATAATAGATAGCGGATAAGCTGTGTGAAACAGTCTCTTTGAGATGATCGACGTGTTGGATGCTGGTTAGATCCGGTATGTCGATAGTTTCCTCGACTGCAAACTTTGATTCGACTTCAAGAAAAGGACGAGTGCTCACCGCGTGCTCCTCTGTGCGCATGTTGTGATTAGCTGCTGATGCTCCCTGGTCTTAACCCTACCGAGTTCCCGACGGTGGGGCAGGAGAGCGTCAAGCTGCATGATCAATCTGGTTAAGAAAGCGTCGTCGATAGGAAATGTCGGCTGCCTCTCTTCCGGCCTGATAGCCCTTGAAATTATGTCCTGATAACTGGATCTGGCGGGTGTGAGGAAAGATTTCGCTGACTTTATCGACTACTTGTTGGTCCTGTTTGCGTAGCAGTATCAGTGAATCTTTTCGCCAAGGACCGTCGTCTATGGCCTGTTGAGATGCCTGCGTGAGTAGTTCATGGATTCGATAAGCGAAAGCGATAGAAAAGCTTCTGCGAAAGGAGTTAGTTTCTCCGGGGGTGTGTCTGCGTCGGGCTTCGTGAGAGTTTCTCATGAAATAGTCACGGAGGTTATTCAAGCAACTGAATAGGTCAACCACCTGGGCTATATCCTCACTAGAACCAAAGAGACACGCGATACCTTTGGGATGAATGAGTAATGATCGGCAAGAGTTATGCCTAGCGACGGAATTTAAGAGAAGATGTTGGTGTTTGACCCAGGGCGGTTTCAGGTAAACCCGCTGAATAACTATGTCAGGCTGAGGGTTGGTTACAGAGCAACGGAGCTCTAGGGTGCACATCCGGTAAAGCTGTTGTAAGTGTTGAGCCTTTAGGATGAGTGACTCGGCTTCTGCAGGAAAAGTGGTTGATTCCGCTTTGGCCAGCAGCTTTGATACTTTGCTGCGTTGCCGTTGAGATTCGGTATTTCCGGACAAGGACTGTGGATCTGTCTCGGGGTACAGGGTGGGATCATAAAGAAGTTCAGCCCCGGGGATCTCAGGAAGGCGGAGAATCTGACTGCATAATTGAGCTACGTTTTTGCTCGGATTCCAGCTATGCGGTGTCAAGAGGAGCTGGCGTAATTGGTGGTTCCAGTGTTGTGCCATCGGTGAAGGGACACGCTTGCCATCGATTCTGTTCAGGTAATACGCAATCTCATAGCCGAAAATATGGAGCAGGTCAGTGGGGGTCCATCCCAGAGATCCAGTCCGGTAGATAGCTTCTATAATGAGTCCCTCACCCGAAGTGTTATTCGTGGTGTTTTGATTATTCTTATTCGACATCTCAACCCCCTAATGCGAATATGTTTTCGAATGTCTGCCCTTAGTTCATCATCGCCTATGGACATAGCCACCCCCATCAATTGTCAACATCAGATCAACCTGCGTTTTTCCTCTGATCTTTTTACCCCCGTTCGCTAGCATGGGTGCATGGATAGTCAGCAGGAATTTGTGCTCAGAACTGTAGAAGAACGAGATATCCGGTTTATCCGACTCTGGTTTACCGACATTCTCGGCTATCTCAAGTCTGTGGTTATGGCGCCAAGCGAGCTGGAATCCGCCTTTGAAGAGGGGGTAGGTTTTGACGGATCAGCTATTGAAGGTTTTTCCCGAGTCTCAGAGGCAGACACCATAGCGCTACCTGACCCCTCCACTTTCCAGATCGTTCCTTTTGATGGGGAGGATTCTCCGCTCCAAGCTGCTCGGATGTTCTGCGATATTTCCATGCCCGACGGGCAACCATCGTGGTCGGATCCCCGCCAAGTCTTGCGACGTCAGGTGCAATCGGCCGCCGCCGATGGTTTCGAATGCATGGTGTCTCCCGAGATTGAGTTCTATTTACTTCAATCTGTTCTCACTGAGGGGCGACGTCCAATTCCGACCGATAATGGTGGTTATTTTGACCAGGCAACGCATAATGAGGCGGCATCTTTCCGTCGGGAGGCAATGTTAGCCCTGGAGGCCATGGGAATACCGGTTGAGTTTTCTCATCATGAAACTGCGCCGGGCCAACAAGAAATTGATCTCCGACATGCCGATGTTTTAACCATGGCAGACTCCATCATGACGTTCCGCTATGTGATTAAACAAGTTGCTCAACGCAATGGGATCACCGCCTCTTTCATGCCAAAACCATTTCAGAATTATGCTGGCTCTGCCATGCACACGCATTTCTCCTTATTTGAAGGGGAATCTAATGCTTTTCATGATTCAGATGATGAGTTCAGTCTGTCTAAAACCGCTCGCCAATTCATCGCCGGAGTGTTGCACCACGCTTCGGAGCTATCTGCTGTGACCAATCAATGGGTGAACTCATACAAAAGAATAATGTTTGGAAATGAGGCCCCAACTGCGGTGACGTGGGGAGTATCCAATCGTTCGGCTCTCATTCGGGTACCTACTTACCGATTAGGAAAAGAGGAATCTCGTCGAGTAGAGGTTCGAAGTATTGATTCCGCCTGTAATCCATATTTAGCTTTCTCAGTACTCTTGGGTGCTGGTCTTAAAGGTATTCGAGAAGGCTATGAATTAGATGATCCAGCAGAAGACGATGTATCGTTGCTATCTCGTCGAGAGCGACGAGCTATGGGATATGTTGACCTTCCGCATAGCTTAGATCAGGCCGTGAGGGAATTAGAACGCTCTGAATTAATGGCCGAAATTCTAGGAGAGCACGTTTTTGAATTCTTCCTTCAAAGTAAATGGGAAGAGTGGCATAAATATCAGCAACAAATTACCCCCTGGGAACTGCGCACCATTTTGGATTACTAAGGAGCAGAAAACATCGTGAACACTCCGGCAAAAATTCCTTCTCCAGCGGTGCTCGGCCTCAAAGGCGCTAGGTCAGCCGAAGACGTGGAATGGTTGGGGTGGAATACCCCGGAAACTATCGACATTTTGTGGGCCTTATCTGGAGCTGGGGATCCAGATTTAGCGCTGAACACTGTTCATCGTCTGGTTGCTGCTCTCGACGAACACTTCGGCCCTTCCGGGCGTGCTGAACTGACCGAACAACTAATCTCCGATCCAGCTCTCAGAGTTCGGCTTTTTGCTCTCCTTGGCGGTTCTACCGCGCTTGGAGATCATCTGGTGGCACATCCGGAGTTGTGGCGGGAACTGCAAAAACCGCTTCCTACCACTGAAGAAGTGATGAGTACTTTGCTGGATGCAGTTGCTGCGCAACCAGCACAGATAGCTGATCCCGAGGATGGGAATACGCACAGCTACCCCGATGGTGCGAAACCAGATTTAACGAGCCCTGGCACCTATTGTGCCGGTATTGGGGGGCAGGAGGCAGCGAAAAATCTTCGGGAGACCTACCGTACTTTTGTCTTGCGTATCGCTGCGCATGATTTCGCCGGCACCTATCCGGGGAACAAGCGTAGACCCGAGCAACCACGGGTGGAATTTAGCGTTGTTACCGGTTTACTGACTGATTTAGCAGATGCGGCACTAACTGCTGCGCTAGCTGTAGCGGTTAAAGAAGTGTATGGGGATAAACCGGTTGATACCACGCTAGCCGTATTGGCGATGGGGAAGTGCGGAGCTCGAGAATTAAACTATATCTCCGACGTTGACGTTATTTTTGTCGCCGAACCGGCAAATACCAAAGCAACTCGGCTAGCCGGTGAATTAAACCGGATCGGTTCCCGTTGTTTCTTCGAAGTCGACGCAGCTTTAAGACCCGAAGGGAAAAATGGCGCACTAGTGCGCACCTTGGATAGCCATGTGGCTTATTACCAACGGTGGGCAGAAACATGGGAGTTTCAGGCGTTATTAAAAGCACGGCCGATGACGGGGAATATTGCTTTGGGGGAGGACTATATTGCGCGCTTAAGGCCTATGGTGTGGACTGCGAGCCAGCGAGATTCTTTCGTTGACGATGTCCAAGCAATGCGACGCCGAGTTATAGAGAATGTTCCTCAAGAATTACGGGAGCGAGAATTAAAACTCGGAGAAGGTGGGCTTCGAGATGTTGAATTTGCGGTGCAACTTTTACAACTTGTTCACGGGCGCTCAGACGAGAGTTTAAGGCAATTAGCCACCGTCGACGCTCTTCACGCCCTCGTGGAGGGCGGGTATGTAGGCCGTGAAGATGGACATGGACTCATTGATGCCTATGCTTTCTTGAGGCTTTTGGAACATCGCTTACAACTGCAAAGATTACGTCGGACTCATGCGTTGCCGGCAGAAAAAGAGGAGCACAATTATCAATGGCTTGCTAGGACTGCTGGTTTTACTGGGGTGGGGAAGAAGTCAGCGACGGAACTTTTGAATGCAGAGTTGAAAAGGATTAGATTACAAGTTTCTACTTTGCATCGGAGGCTGTTTTATCGTCCGCTGTTGCACTCTGTAGTGAATAAGAGTGTTGATACCTTAAAGCTCACTCCCGAGGCTGCGAAATTACAATTGAGCGCCTTAGGCTATAAATTCCCGGAGCGTGCTTTTGAGCACTTAAGTGCATTAGCTTCGGGAGTATCGCGGAAAGCTAAAATCCAGGCGATGCTGCTGCCCAGTTTAATGGACTGGTTATCGGCCACCGCAGATCCCGATGCTGGATTATTGAATTATCGGAAACTATCCGAAGCCGCGCATGATAGAACCTGGTTTTTAAGGATGCTCCGGGATGAAGGCATAGTCGGTCAACGTCTCATGCATATCCTAGGGACATCCCCCTACACCTCGGATCTCATCATTTCCGCTCCAGATATTGTGCGGCAATTCGGGGATGGAGCAACCGGACCAAAGCTGTTGTCCACGGGCCCGGAAACGGTGAGTACGTCATTGGTTGCGGCAGCGGGGCGCCATGAAGACCCAAATAAGGCGATTGCTGTGGCGCGTTCCTTAAGGAGGACGGAATTAGCCCGGATCGCCTCGGCTGATTTATTGGGAATGCTCAGCGTGCCGGAAGTATGCTTGGCGCTGTCAACAGTATGGGATGCTGTTTTAGAGGCCGCACTCAGAGCAGAGATTCGCTATAGCTTGAACAATGATGGCTTTGAGCAACCGCCGGCTCGCATCGCGGTGATCGGGATGGGGCGATTAGGCGGAGCTGAGCTAGGCTATGGATCAGATGCGGATGTTATGTTAGTGGCCGAGCCTAGCGATGGGGTAGCGGAAAATGATGCTCTGAAATGGGCCATAAAAATCTGCGATGACATGCGTCAACGCCTCAATAAGCCCTCAGGAGATCCACCTTTGGAAGTTGACCTGGGGTTGCGCCCGGAGGGAAGAAGTGGAGCTAGCGTCCGAACCGTCGGCTCGTATCAGAACTATTATCAGCGGTGGGGTGAAACCTGGGAAAAGCAAGCTCTACTAAGGGCGACTGTTATTGCTGGAGATCATAACGTTGGTGAAAAATTCCTGCACGCGGTTGATCCGTGGCGATACCCTGAAGAAGGAGTTGGCCCAGCTACTATCCGGGATGTTCGGAGAATGAAAGCACGGGTGGATAATGAACGGCTCCCGAGGGGTGCCGACCGTAACACCCACACCAAGTTGGGGCGTGGAGCCTTGACTGACATCGAGTGGACCGTGCAATTACTGACTCTTGAGAATGTTCATAAATATCCGGAGTTGAAGAATACCTCGACACTGGAGTTACTTGATATCTTTGCTGAGTTAGAGATCCTGGAAACAGAAAAAGTCAAGACTTTAAAGGACGCGTGGTTAGCTGCAACTCAAGCGCGCAATGCCCTCGTCTTGGTACGTGGGAGAAGAACTGATCAACTCCCCGGAGCAGGGCTGTACCTCATGCAAGTTGCTGCCGCGGCAGGCTGGAAACCGCTCGATTACCAGGACTTTTTAGAAAACTATCTCCGGTTGACTCGTCGAGCTCGCCGAGTTGTTGACGAAGTGTTTTGGGGAGAACCAAGTATGGAACCCTGATTTTCTCCCTGATCTTTCTTAGCTTTGCTAGTGAAACCCGGTTTTTCTTCTTAGACTTGGAACTATGAAAATCTCCATGACCCTAAGCCTCAACGACCTCACTCTAGCTGAGCTCAGTGCTTTTTCAGAGGCTGCCTACCGCAACGGAGCGGACCCGGACACCATCATCTCTTATGACCCAGACCATCACACCCTCAGCCTGGAAAGCGATAACCTCGGTACCCAAGATGAGACAGATATAGCCAAGGATCCGACGCCCTCACCTCGTCCGCCACAAGGCGAATGGCCCATTCCTAAAGACGTAGGAGAACAGGTAGTTAATGGTGTCATTGATTTCTTGACCGGACACCGTAAACCCCCAGAGGGTGGCTATGGTTCATTTCGTCAATGATCCTCAGAGGCATTAAAGGCCCACCGTGATTCCTCCATTTATTCACCGCATTGGGTTCCTGGAAGATTCTCATCGCCCGCCACCGGCACCCTATGTCACTGCTATTCCCGCAATTAAGGCGCTGAGAGCTCACCCTATTGAAATCACATCGCCGGTGGTCATTCTCACGGGGGAAAACGGGACTGGAAAGTCAACCCTCTTGTCAGCTTTAGCTGAGCGCTATCGCTTTGATCACCACGGTGGGGCGCGGGATGCAGACTATCCGCAACAAGTCTATGCGGGTAATGATTTAGCACCGCATCTTCTTATCCTTAGGAACCAACAACCACAAAATGGCTTCTATCTCCGAGCTGAGTCATATGAGGTAATGCTTGACAAGACGGAGCCACAGCTACACTCACTGTCTAACAGTGTCCGTGCTTTGTCTCATGGAGAATCGGTACTGTCTCTCATCCAAGATTTCACCGCTGGGCGTGGATTAATTCTGTGCGACGAGCCGGAATCAGGTTTATCGACCATTCGGCAAATGGTGTTCCTCGCAGAGGTCTATCACTCAATCGCTGCTGGAAACCAATTTTTCCTAATTACTCATTCTCCGATCATGATGGCTATCCCTGGTGCTCAAATTATTGAATTCCATGACCAAGGGTGGCGAGAAATAACCTGGAATGAGAGCGAAAACGTGCAAGCAATGAGGGATTTTATGGCTACCCCAGAAGAAACACTCGGCGAGTTACTGAGGTAGAAGTGATGGTGTTACCTGGGGTAAGAGAAGAGGTCAGCCCTCAGAGCGCTCGATATAGCGGACAGCACAGGGAGCAGAGGCACGACGCCGACGTCGGGCAATTATTAATCCCATCATTCCGATGAACCACATCCCAGTGACAGATAGCCAGGCGAAGCGAAAATCATGCCAGGTGTAGGTGGTGTGTGTGGCGGCGGCATCAAGAAGGAAACCGAAGAGTTGAGTGGTGATCATGCCGGCAAGAAAGCCGCCCATATTCCCCAGGCCGGTGCCGGTGGCGACGATCGTCGGTGATAACTCTTCTCGAACATAGTCAAAGCCGAAATTAGATACGGGGGTGCAGGCGGCGGTCACGATGCTGATGAGAAAGACGCCGAAGAAACCTCGAGGAGTTGTGGGGTAAAAGAAAAACAACCACGCTACAGTCATTCCAGAGGCGGCAATGATTCCGGCAATGTCTCGGTGTTGACCAAGGCGTGCAGAGACAAAACCCATAACAGGTCCGAAAATAATGGAGCCGATAGTGTTAATGGTGAGGATTAATCCGGCTTGGGCGGAACTTAATCCCATACCCATGGTCATCAGCGGCATACCCCAGAGCATCGTGAAAATAAGCTGCGGCAAAATACCGGTGTAGTGGGTGAAAAAAGCTTGCCAACAGACAGCTTGGGAGGTCACCTTCTTCATTTGGCTTCTCAGGCCCACCTTGACCCTCAGTTTTTTCGTTGGGTGCGACGTAGTGGAGTGAGCTTGAGAAGAGGTGTGCTGGAGAAGCGGTCTTTTTCCGCGGTTGTCGGCGGAATCCGGAGCATCATCAACCAAAATCGCAGCTGCCATGGCTACCAGAATTCCGACTGCGCCGAGACTAAGAAAAGACCATGTCCATCCAGCTGTATGCAAAAGAGCAAGAAAAGGAACGGCTGAAATAAATTGCCCTAGCTGGCCGATAGATGCCGACAGTTGTGAAAAAATGGGTGTCTTTCTCAGGGGGAACCACAGCGGTAAGAGGCGCATAACTGAAAGAAACGCGGTGGCGTCTCCGGCTCCGATGAGGACTCGCGCGATAAGCGCTACTCCATAGGACGAGCTGAAACCTAGCACGATTTGGCCAAATCCCATGCAAAGAGCACCAAAGAGGAGCAATCGGCGGGGCCCGAAACGGTCAATGAGTATTCCAGTGGGGATTTGCGCTAGGGCGTAGACCCCTACTTGCACAGCAGTAAACACAGCAGTCCGCGAGGCATCGACATGAAAACGCTGAATAGCTTCTACTCCTGCCACGCCGAACGAGGTTCGGCCAGTAATGGCGATGACGTAGAGCAATACGGCTGCAGCCCACACCATGAGTGCTTTTCCGGTCACTGCTGTTTGCGGGGAGGGCTGGGATAGATGATTGCTGTTTTCTGAAGAGGAATGGGAAGATGCCGCGGACACAAAGCCGAACTATAATAGCTTTCTTCAATTATTCTCAAATTTTTATTACCTCGTCATTATAACGATGATGGTTTTCTTCCGCCGTGCCGCTGGGGATCGAGCTTCACAACGTCCTCACTAAAAGCACGCACTTACCCCCACACCCCGTCCCACTTGTAGGCTAGGTGCGTGCGTTATTTTTCAACTCGTGACAGCTCCCGGACCCCTTACACATTTAGCGATATTTTGCTAGGCGGTTTAGCCCCCGACGGCGGACTTTTCCTCCCTGAAACCTACCCTCAATTAGACGATGCCACCTTAAGCTCTTGGCGTAATCTACTCCGCCAGGAGGGTTATGCCGCTTTGGCCGCAGAGGTTCTTAGTCTTTTTATTGATGATATTCCGGCATCTGACCTTAAAGCGATGACTGCCCGGGCATATCACAGCCCCAAATTCGCCAATTCTGAAATTGTTCCGGTGACGGAATTAGGCGAAGGTATTTATATCGGTCATCTTTCAGAAGGCCCCACGGCGGCTTTCAAAGATATGGCTATGCAATTACTGGGCGAATTATTCGAATATGAATTAAACCGTCGCCAAACAACTATGAATATTTTAGGTGCCACGAGCGGTGATACGGGGTCGTCGGCCGAATATGCCATGAGGGGACGCACCGGAATTAGGGTTTTTATGCTTACCCCTGCTGGCCGGATGACACCCTTCCAGCAAGCCCAAATGTTCGGCCTTGATGATCCCAATATTTTTAATATCGCTCTTGACGGTGTTTTTGACGACTGCCAAGACGTGGTGAAAGCCGTATCTTCTGACGCCGAATTTAAAGCTACCTACCGGATCGGAGCAGTTAATTCCATTAACTGGGCGCGTCTCCTGGCTCAGGTTGTTTATTACATCGTCTGTTGGTTAAAGGTGACTGAGAATAATGAACAACAAGTCAGTTTCTCAGTTCCAACAGGCAATTTCGGTGACATTTGTGCAGGGCATATTGCTCGTTGCATGGGTTTGCCCATTGACCGACTCATCGTCGCCACCAACGAAAATGACGTTTTAGATGAGTTCTTCAAAACTGGACATTATCGCCCCAGGTCCAGTGCGGAAACCCAGGCCACCTCGAGTCCATCGATGGACATATCCCGGGCCTCGAATTTCGAAAGATTCATTTTCGACGTCCTTTCGCGCGACGCACATCGAACCGCCGATCTTTTTGGAACCCAGCTAAAAGACCAAGGTTTTTCACTGGCCGATGACCCGGTTTTTCCGCAGATCACCGAGAAATTCGGTTTTCTATCTGCACGGTCCACCCATGCTGATCGACTCTCCACCATCGCTGATGTAGTGAAACGATATAACGTGGTGGTTGATCCTCATACCGCTGACGGGATTAAAGCCGCCCGTGACTGGATAGATGACATTGATACTCCGGTAGTTTGCTTAGAAACCGCGTTGCCGGTGAAATTTGCGGACACGATTATTGAAGCTACCTCTCAAGAACCTGTGGTTCCGGAACGATTTACCGGGATTTTAGACGGGCCTCGTCACGTCACGGAGTTACCGAATGATGCAGAAGTGGTCAAGAAGTTTATCCGCGATTCCATTGCCGCAACTGATGTTCGATAACACCACTGCGGTCTAGGTAAGCAGTAGAGATGAGGAGATAATACGTGGCTCAGGAAAGATTTGCTCCGTTTCAATATTCCAGCGAATTTGATCCGGCTGAATTTGCTGCGCAGATTCGCAGGGAGGCGGAGGAGCAAAAATCCAGGCGCGGAGAAGAAACGCCAACTGAATCTGATTGCAGGCGTGAGAAGGGAAAATAAAGGATTATGCCGACCCCAGATTTTGTTGTGGAGCTTCGGGAAAAAGTAGGGCACGATCTCCTCTATATGGGTGGGGTGACTGCTCTAGTGATTCGCGACGTCGCCCCTGGCTCCCCAGTGTGGGAAGTACCCGAGGTGCTTCTGGTGAAGCGAAAAGACACCGAGGAATGGACGCCTATTACTGGCATTATTGAACCGGGTCATGAACCCGACGACACAGCGCGACGAGAGGTATGGGAAGAAACAGGTATTGAAGCTCAGGTCGAGGCCCTCTTAGGAGTAGGAGAGGTTGGGCCGGTGACCTATCCCAACGGGGATCAGGCGTTATTTCTTGATACGGCGATTCGTCTTAGCCAAGTTGGGGAAGAACAACCTTGCGTGCATGATGACGAAAACATTGATGTTGGGTGGTTTAAGATCTCACAACTTCCTCCAATGAAGCCTCGTTTTCGTCTAGTCATTGCTGACGCCGTCGCGCAGATGAAACACCCCCAGGGTTTTCGGCCACGGATGGGCTATCACAAAAGAAACCTCTAAGAGGTGATCGGAAGAACGTGGTTTCAATCATCCCCAGGGATGAGGATAACCCGCAGCGTTCTTGTTAGCCTCGAAACCATGTGGGTAAAAGAAGTAGTCCGAGTAGGGATTCTCCTCTGGTTTACTATTACCTATCTCTTGACCCTCAATTCCCTCCTGACCCGATTCCTGATTCTTTCAGCCGCATTACTATTTCTGGCATTTCCGTGGATAAATTCTCGTTATCGAGATTGGGCCCTGGGGCTAATAGCACTGAGTATCACCGCTGGTTTATGTGATCCTACGTATTATCAAACAATCATTATTGCTCCTATTCCTTGCTATGCCATTTATCTTGCCGCTGCATCCTCGCAGCGGAGGATATTCTTTTTGATCTGGTCAGTGGTTGGGGTTAGTTTCGCTATTCTCAGCGGGCATAGTCCCATTGAAAGAACGGATTGGATTGTTGATCTTGTTCTCTGTGGGATAACAATGATCATTCTCGGATTCTTTTATCTCCTAGGGGTCATCCGTTGGCGCCAAGATCAACGCATTGAGCTTCTTGAAGCCCAACTAGCTACTGCCGCCCTTCAAGAGAGGACGCGAATTGCCAGGGAGCTTCACGATATTATCGCTCACAATCTCACTGGAGTTATTGCCTTGGCAGATGGTGCCAGGTACGCAGCTGAACATGATTCGCAAGTCGCTGTGAAAGCCTTGGAAACCATTTCGGAAACTTCCCGCGAATCATTGGCCGATATGAGAGGGGTGTTACATACGCTCAGAGAGGATACACCTCGCGAGATTTCTGCCCCGCCTGGTTTTGAGCAGATCCCAGAACTGATTAGCGAGGCGGAAAAACAGGGACTTGAGATAATAGTCACTGGCTTATCGCAGGAGCGCTCCTTGAGCTCAGTCAAAAGCTTTACCGCCTATCGAGTCACTCAAGAACTCATCACTAACATGCTGAGATATAGCAACCCTCCGCGCGGAACGTTAGAATTCGTCGGCGCGGAAAATATAACAATCATCGCCTCTAATCCTTATCTATCCGACGCCCACAGCTCTCCGGGATTAGGTCTTCAAGGAATATCTGAACGCATAACTGCAATAGGTGGAACGATGAACATCGATAGTACTCAGGGAATTTTTCGCGTGGAGGTTGAACTCGGTGATTAGGGTCGCTCTTTTTGAAGATCAACCTCTAGTACGAGCCGGGATATCTCTCCTTATTGATTCCCAACCAGATATGAAGGTGGTGTTCCAAGCTGCCGACGGGGACCAAGCCTGTCATTGTCGTCATGCTGACGTGGTGTTGATGGACGTTCAGATGCCGCATATCGATGGGATTCGAGCTATCTCGTTTCTGCCTACCACGTGTCGGGTAATTATGCTGACGACATTTGCTGACCAGCACTATATTCTGGGTTCCATTGAAGCTGGAGCTAGCGGTTATCTCTTAAAAGACGCGCCACCTGAGGAGCTGCTCACTGCTATTCGCACGGTCCATGACGGGCACGCGGTGTTATCGCCCAAAATCACCGCAAAGCTGTTACGCAAAATTAAGGATTCCACTGCCCCGGAGGTTTATCATGACATCCCACAGGCGGAGGAGTTAACGCCTCGCGAAGAAGAGATCTTAAGACTCATAGCTTTAGGCTTTAATAATCAAGAAATCGCAGACCATGAATGTGTTTCTTTAGCGACGGTCAAAACTCATGTTCGGCATATTCTTATGAAAACACAGTCACGGGATCGAGTCCATGCGGTGTTATATGCGTATAAAAGCGGAAGAATAAGTCTTGATGACTTATTGAAATATCAACCCTAGGGCTGAGGTTATTTCTCCTATGTGTGGACAGAATAGGGGGTATGGAAGACGTTATTTACACTGAAGACCTTTCTAAGGTGTACGGAAAAACAAAGGTAGTGGATTCATTATCTTTGCATATTCCTCGAGGTTCAATCTATGGCTTTATCGGGCCTAATGGTTCCGGCAAGTCAACAACGATGAAAATGATTTTGGGTTTAACCCGACCAACCTCAGGAAAAGTTTTTCTGGGTTGTAATTACCGGGCAATTGGGTCGATGATTGAGTCCCCTCCTGGATATGCCCATCTGACGGGATGGGAAAATCTGAAAATTCTGCAGCATATGTTAGATCTTAAAGAGAAAGATATTCAACGAGCTCTCAGTTTAGTGCGACTGAATAATCAGAGAGATAAACTTGTTAAAGAATATTCCTTGGGGATGAAACAACGGTTGGGAATAGCGTATGCGTTGGCCCGAAACCCTGAAGTGCTTATTCTTGATGAACCAACAAACGGCCTTGATCCAGCGGGTATTGAAGAAATCCGCCAATTGCTTATTGAGCTCAGTACTCAAGGAATCTCCATTATGGTTTCGAGTCACCTCCTTGATGAAATCAATAAAATGGCTACTCATCTAGGGATCATTGCTGGCGGGAAACTCCTTTTCGAAGGAACCAAGAAACAACTTTTTGGAGCTTCTACTCCCGATCTCCTCATCAGTTGTTCAGATCCAGCCACGGCACAAGCAATAGTAGGCGGGGAAATCCATCAGGACGTCTTGCGGTTATCGGGAGTGAGCCTAGAAAACGCTGCGGTCATTAACCGTCGACTATCAGAGTGCGTTGATGTTTATGAGCTCCGTCGGGCCACTCAGAGTCTAGAAGACGTATTTATTTCTTTGACGGGGGAGGCGGTTCTACAGTGAATATGGTCAGAGAATTTAGAAAACTAAAGCGGCTAAAAATCCCCTATATTCTGCTCGGTATGTCGCTACTAACGGGGCTCATGATCGGCGCTAATTTCTCCGGATCATCAGGAAAAGGCCAATACGCTATGCTTCTTCAAAGCGTTAATTTTGTGTTGGCTCTCCTCGTACCCATCACCGCGGCGGTTGTCTCTAATCTCTCCATCGACATGGAACATCGAGGTCATGGCTGGATTTTTAATGTCACCTCAGGAGTAAGCACCGTGAGGTTGCTGTGGTCTAAATTCCTGGTCGATTCCATAGTGATATGTTGTTTCGTTATCTTTAATTATCTATCAGCTTTATTCCTGGGAAGGTTATTAGGGGTAACGTCGTCCTTCAATCTCATTTTCTGGCTATCTAATATTGTCTGTATTTGCCTCGTATCTACGACCTTTATTGGATTCCATATACTTTGCGCGTCTCGGTGGGAAAATCAATTGATTTCCATGGCTATCGGAGTGCTAGGTGGACTACTGGGGATTTATGGCTTCCTCTTGCCGGATGTACTAGCCCGTTTCATTCCCTGGGGATATTTTGCAGTGTCCAGTCATGTGATCTTCACCGAGCAAGGAAATACATTCGACGCTGTCTATCTTTATCCGCCCTACCTCTGGATATTCGGCTACTTCGTAGCTAGTATCGCTTTATTTTATTGGGGCAGTTATCTCACTTCTCAAGAGAAAGCCAAATAAGATGTTTCTTGCTGAGTTCCTCAAATTACGACGTTCAGCTACCTGGATAATAGCGATCCCCTTACCAGTTTTAGCGGTAATCACCGGAAGCGTTAATTTCTATGCCAACCAACAGATACTTGACCATGCCTGGGCTTCGGCAATTTCGCAGATGAACTTATTCTATGGCATATTCTTCTTTGGCCTGGGTGTAGCGCTGATTGTCGCCACATCCTGGCGCTATGAACACCAAGGATCCAATTTCCATCATCTTCAGGCGCTTAGCGATTCACCACTCCGGCTGTTCCTGGCTAAAGCTCTAGCCGCCACCAGCGTCGTTGCCTTCATGCAGCTAGTCTTCGTTGTCTCAGCCTACCTATCAGCCCATCTGGTGCTAGGCCTAGAACCCACCCAGGTCCTAGCCTTTCTAGGAGTCAACTTTCTAGTTATCCCGCTATCATTTTCCCTCGTTCTATTTCAGGGTTTTCTCTCCATGTGGTTTCGTTCCTTTAGTATCCCAGTCGGAATATGCCTCGTGCTGTGCTTTTCAGCCTTGGCATCCCTGAAATCCGGCATCATCGGGGCTATCGCAGGTCTTTTCCCTCAGGCCCTAGTCTTTTCTCTATTGACGTTTAACTCTTCAGCCATCTCTTCAATGGAGATGTCCCTAGCTTCCGTACTAGTGCATGCCTTTGCTGTAGGTTTCATGGAAACACTCATTTTCCTGTTCATAAGTCTTGCTCTCTTTCAACGAACCAAACGCTAACGTCCAGGTTGTCTCGGCTCGTCATAATGGCTAAGGCCAACAGGACAAGATAGTGGTTTACCGGGCATGTTGCGCTAAGAACACGCCCACCTAGGCGCCGTCGGGCTAGTGGCTTTCCTCGGTGCTTACAGGGAGATCCCCTGGTCGGCCCCACTCACTCCAGGAACCGTCATAAACCGCAATATTGTCACACTCGGCGAGAGTAGCTCCCAAGGCGATGACACACGCGGTGACTCCGGACCCGCAACTAGCGATGAGTTGGTCTTGACCTTCCATATAGGGGGCAAGAATTTTGGCTAGTTCCGTTGACGGTCGCATGGCGTTGTCATCTTGAAGATCAAGGAAGGGGATATTGACAGCCCCCGGCATATGCCCGCGGCGCAGTCCAGGCCGGGGTTCGGGAATCCTTCCTAAAAATCGATCTGTTGATCGAGCATCGGTAACAGTTATTTTTTCTTCTCGAAGCGCCTGGGCAACTGTAGCGGCGTCGACGAAAAACTCCGGGTGGTAGTGTGCTTGAAAATTGCCCCGAGGTTGGGGTTCGACGTGGTTATCTTCTGGTTTTTGAGACGAGATCTCGGTGCTCAATCCGGCTGCTTTCCACCCAGGCAAACCGCCATCAAGAACAGCTACGGTGTCTAATCCCATGGACCTAAACATCCACCAACCACGGGCGGAGGAGAATATTCCCTGCGCGTCATAAATGACAATAAGTGAGTCATTATTGATGCCGAGATTCCTCGCTGCTTGCTGAAACTTCTCCGCTGAGACCATGGTGTGTGGGATGTCTGAAGAGTTATCTGAAAATTCTCCATCAATATCCATGGCAAGGGCGCCTGGAATTCTTTCCGGGGAATGACGATAATCTCCCACGCTGGCATCTAAAATCACCAGCCGAGGGTGACCGATGAGTGAGGCTACATCATCTGGGCTGATAAGAGGGGACCACTGTTCTGGGATGTCCATGCTTCTACACAATCTTTTAGGGATAACAATTAACCCCACCTTAGCCTCTGAGCTGAGGAGAGAAGGTGGGGTCAAGCGGGTCTAGGCGGAAGGCTTAGCAGTCGAAGTACATTTCGAATTCCTGCGGGGTGGGGCGCAAGCGATTCGGCATGATTTCGTTATCCCACTTCAGCTGCACATAAGTGTCAATGAGGTCTTCGGTAAACACGTCGCCTTCAGTCAGGAATTCATTATCCTCAGCGAGTGCCTCCAACGAAGCTTCCAGCGTGGTGGGAGCCTGCGGGATAGACTTGGCCTCCTCCGGAGGAAGCTCATAGAGATCCTTGTCAACCGGTGCGTGTGGCTCAATCCGGTTCTTAATGCCGTCCAGACCAGCCATCATCATTGCGGCGAAACCGAAATAGGGGTTTCCTGAGGGGTCGGGTGCGCGGAATTCGATGCGCTTGGCCTTAGGATTGGATCCGGTGATCGGGATACGAACCGCAGCAGAGCGGTTACGCTGCGAGTACACCAAGTTAATGGGAGCCTCGAAACCAGGAACCAAGCGGTGATAAGAATTCAGGGTCGGGTTCGTGAAGGCCAACACTGCGCCAGCATGTTCAAGCAGACCGCCAATGAAGTAGCGGGCCAAGTCAGAAAGGCCACCATAGCCAGCTTCATCGTGGAATAGTGGTTGCCCATCTTTCCACAGAGACATGTGGGCGTGCATACCCGAACCATTGTCACCGGCTAGCGGCTTCGGCATGAAGGTTGCGACCTTACCTGCTTGAGCTGCGGTGTTCTTGATGATGTATTTGAAGGACTGTAAGTCATCCGCTGCATGGAGCAAAGTATTGAACTTGTAGTTGATCTCCTGCTGACCGCCAGTGCCCACCTCATGGTGGAAGCGCTCGATCTCAAAACCTGCATTCATGAGGTTGCGAGTCATGTCATCACGGATGTTCATGGTCTTGTCATAAGGCGGAACAGGGAAGTAGCCGCCCTTGAGACGGGTCTTGTAGCCCAAGTTAGGAGTGCCATCGAGAGCTGTTTCTTTCCCACGGTTCCACCAGCCTTCTTCGGAATCCACGTGGTAGAAAGCCTGGTTAATGTCTGCTGAATAGCGAACCGAATCAAAGAGATAAAACTCAGCTTCGGGACCAAAGTAACACGTATCAGCAATACCCGTGGAAGCCAGGTATTCCTCTGCCTTCCGAGCTACATTGCGCGGATCCCGGCTAAAAGGCTCGCGGGTGAAAGGGTCGTGTACAAAGAACTTAATATTAAGAGTCTTCGCCTTACGGAAAGGATCAAGCCGAGCTGTGGCCAAATCCGGCAACAGACTCATATCAGATTCATCGATGGTGGTGAATCCGCGGACAGAAGAGCCGTCGAAAGCAAGGCCCTCTTCCAGGGTGTCTTCGTCCAGCGTAGAAGCTGGGATAGAGAAGTGCTGCTCGATGCCAGGAACGTCAGTAAATCGCACATCGACGAATTCGACGTTTTCCTCCTTGATGAACTTAAGTACATCGTCGGCGCTAGTGAAGGCCATGGTCTCTCCTTGTAGGGCGAGTAGTATGAAGTACGAAATTCAGTGTAACCCATTTTCTATAGTTCGATCAATATTTCCCTCATCTCACCCCTTATTGGGCCCCAATTGAGAGCACCCATTAGATTGAGGTACATGGCAAATCGGAAGCGGAGCTGGATTGAAGGGCCACAGATTCCTGGAGAAAATGAGGATCCCCATTCTCCAGGGCGGTGGCCGGGAGAAAAACTTGGTCTCCCCAAAACCGGACCGGGATCTTTGGCCTCGGTGATGCGACGGGTAGGGGGGATTTTCATTGATCAATGGATCTGTTGGGCTCTGGCGTTTATCATCACTCGTTACACCGATTTCTTCGGCGACATTGCTACAACGACCTGGCTTCTTTTCCCGATCCTGGGAACCCTTACCGGGTGGCTTTTTGCTCGGACTCCCGGCCAAGCCCTGTTCGGTATGGGGATTGCGCGCACCGATGTCCCCGGAACTCGGGTCGGCTTCCTCCGAGCCTTAGCACGCTCGGTGTTCACCAGCTTCCTCTTCCCACCCTTGATTATGGATTCTGATGGACGTGGCCTTCATGATCGAGCCACCGGAACGAGCGTCATCCTGGGCTGAGGTGGGCTATATCAACAAGAACACCAGCATCTGCGCAGCAATAATTTTGCCGATCATCGAGATGGGATAAACCGACGTATATCCTCGGGCTGGGAGTTCATTCCGAGCCGATTCAGATACGTAGCTTAATACCGCCGGTTGAGTTTGCGTTCCAGCTAAAATGCCCGAAACCTCACCAAAGGGGATTTTGAAAACCTTGTAGCCTAGGACCAGCGTAAAAAGGGAAACTATAAGGGTTATGATGGCTCCCGCCGCGATGATAGATAGCGACGAAGGATCAGATAGCGCCTGGCGGAACCCAGCACCAGCAGTGGTTCCGATAGCGGCGAGGAAAAGCGTCATACCGAGCTGTTGGATGGTCAAGCTAGCCCCGTAGGGGATCTGCCAAAGAAACTTTCCAGTCCGGGTCATAGCGCCAAGGATTAGTCCGACGACGAGCGGGCCCCCAGCATTACCCAACTTCAGCGCAGCTCCACCCGGAAGGGGGATAGCCACCATGCCCAGTAAAATCCCGAGCACCAGACCCAGAACTAGTGGGAGAAGGTTGACGTCTGAGAGTCGCTTGTAAGAGTCGCCAAAAAACTTAGTGAGATTCTTGATCTGATCATGCTCAGCGACAACACGGACCCGGTCACCTAGCTGTAGGGTCATGTCGGAGCTCGCTACCAAATCATCATCGCCCCGGCGGACCCGGGTTATTAGCATCCCGGGTTTCATTCGGCTCAAGACTCGAAGCGGAATTCCGACCACCTCCGGGGAGGAGACGAAGATACGTCGATAATCCAATGACCCATCATGATAGGGGTTTCCTTCGATGATTTCGCCAAGTTCATGCTGGGCTACTTCTAAGTCAGCTTGAGGGCCAACGATAGTAACAATATCGCCCACATCAAGGCGTTCACCTGCGCCAGGGACAAACTGAACCCCATTGCGTTCAACCCGGGAGATAATGACTTCCACCCCCAACACTTTGGGAATGTCAAAAACTGAAGGAGGGTTGGGGTGAGTGATTTTCAAGAGGTGGCTATACAACGCTTGTTCAGCGACGCCGGCTTCCTCTGCTTCTTTTCGGTGATCAATATTGAAAATCTTCGCACCTAAGGCCACCGACACAATGACAATCAAAACGCCCAGCGGATACGCCAGAGAATAGGAAATGACCGGGATTTCTGAGACAATATGAAGCTGCTCAGTGTCTTTAATTAAGGACGGCAAGGTATCTACTACCGCTGCCATCGCCGGGGTGTTTGTCATAGCGCCAGTAAAAGCACCGGCACCGGCGGAAGCATTAATGCCGAACAGCTTTACGAGGCCGAAAGTTGCCACCGCGGTAAGAAAGATAACCGATAAGGCCAGGGCATTATTCCTGAGGCCTGTCTTCTTCAGAGAACTAAAAAACGCCGGACCGGACGCTAAACCGATGGCATATACGAAAAGCGCTAGTCCAATGACGTAGACAATTGCGGGAATAGAGATTTCAGGTTCGATGGTAGAAAGACCCAAACCCACGAATAATACGGCTGCTGCGCCTAAGCGAAGGCCGAAGATTTTGATTCTGCCCAGTGCCAGCCCCACTGCCATCACGGCGGTGAGCGCCAGTAACTCATTGTTGATCAGGAAGTCCACATACTTTATCTTCCAGAACTTTTTTGCATTACTCAATTCGGTCACTGAGCCAATAAAAAAAGCCCGCATTACCTCCTGGAAGGGGGTATATACTGCGGGCTAGGACACTCAGACGACGCTAGCGGCTAACTTTGGCCACCTCGGCGTTGGCTCATCCGTCGTGCTCGCCGATTCATCCCAGACATTTTCGCGCCTTTAGGGAGTGGGCCTTTAGGCAAACCGGCTGGGGAGTTCGGGTTAGCCCCAACATGGTCCATGGCTTCTACTTTCGCCGCTATAGCGTACACATCGTCCTTGCGATATACCCGCGGCAACTTAATGAGCGCATTTTGGAGCTTCTTTACTGGAACCTGGTCTTCTCCATCACCCACATAAATCTCGTGAATAGGTACATCAGCCAGCAACCGGGTTAACCGTTTCCGCTGTTGCTGCATGAGCGGCTTGAGACGGTGGGGAGCGCCTTCTCCGACTAGCACTACACCTGGAATTCCGATCACACGGTGTACAGCATCCATGTGGGTGGTAGCAGCAACACCAGTCTTCGTGCGCCATACCACGCCCATGCTGTTGCGGAGATTTTCTAGCCGCCACGCTGCGGCACCAGGTTCATTTCCTACCCGGTCATACATGGAGTTTTCTAACCGCCGGGAGAAGATGAACATGGCCAGCATGACACCTAAGGCAATACCCATAATGAGCATGAACCACTGGCCGTTCCACAACAATCCCACGAGGAAGAACACCAAAGCCACGCCAATGACTGAGAGCAGCATGAGCGGGATGAGCATTTTGTCATGCTCTTTTTGCAGTTTGAAGGCCTGCCACAGTTGACTACGGGTTTGCTTGCGACGTGCCTTCTTTGCGGCACGTTCCTCTTTACGTGCGGCCTTATCGGCCGCTTTTGCCTTCTTCGCGTCTGCCATGATCCTAAGGATAGGTGATAAGAATTAGTTAAGAACGTCCGGCCCCGTGACCTGCGGGACTCACCGGAGTTTCCGCAGAAGGTCCATATTTATCGAGCAGGGTAGAAGCCTCCTGGGCGGTCGTTCCTTGCCGAGATGTCTCTTCCAAGTGCTGAAGATGATCCGGCAGCGGGCGTCCATGAAACGCCATCGCTTCAGCATAAAGCCGCCCGGCGCGATAGGAAGATCGAACCAAAGGCCCAGCCATGACTGCAGCAAAGCCAATTTCCTTCGCAAAATCCCGGTGTTCAATAAACTCTTCGGGTTTCACCCACCGATCAATGGGGTGATACATCGGACCAGGGCGCAGATACTGGGTGATGGTAATGATGTCGCAGCCTGCGTCGTGAAGGTCCACCAAGGCGGATTGGATCTCCTCCGCGGTTTCTCCCATTCCCAAAATGAGGTTGGATTTTGTGATCAAGCCATAGTCTCGGGCTTGGCGGATGACATCAAGTGATCGTTCATAGCGGAATGCCGGGCGGATACGTCGGAAAATCCGCGGAACTGTTTCTAGGTTGTGCGCAAAAACCTCAGGCTCAGATTCAAAAACCTGCGCTAAGAGGTCGGGTTTGCCGGAAAAGTCCGGGACCAGATTTTCCACCCCAGTGTGTGGGTTCAATTGATGGATCTGGCGGACGACTTCGGCATAAAGCCAAGCGCCCTCATCTTCTAAATCATCTCGAGTGACCCCGGTGATAGTGGAGTAGTTTAACCCCATCTCCTTGACGCTTTCGGCTACTCGTCGAGGCTCATCCCGGTCAAGGGGTTCTGGCCGCGCGGAGTTAATCTGGCAAAAATCGCATCGCCGGGAGCAATTGGCGCCGCCGATTAAGAACGTAGCTTCACGAGACTCCCAGCATTCATGGATGTTAGGGCAGCCAGCCTCCTGACATACCGTATGCAGCGACGCCCCGGAAACCCGGTTTTTCATATCCCGGTATTCAGGCCCAGTCCGCACTGCAGTTTTAATCCAGCGTGGTTTGCTTTCAATAGGGGTTTGGGAGTTACGCTGCTCAATTCTTAGCAGCTTTCGTCCTTCCGGTGCGATAGTCACGTCCGACAGCCTACCTACCTTGTTGTTTGATATTACGTCCTGGGGGTGGTCTCACCCACAGGATCTAGGTTCGACGGGGCAGTCCCTTACAGGGATCTGGGGCACAGCCTAACGTATGATCGGCCACTGTCATCCGGCCGCTCAGCACTTCCCGGAGAGCGTGAAGGAAGATATCCGCAATCTCATCTACCTTGACCTCTCGTTGTAGTTCTTCGCTGAGGGTACTCACCCCGGCGTCGGAAATCCCACAGGGCACAATATGGTGGTAGTACTCCAAGGTGTTATTACAATTCAGCGCTACACCGTGCATTGTCACGCCGCGAGTAATACGAATACCAATTGCAGCTAACTTGCGGTCAGGACGGTCGTGGTCAGCCGGTAGCCACACTCCGGAACGGCCGTCAATTCGTCCAGCGTGGTCTAGGCCGACCTGGCGGCACACGTAAATCAACGCCTCTTCCAGGCGTCGGACATAATCAACCACGTCAACGGGGTCAGCAAGTTTAATAATGGGATAAACCACCATCTGGCCTAGGCCATGCCAAGTTATTCTTCCTCCGCGGTCAACATTAATGACCGGTAACCCATTAGTGGGGCGATCTTCTGGTTGGGTGCGTTTGCCGGCAGTATAGATATTGGGATGTTCCAATACTAAGACTGTGTCGGGGATGTCATCCTTAGCGCGTTGAGCAGCTAAATCAGCTTGGAGGTGCCAGGCATCAAGGTAATCAACTATTCCCAGCTTCTGAATGTCCAGTTCGGCGTCGCCTACAGCGCGGATACATTCCTCTGCTGGAAAGAAAGGTTTTCTTGGAGCAGTCATGATGCACCTACACTACGCCAATCGCGCGCATAAAGGGGGAATAACAAGTAAAAAATCCTCCGGAGTTTCAGGGGTGAAACCTGAGTTGTCCGGAGGAGAGGAGTTAAGGCCTATGTGGTTGTGGCGGATGGTGTTCGGCCGGTTTTAGTCAACACCGTTAGCTTCGGCGTAGTCATCGGCATCCATCAGGGGGCCGGGTTCTTCAACTTCGACCTCAAACAGCCAGCCTTCTCCGTAGGGATCAGAGTTGATGATCGAATAGTCATCATGAATGGCATCGTTAACAGCGGTGACGGTTCCGCTGACCGGTGAGAAAATGTCCGATACTGATTTGGTGGATTCCACTTCACCGCAGGGTTCACCGGCGGTCACCTCGTCTCCTACTTCCGGGAGTTCAGCGAAGACAACCTCGCCGAGGCGCTCGGTTGCTACCGAGGTGATTCCCACCTTGACGGTGGCTCCAGCTGCATCATCTGGCCGAGCGTCAATCCACTCGTGGTCCTCAGAATAAGAGTAGTTGTCGGGCAAAGTAGCCATAATTTCAGCCTTCCTGGTCGGGGAGAAGGGGGTTAAGACTCACACTATTTATCACGACGATAAAACGGCGTCGCGATAACTTCGTATGGGTAACGCCTACCACGAATATCTGCTTCAAGCTTGTTTCCCGGATCTTTTAGCTCTTTATCCAGGTAAGCAAGGGCAATGGGATACCCCAGGGTGGGGGATAACTGACCTGAAGTTACCACACCAACCTTAGTGCCCGCAGCATCATAAAGGATTGCGCCGTGGCGCGCCGCGCGTCGACCTTCCCCTTGAAGTCCGACGAGTACCCGCTGTGGTTCTGGCCGTGCCGATACTGCTTCTTGGCCTTGGAACGGCTCATCCTTTTCTTTCGCAATGAGCACTTTCAACCCAGCATCAACAGGACTGGTCGTCGTTGTCAGCTCATTGCCATACAGTGGCATTCCGGCTTCTAGGCGAAGAGAATCGCGTGCAGCTAAGCCACAGCACGTCACATCGAGTTCACGGAATAGAGACCAAATGGTGCGAGCGGCTTCAGCGTTATCGGCGATATACAGCTCGAAGCCGTCCTCACCGGTGTATCCGGTGCGAGCCGCAAGAATGTGCATCCCTGAGAGCTTGGCATCTAGGAAGCTCACTTTTGTCCATGCGTAGTAGCGAAGGGAATCAATTTCTGCGGCGCTGTCTTGGTCTAGGAGTTGCTTGAGTAACTCCGCGGAGGAAGGACCTTGAACAGCGATAAGCGTGGTCGTTTCAGTTTCATCATCGATGCTGACATTGAGTCCCTCAGCTATCTCCGTGAAAGCAGACAAGACCGCGTCTTTATTTCCAGCGTTGGGTACTACCAGGAAGTCTTCTTCGCCAAGACGATAGGTAATCAAGTCATCGATGATCCCACCGTCGGTATTCAAGATCATGGAGTATTTAGCTCGGCCTACTTTCAAAGCGGACAACTGAGAAATAAGTGCCCGATCTAAAAAGCGTGCCGCCTCTGGTCCACGCACTCGGAGCTCTCCCATGTGGGAGAGATCAAATAAACCTGCTGCCGTACGTACTGCTCGATGTTCATCAAGCTCATTGCCGTATTTCAGGGGCATAGTCCAGCCGCCGAAATCGGTGAAAGTTGCCCCAGCCGCTTCATGTTCTTGATAAAGCGCGGTGATTCGACTCATCTAGGTCGTCCTCCTTAAGTAAAAATAGTTAGTCTTGATGATCTAGCTCGAAAGCCTCAGGCGGTGGGCAGGAGCACACCAAATTACGGTCTCCGTAGGCCTCATCAATACGGCGGACAGCAGGGAAGTACTTCGCCCGGTATAGCCCTGGAACTGGCCAGGCTGCTTCTTGCCGACTGAAAGAGTAGTTCCACTCATCAGCACCAATAGCGGCTGCGGTAAATGGGGCGTGGTGGATTACTGATTCTTCGTAGGCCACTGCGCCGTCGATGATGTCTTGAATTTCTTTCCGGATGGTGCGCATGGCCTCGATGAAACGATCTAGTTCAGCGAGATCTTCTGATTCCGTGGGCTCCACCATCAAGGTTCCGGCAACGGGGAACGCTAGGGTAGGAGCGTGGAAACCGAAGTCAATCAACCGCTTGGCAACATCAGCGGCGGTGACCTCTGACTGTTTCGTTAATTCTCGCAGATCCACAATGCATTCGTGGGCTACGAGGCCTTGTGCTCCGGTATAGAGAATCGGGAAAGAATCTTTGAGACCGTGTGCCAAATAATTGGCTCCTAAGATGGCATGGGCGGTGGCTTGGGCTAATCCCTCGGCACCTGTCATTGCCAAGTATGCCCAGGTGATAGGAAGCACTCCGGCGCTGCCGAATTGAGTAGCAGAGATTGCCCCAGAGTTAGCTTGATTAGGATCCCCAGGCAAGAAGGGGATGAGATGTTCTGCCACGCAAACCGGCCCAACACCGGGTCCACCACCACCATGAGGGATGGTGAAGGTTTTGTGGAGATTGAGGTGAGAGACATCGCCGCCAAAAACACCAGGACGAGCAAGGCCAGCTAAGGCGTTCAGGTTTGCCCCATCGATATAGACCTGTCCGCCAACTTCGTGGATTCGACGGCACACAGTCTGAACCGTGTCTTCGAAAACACCGTGGGTGGAAGGATAGGTGATCATAGCGGCTGCAACTTGATCGCCGTGCTTTGCTAGCTTGGCTTCCAAATCATCAAGATCTATGCTGCCATCGGCGGCTGTCGCAACGACGACGACCCGCAAATGCGCTAGGGCAGCCGAGGCGGCGTTGGTGCCGTGGGCAGATTGCGGAATAATGCAAATATCTCGCTGGCTATCACCATTGGCGACATGATAGGCGCGGATGGCTAATAGTCCAGCCAACTCTCCTTGGGCACCAGAGTTTGGTTGAACCGATACTTTGGCATAGCCGGTAACCTCGGCTAGCCACCCTTCTAACTCTACAATAAGTTCCCGCCACCCTTGGGTGTACTCTTCTGGAGCGTAGGGGTGAATGTCGGCAAAACCAGGCCAACTAATAGGTTCCATACCTGCGGTGGGGTTCAATTTCATGGTGCATGACCCCAGCGGAATCATGGTGCGATCCAAAGCTAGATCCTTGTCAGAAAGTAGCCGCATGTAGCGCAACATCTGTGTTTCTGAATGTACCGAGGAGAAAATGGGATGTTCCAAGGTGGGGGTGGAGCGCTGGATATTTTCTGGAATCCGCGAGCTAGTAGCGGAGGAAGGCGTCGGGACCACTAAACCAGAGGCGAAGGCATCAGCCAAGACGCTGACGTCGCCCCAGGTTGCTGATTCCCCAAAGGACACTGAGACAGTATCTGCGTCGATTATTCGAATCAAGTACCCAGCTTGAGCTAAAGTAGCGCGGATTTCTTCTGCCCGCCCTGGGACGTTGACGGTGACGGTATCGAAGAAGGAGTCATGGCGAAGAGAAACCCCAGGGACAGTTTCTAGGGCCTGCGCGAAAGAAGCGGCAAGATCATGAACTCGTTTGGCAATTGCTTTAAGACCGGAAGGGCCGTGATACACCGCATACATGGAGGCGGTGACTGCGAGAAGAGCTTGAGCGGTGCAGATATTTGAGGTAGCCCGTTCGCGGCGGATATGTTGTTCCCGAGTTTGAAGGGCTAAGCGATACGCTGGATTTCCTTCGGCGTCAACCGAAACGCCAACTAAACGGCCAGGTAATTGGCGTTTTAATTGTTCAGTGACTGACATAAAGGCGGCATGGGGGCCGCCGAAGAAGAGCGGTACGCCGAAGCGCTGAGAGGAACCGACCGAAATATCTGCTCCTAGCGCACCGGGTGATTCGAGAAGCTGTAATGCTAGGAGATCGGTGACGACGGTTGCTAATCCGCCTCGTTCGTGTACGGCGTCGATAATGGGGCGGAGGTCTTGAATATCGCCTTCTGTGCCGGGATAAGCTAAGACCACACCAATGAGATCTTCACCCACAAGACCTGCGGAGAGGTCTTCGGTGACGACCTCAAGTTCTAGAGCCTGGGCGCGTTTTGTCGCCACATTGAGTACCTGAGGGTGAAGTCGGGAATCAAGAAGAACGCGACGTCCCTTTCGCTTGGCGCGAGACATGAGCCCAACGGCCTCTGCCGTGGCGGATGCTTCATCGAGTAGCGAGGCGTTGGCGATGGGCAGGCCGGTAAGTTCACTAACCATCGTTTGAAAGTTCAGGAGAGCTTCAAGGCGGCCTTGAGAGATTTCTGGCTGATACGGTGTATAGGCCGTGTACCAGGCAGGATTTTCGAGAATGCCACGTCGGATCACCGGAGGCGTGATCGTGTCATAGTAGCCCTGTCCATAGTAAGACCGAAGAACTTTATTGCGATCAGCATATGCTCGCAGGCGTTGTTGGGCATCGGCCTCGCTGAGCGCAGGGGCTAAGTGAGGGATACCATTTTCTCGAATTCCAGCGGGGACGGCGGCGTCGAGAAGGGAATCTAAATCCTTATACCCAAGTGCGGATAGCATCTTTTCGGTCTCGGGTTGGTCCGGGCCGATATGCCGAGCGAGGTAGGATGCGGGGTCCTGGATAGGGCTAAGAGTCATGAGCGCAAAAGCTCCTTTGTGCGTTCAGCGGACATGTCTGTGATCCGAAAGTGGATGATTGCTCCTTCCACCTTAGTGTGTGAGGAGCCACGAAGACGTGCTTTGGTGTTCTAGTCCGCATTTTTCCGAATAGGGCTTGAAAAAGCCGTGGTCACAGCCCCTATACAGAACTTATGGCCACGGCATTTAGTCATGAGATAAGGCGATTAAAGCTCTAAATCTCCTTCGAAATTGGCAGTTTCTAGACGATCTTTAATCGTGGTCATGAACCGGCCAGCATCAGCACCATCAACAATTTGGTGATCATAGGTCAGCGGCAAATACACCATCTGACGGATAGCGATGGAATCGATCCCATCATCTGTGACAACTACCGGTCGCTTAACGATAGCGCCAGTCCCCATAATTCCAGCCTGTGGTGGAACCAAAATCGGGGTATCGGATAGTGCTCCTTCCGAACCGATATTGGTAATGGTGAAAGTTCCGCCCGCTAAGTCATTCGGCTTGAGCTTGCTATTGCGCGCCCGGTCCGCCAGATCCACAATTGCCTTAGCTAGTTCAGGAAGAGACATATCTTGAGCATTGTGGATAACTGGGCTTAATAATCCAGCCGGGGTATCCACGGCAATCGCCATATTCACTGACTCGTGGTAGGTCATTTCCTTGGTCTCTGCGTTATAGGACGCATTGACGTTGGGATGAGAAACCAAAGCCTCAACTGCAGCCTTCACAAAGAAAGGCAAGTAAGTCAAATTCACACCATGCTTCTCTTTGAAGGCTGGCTTATGAGCCTTACGCAGTTCGGCAATCCGAGTCATATCTACTTCATGCAGCTGGGTGAGCTGAGCGGAAGTTTGCAAAGACTCCACAGTCTTCTTCGCTGTGATTTCGCGGATTCGGTTGACTCGCTGGGTGGTTCCACGCAGTTTAGCTTTCTCCGGATCTACCGACTTAGTGGAAGCAGCAGACCGCGGTGCAGATTCTTGCGGAGCCGCACTCTCAGCGTCTTCTCCCTGAGCCGCAGCAAGGACATCTTGTTTACGGATGCGTCCGCCAACCCCAGTGCCCTTAATAGTAGTGAGATCAACCCCATGTTTATCGGCCAATTTACGAACCAAGGGGGTGACATAAGGGACCTTGGCAGACTGTGCTGAATCTTCCTTCGGCTCAGCCTTTTCTTCCTTGGGCTCTTTCTTCGGCTCTTCAGCCTTCGGGGCTTCCTCCTTCGGGGCCTCTTCTTTCTTGGGGGCGGAGCCGGATCCGATGCGGGCGATTACTTCGCCTACGTCGACGGTGTCGTCTTCGTCGGCGAGGATTTCGAGGAGAGTACCGGCGACGGGGGACGGGATTTCGGTGTCAACTTTGTCGGTGGAAACTTCCAGGAGAGGTTCGTCAACCTCGACTTTGTCGCCTACTTCTTTAAGCCACTGGGTAATGGTGCCTTCGGTGACGGACTCGCCGAGCTCAGGCATTTCGACGTCGGTGGCGTCACCGGAGTCGTCAGCAGCGGAACTATCAGCTGAATCCTTAGCCTCGTCGACGGTGTCATTGCTGTCTTTGGACTCAGCTTCTTTGATAGCTTCCTCAGAAGGAATATCCCGCTCTTCTTCTTTCTTGGGGGTTTCCTTCTTGGGGGCGGAGCCGGATCCGATGCGGGCGATTACTTCGCCTACGTCGACGGTGTCGTCTTCGTCGGCGAGGATTTCGAGGAGAGTACCGGCGACGGGGGACGGGATTTCGGTGTCAACTTTGTCGGTGGAAACTTCCAGGAGAGGTTCGTCAACCTCGACTTTGTCGCCTACTTCTTTAAGCCACTGGGTAATGGTGCCTTCGGTGACGGACTCGCCGAGCTCAGGCATTTCGACGTCGGTGGCGTCACCGGAGTCGTCAGCAGCGGAACTATCAGCGGAATCCTCGGATGATTCCTCCTCTTCTTGAGGTTCCTGAGAGTCCTTCTGAGCAGGAGAGGCTTCGTCTTTATCACCAATAATGGCTATCACTTCACCGACGTCGACGGTGTCATCTTCCTCGGCTTTAATCTCAAGCAAAACACCAGAGGTAGGGGCAGGGATTTCGGTGTCAACTTTGTCAGTGGAGACTTCGAGCAAGGGTTCATCCTGCTCTACTGTGTCACCGACCTCCTTGAGCCACTGGGTAATCGTACCCTCGGTGACAGACTCGCCCAGCTCGGGCATCTCAACGGAGAACGCCATGATAGAAGACTCCTCAGATTATCGCGTAAGTTTTATATGGTTGCTTTTCCCACGAGCCTACCCGTCGGCAGCGAACGGGGAGTGCGCATCCTTACACCATACTATTGTGCTGCGGAAGTTTAGGTGTGTGGGCGGTGCACATGGATCACAGTCCACATGCACAACGATGGGCTAGTTTTGCTCAGCGATGTCAGCTAGTACCGCCAAGAAAGTGCGTACTGGAACACCGGTGGCTCGGACCGGCAGATAGCCGTCGGGCCTCCCCTCATTAAAGGAGGGGCCGGCAATATCTACGTGCGCCCATTCAATCCCATCGCCAATAAACTTAGACAAATAGGTACCGGCGTACAGCATTCCACCATGACGAGTGTTATCGACATTGCGGATATCAGCGGCCGGGGTCTTAATAGTTTTTTCGTGTTCTTCCAGAAGCGGCATAGCCCACGCCGGTTCTCCAACCTTCCGCCCAGTTTCGGCTAACCGGTCACGGAATTCGTCGCTGCCCATCACCCCACTGGTACGCACACCCAGAGCCACAATCTGGGCGCCAGTTAGGGTTGCCGTTTCAATGAGGTAGTCCGGGTGATCTTCACTGGCTCGAGCCAACGCATCTGCCAGAACCAAGCGTCCCTCGGCATCGGTATTAAGAATTTCCGACGTAATACCGCCATAGTGGGTGATAACGTCCCCAGGTCGGATCGCATTACCGTCGGGCATATTTTCTGCCAACGCAACAAAAGCATTGATTTCAACATTGAGATTGAGTCGAGCAGCACCGAAAACGGTGGCTACCACCGCGGCAGACCCTCCCATATCTGAAATCATGTTTTCCATGTGGAGTGAGGGCTTAATAGAAATTCCGCCGGTATCAAAAGTGATTCCTTTACCCACCATCGCTACTTTCTTCTTGGCATGGCGGGGGCTCCACCGCAAGTGGACTAACCGAGGAGGACGAGCAGAACCTTGCCCCACGGCAAGAATCCCGCCGAACCCCTTTTTCTCCAGAGCTTTCTCATCGAGGACATCGACGTCGACTCCACATTTCTTGGCCTCTGATTGCAGGAAAGCCGCATAGGTTTCCGGGTACAGGTGAGAAGAAGGCGTATTGACGAGGTCGCGAGCCAAGCAGACGCTTTCCGCCGTAATATGCGCCGCGACAAACTCTTCTTTCGCTGTTTTGGGATCTGCAATCACACTGTACGAAGAAACTCTCGTTGGTTGATCGTCTGCTTTAGCGCCCCGGAACCCAGGGTAGCTATATGAACCTAATAACAACCCTTCCACCAGCGCACGTGTGCTTAAAGCCCCGAAAGCCACCACCACGTGCTCAAGATCTTTGAGACTCCGAGCTGCTGTTCCCACTGTGCGACGGATTTTTTCGTCGTCAACCTCGTCTGCGGCGCCCAGCCCCACCGCGATGATCGGCAACTCCACCCCCGGAATTCTGGTGATTTCTCCCGCTTTTGCTTTCGCCCCTACAGCTTTGAACTGCGACAGTAATTCCTTTGTCGTTTTCTTATCGATAGCAGGGCAAACGGGAAATTCGACGCCTTCGTTCTCGGAAAAAATAGGAACCAGTAATGCATCAGCATTCTTGGGGAGCTTTTTTACTAGTTCAATATCCGGCAATTCAGTGCGAACTGGCAAGGAAACCGATGGGCTCATAAAAGCAAAGACCTCCAAAAATCCTAACTATGTTTCTGTGGAGCCAAGGATAGCGGTGTTGGATGAAATGTGTGTCACCGCCTCATTAGGCACCCTACGCCGAGTGGAAGCTCAACGGCTGGGTGTATCGTTCGTTTATGGCTTCCTTAAACTTCGATATCACGACAAACCCCACCCCCACGAGTGATGAGGAACGCGAGAGGATTCTGGCTAACCCAGCATTCGGTCGATACTTCACCGACCACATGGTGATGATTGATTGGGATCGCGAGCATGGTTGGAATAATGCGCGCGTTGAGCCTTATGCGCCCTTGGTGTTGGATCCGGCAACCAGTGTGTTCCATTATGGTCAGGCAATTTTCGAAGGAATCAAAGCCTATCGGCAACCGAATGGCGATATTGCCACATTCCGGCCAGAGCAAAATGCTCAGCGGATGCAACGCTCAGCGCAACGTTTAGCGATGCCGGAATTGCCCACGGACTTGTTTATCGAATCTCTGCGCCAACTAGTAAGCGTTGATGCTCAATGGGTTCCGCCGGCTGGTGGGGAAGCATCACTTTATCTTCGCCCGCTGATGATTTCTACCGAGGCCACGTTGGGTGTCAGCCCTTCCGTGTCTTATCGATTTATTGTCATTGCCTCACCGGCGGGGGCCTACTTCACCGGCGGAATAAAACCGGTCAGTGTGTGGTTGTGCGAGGATTTCGTTCGTGCCGCACCCGGAGGTACTGGTACGGCAAAATGCGCCGGCAATTATGCCGCCTCCTTACAAGCCCAAGCGCAGGCCCAGGAAAAAGGGTGTGAACAGGTGGTGTGGCTCGACGCCTTGGAGCATCGCTATATCGAGGAAATGGGCGGCATGAACCTCATGTTTGTTTACGGCCACGGGGATAGTGCTCGGGTCGTGACTCCGGAACTCTCCGGGTCCCTATTGGCCGGAGTGACTCGAGCTTCGCTTCTTGAATTAGCTGAAGACCAGGGCTATCAAGTTGAAGAACGTCGCATTTCAGTGTCCGAGTGGGAAGAAGACGTACGCAGTGGAGCGATGACTGAGGCTTTGGCCTGCGGCACCGCTGCGGTTATCACCCCGGTCGGAGTGGTTCGCTCAGCTCATGGTGAATTTGTCATTAATAACAATGAGCCAGGAACGGTCACCATGGATCTGCGTAAGAAGCTCACCGCTATCCAGCGGGGAGAAGCCGAAGACCCGCATAACTGGGTGAAAACTTTGGTCCCAGCCGGAAACTAAGACTACCGATACCTAGCCTCAAGCTGGTGACTGAGCTTGGGGCTATACCTGGGGTTGATCTATCCGATCACCTCGGACTAAGGAAATACCCGCTTGGAGTTGAGGCAACGCCATGAGCGAGGCTGCCCCCTCCGGTAAATCAGTGCCAGTAATCATCAACGGCTGGAGTTCTAATTCCTCAGCAACGCTCTCCATCATGGGTTCCGCAGAAGACTGAGCTAGCTGGAGCCACAGTCGAGTACCCGGGCATAACCGTTCCGCGATCAGCGCTGCAGTCGCGCAGTGTGGGCCATCGAAAAGCACCGGGGTTCGTCGGGCGGCCGTCTGGCAGAAAAACCCGCTAAGAGCCGCAGTGGTAGCAGAGCCTAGTTTTTCGCACAGATACTTCGCCCACTGTGCTTGGGTCGTTGCGGGTGGACGCTGGGTTGCCCGAAGACCTTTGGAAAACACCCGATATAGGGCATTACGGCTTACCTCGACCCGGCGTTTCCACAATTCGGGATCATCGCCGAGGCGAAAGAGACTCACCGGTTCTCGGCGAGACAAAGCACCGATGAGTGTCGCCGCCACAGCCAGGTCAGATTCGCCCACGGATCCGGGGATTAACAAGTCACAGCCGCTATCGATAAGAGCGTCAGCTTGATCTTGGCCCCTGCGAAAGAAGTCGGAAAAATTGTGTGGCCCTAAGGTATCGGCGCGGGTGAAATCTGGAACCGGGTGATCCTGCAAATCCACTACCTCAAGCTGGGTATCTCCCCGCAGTAGCTGGTAGGGGCCTGCCCCGGACTCTAATTCGGCAAGAGATTCATTCACACTTCCAGCCGGTTGGTCTGACACTTGTTGGGGCTCAATGTCGGTGGCTCCAGCAAAAACTACCAGGGCTGGGTGTTGTATCAGGTTAAGGGGGATAGCGGAGGTGCATCCGGCCCACCAGGTTAGTGCTTGAGAAAGAAAGCCAAGATGGCCTAGTCGGCGGGGGCGGTGACGTAACGCCTCGGCGGTAGCGGTCATGGCCGAGGAGTCCAGTTCTGGAATGCGGGGAAATTCCAGGTCAGACATGATTAAACCTTGTCTCCAATGTTGACCCGTGGGCGGGGAGAACGCCAACGTCGGGGTTGAGTCATTCGACTAAAGGCATAGAAACCTAGCCCAAATCCAGTAGCAGTTGTTCCGGGGAATTTCTGACGCACCGCACTATTAACGCGCCTGCCGGTAACCATGCCCTCGACAAAGAAAATCACCAGGACAACCATGGTGAGGGTAGAGATAACGGAGGCGAATTTGGGGGCCCAGTTTCCCACAAAAAGAACAATAAGGATCAACAGGGCAAAAGGCATAAAGAAGTTATTGAGGAAACGCCGGGAATCAATCCAGTCACGGGTGAAGCGACGTTCCTCCCCTTTGTCTCGGGCCAAAAGATAACGTTCATCGCCGGCATCCATTCGCTGCTGAGCTTCCAGCCGAGCCGTGCGAGACTTTTCTCGTTCTTTAGCGCGGTATTCTTTCCACTCCTCTTTCGTCATGGATTCTTTGAGCTTCTTGCGCTGCTCCTTCGCCGCTTTGGGGCTCAGTGTGCGCTCAGAGGAGCGACGGACACCTCGTTGGATTTCGACGTCGCGGCGCTTCGGAGTGGGACGGCCTTTCGGCGGGGTATAACCCTTGGGGACAGATTTTCCGGATTCTTCCGGTGTAGCTGCTTCATTGGCAGAATGCTTATCATGCGCTGCTGAAGCCGCAGAAGAGCTTCCGTCTGCGACGGATTCAGAATCTTGAGATTTTTGCCAGGGGAATTTCACGCTATATAGGCTACATAACCACGATGCGGGGGAATAAGCTACACCCTCCCCGTGTTGTCTCAAGGAAAAGAGTACCATCGTCTCAACACGATGCTTTTGCGCAATTTTTGTTGGAACTTGTGATGAGAAGGAGAACCAGATGACTGCTCCCTCAACGGGCACCGGCGTTATTCTCACCGAAGCAGCTGCAGCCAAAGCTAAGGCGCTGATGGATCAGGAGGGCCGCGATGACCTTTCATTGCGGATTGCCGTCCAGCCCGGAGGCTGCGCTGGCCTGCGCTATCAATTGCTGTTTGATGACCGCGAGCTTGATGGAGATATTGCCGAAATGGTCGGCGGTGTGCGCTTTGTCGTCGACAAGATGAGCGCACCCTATTTGATGGGAGCCACCATTGACTTTGCCGACACCATTGAATCCCAGGGCTTTACTATTGATAACCCCAATGCAACCGGATCCTGTGCTTGTGGTGATTCCTTTAACTAAATCCTGCTGAGGTGACGTTAACGCATAGGCTCAGCTATCCGAGTCCGTATGCAGTGATAAAACCCGGCTTCTGTGCCCCAGTCGAATAGACTGCAGGGCTAGGGCCGGGTTTTCTTAATGAGGAAGCTCGACGTATCCCTTGGCTTAGATATTGACCGGGTAGTCGCGCTCTTCGATGGCTGGGTTGATGCGCTTTTCTACAAAAATCCCGTGCCAGATCATAAATGCCAAAACTGTCCATAACCGGCGAGAGTGGTCACTAACCCCGTCACGGTGTTCTTTGAGCATTTCTTCTACCGCAGCTTTATTAAAGATGTCCTCGGTTTGAGATTCTCGAATGGTGTCTTGGGCCCATCCAAAAAGTTCATCGCCAGCGAGCCAATGGCGCATCGGGACGGGGAAACCAAGCTTACGTCGGTGAAGAACATGTGGTGGGACAATTTGTTCCATCGCTTTCCGCAAGGCGTACTTCGTAGTACCGTGCGAAATCTTTAGCTGATAAGGGATACTTTCAGCGACGTTAAACACTTCCTTGTCAAGGAAGGGGACGCGGAGCTCCAGGGAGTTAGCCATGGTGATTTTATCTGCCTTCACCAAAATATCTCCGCGTAGCCAGGTGAACATGTCCAGATGCTGCATCCGAGCTACCGGATCCATGTGCGCAGATTCAGCGTAGATAGGGGCAGTCACATCTCGGTGATCCCATTCCTTTTTCGCCCAGGGAAGAACCCGCTGCAACTGGTGGAAATTGAATGAACGAGCATTACCGTAATACCGTTCTTCCATGCTCATGGAACCGCGCTCAAGAAGGGATTTCCCTTTCATTCCTTGAGGTAAGACCGTGGAAAGCTTCCCTAGTCCGCGCCGGAGCGGATCTGGGATCTTCTCAAAAGGAGCGAGGGAAAGTGGTTCTTTATAGATGGTGTAACCGCCAAAAAGCTCGTCTGCGCCTTCACCAGAGAGAACTACTTTGACGTGTTTTCGGGCTTCCTGAGCCACAAAGTACAAGGGGACTAGTGAGGGATCAGCTACCGGATCATCCAGATACCACATGATGCGGGGGATAGCCTCGGCATATTCTTCGGGGGAGACCACCTTGACTATGTGTTCTGAACCGATGGCTTCGGCTGATTCTGCAGCAACATCAATCTCGGAGTAACCCTCCCGCTCAAAACCTGTGGTGAATGTCAGCAAGTTAGGATTGAACGTCTTCGCAAGGGCGGCAATAGCGGTCGAGTCTATTCCTCCGGACAAGAAGGAACCGACGGTGACGTCGGCGCGCATATGTTTTTCCACGCTGTCTCGCAGTGCGTCCGCGATTGAGTCGAATAAAGCCTGTTCCTTATCGGCAGGGACAGGGGAGGTGTGAAACTGCGGTCGGAAATATCGCCGTGACGTGACTGTCTCCCCGGGACGAACCACAGCGGTGCATCCCGATTCCAGACGCCGAATGTGGCTGTGAAGACTTTCCGGCTCGGGCACGTACTGCAGATCCACATAGTGCTCGATCGCTCGCCGGTCAAGGTCAAGTCCTAGATTCATCAACTCAGCCATGGCTAATAAGCACTTTTTCTCGGAGCTGAACATAGTTCCAGCGGAAGTCGTCGCAAAATACAGAGGTTTGATGCCAAAACGGTCCCGTGCGAGGAACAGTTCCTTAGTTTCCGAGTCCCAGATGGCGAACGCATACATTCCGCGCAAATGGTCAACGACCTTCTCGCCCCAGTGGTGAAAACCTGCGACAATCGTTTCAGAGTCGCCCGAGGTTTTAAATTCAAGCCCGGCAGCTTGAAGCTCCTCACGCAGCTCCACGTAGTTGTAGATTTCCCCGTTAAAAGTCAACAAATATCGCTCGGGGTTATCGGTAGGACCCCAGAGTAGGGGTTGATGAGAATGCTCAATATCGATAATGGACAACCGAGCAAATCCGAAAACTGTGTCCTGGTCATGCCAGGTTCCAGAATCATCCGGTCCGCGATGGCGCATCATGGGTAATGCAGATTGAGCTGTAGATACAAACTCCTCCGCATTGCCATGGGCGGTCAAAATTCCTAGAAACCCGCACATACTTGCGCAGCTCCTCCTTGAGGTCGGAAAGATGAAATGATCTTTTAACGATACGGTGTTTTCCAGGAGTGTGGAAACCGCAAGTGAAAAGGCGTAGGTAGAAGAGGGGGAACAAATGGGTGTAAACCTTCGATGGATACGCTGTGAGTTGAATTACACCTTAAAGAAGTAGGCATATCGGGGCGACGTCCATTTAGCTGTAGGATCCTTAAAAAACAGTGAGATTAGGCGATAGAAGAGGCGTCGAATTAGGGGGAGTGATCATGGGAAATGCAGGTACATAAGCTATCCTCCCTAGTTAGGAGGAACCTTCGGGTTTCTGAGACTCTTGTGTGGACAGGAAGGCAGACACACGTGGAACAGCGAACTAAGCGTGGCGTTGGTCGCACAATGGCCCTCGGCGGGGTCTTTGCGCTGGCCGCTATGGGCATGACGGGATGTGATGTCTCTGCGCCCGACAATAAGTTTTTTCACTTCATCAGGATGGGCTGGCCCGAAGGTATAACCCCCGAAGCTCACAGCATGGGCAATTTCTGGGTCTGGACCTGGGTCACCGCCTGGATCATCGGAATCATCATGTGGGGGATCTTCCTCTACGCCATCTTCGGTAAGTGGAATGCTAAGAAAGCTGAAAAGCGCGGCGACGGAGAGTTTCCGCGTCAGCTTCAATACAACATTCCTTTGGAAATGGTGCTGACCATTCTCCCGATTCTCATTGTCATGGGACTGTTCTTCTTCACCGTCCAGGCCCAAGATAAGGTCACTGCGAGAGATAAGAACCCGCAGGTTAAGGTGGATGTCACCGCTTTCCAGTGGAACTGGAAGTTTGGCTATGAAGAAGTAGCCGGCAGCTTAACCACAGATGGACAAGTTTATAAAGGTACAGACGAGACTCGGACCAAGCAGGCAGAAAAAGCCTCGGTGAACCCCGGTGAAGATGCGGTTAATCCCATCCACGGTAAGGCTATGTCTGATAAGTCCTATCTGAAGTATGACCAGATTGAGACTGTGGGAAGCACCGAAGAAGTGCCGGTATTGGTACTCCCCAGCAACACTCCGATTGAGTTTAATCTCGCCTCGGCTGATGTAACCCACGCATTCTGGGTGCCGGAATTCCTGTTTAAGCGCGACGCTTATGCTCACCCGGAAGCGAACTCCTCTGAGCGCACTTTCCAAATTGAAAAGATTGACAAGGAAGGTGCATTCGTAGGTCGGTGCGCGGAGATGTGCGGTACCTACCACGCCATGATGAATTTCGAAGTTCGGGTCGTAAGCCCGGAGAAGTTCAAGGATTACATTGAGTATCGAAGGACTCATCCAGATGCTCCGAACTCCGAGGCTCTAGGTGCCATTGGGCAGCCAAAGTTTGCAACCTCTACTCATCCCTTTAGCTCCTTGCGGGATACTAGGGATGGAAACAACATCAACGACCCAACTGGGGTCAAGTAAAAAAGCGAAGGAGTAAATACTCATGAATCCTGGCGCAAAAATTATGTACGGAACCGCGGTGTTCCTGGCGCTGATGTCTGTCATTTACATCTTCGCAACCACCATGGTTAGCGACGGCGGTAATCCGCGTGGATTGGAATGGGCTGGCACCGTCGCACTGATCCTTGCCTGCGTCCTAGCGATTATGCTTGGCGGCTACCTTCACTTGACCTCGAATCGCAGCGATGTTTTGCCGGAAGACTGGGAGGAAGCTGAAGTTGCCGATAAGGCTGGAACCCTCGGATTCTTTAGTCCTCACTCCATCTGGCCCGCAGCTATGGCTGGTGCCATCATGGTGCTGGGCTTAGGAATCGCCTTCCTGCACTGGTGGTTGCTGATTCTGGGTGCTGTGTTGTTGATCTACACCACCACGATGTTGAACCTTCAGTACGGTCTCCCCAAGGAAAAGCACTAAGTATTTCCTGACCTGTCCACGCATTACGCTGTCTCTCTGAATGTGAAGAGAGGCAGCGTTTTTGTCGTTCCACTCACATGACGGGGTTAAGAAAACCCTGTGAGACCATGTCCGCGCAGGGCGGGGTGGGTTATAGGGGAGGGGTCAACCGAAAGTATGTCACCTGGGTAAAAGCAAAGCGGTGAAAATGTGAAATACATCTCTTCCTGGAACTCATTGAGTTTTGCCCTAAAAGAGCAGTTCACCGGAAGGAAGAAGCTTTACTTTTGGGGGTAGATAGCAGGGGTGATAGAGAAGATGCTTATGACCTGCATGGATACCCCGTCGGATAAACACGGATAAAAGTTCCCAAGAAGATCAAAATTTTTAAAGTTTCTTAGGGAGAAAGAGAAAAGCCCAGGTAAACAGTTCAAAAAATGCTGTGAATTAAGGGGGTGGTGAAGTGACTTCCACGACGAAGACGGTCATACTAGAACACGTGACGAGCGCAGTTTCAAACCAAGGTATGGCAGCACCACGACGTGTCGCCGCACTGAACCGACCGAACATGGTCAGTGTGGGGACAATCGTGTTCCTGTCTCAGGAATTGATGTTCTTCGCCGGGCTGTTCGCGATGTGGTTTACCTCTCGCGCCAATGGTCAGGAAGGCGATTGGGCGAAGCAAACCGAACACTTGAACCCGTGGTACGCCTTCGTAATCACGGTCGTGTTGGTTTCTTCCTCAGTTACTTCCCAGCTCGGCGTCTTCGCAGCTGAAAGGGGTGACGTATTCGGACTTCGTAGATGGTACGTGTTAACCATTCTGCTTGGTGTGATCTTCCTGGCAATGCAGATGTATGAGTACACCGAGCTAGTTATGCACGGAGTTACTATTCCAAGCTCTGTGTTTGCTTCAGTCTTCTTCATTACGACAGGGTTCCACGCAGCTCACGTCCTTGCCGGCGTGCTAGCGTTCCTGGTTCTCCTGCTTCGTATCTCGAAGGCGAAGTTTACGCCAGCACAAGCAACCGCTGCGATGGTTACCTCTTATTACTGGCACTTCGTTGACGTTATTTGGATTGGCCTGTTCTTCATCGTCTACATCATCCACTAGACCAGTTCGATCCGATCGACCCGAAAACTAGCCAGAATCAACCTCGAAATCCAAAGGTAAAAGATGGATATCACATGGAAGTTCCGAAAGGCGGAATCCTCAGCCGCCCGGGACGCGAAGAAGACGAGGACACGTCATAAGGCGCGTCGGACCGCTGCTGGAGCTGTAGCTCTCACCATCGGTCTGACTGGTGCTGGCGTGCTTGCTACTGCTTTAACTCCGGATCCTCAGGTAGCCAACGCGAAGCTGGATGACCAGAGCTTGATCCAAGAAGGTAAAGACCTTTATGACACTGCGTGCATTACCTGCCACGGTGCTAATTTGCAGGGTGTAGAACAGCGCGGCCCTTCCCTTATTGGGGTGGGTGCCGGAGCCACCTATTTCCAGGTTCACTCCGGCCGTATGCCGATGATGTCGAATGACGCCCAGGCTGAGCGGAAAGATCCTCGCTACACCGAGAAGCAAACCCTTGCTCTCGCTGCTTATGTGGCCGCAAACGGTAACGGTCCTGACATTGTTTGGGACAAGAACGGCCAAGTAGCTATGGAGTCTCTGCGCGGTGCTAATTACAGTGAAAAAGACGGCATTGACCCGGCAGACGTTGCTCGCGGTTCCGACCTCTTCCGCTTGAATTGCGCATCCTGCCACAACTTCACTGGACGTGGCGGTGCTCTTTCCTCCGGTAAGTATGCTCCTTACCTTGATCCTGCTAATGAGCAGGAGATTTACCAAGCAATGGTTAATGGCTCTCAGAATATGCCGAAGTTCTCTGATCGCCAGTTGTCGGCAGACGAGAAGAAAGACATCATTGCTTTCATTAAGGCTTCTAAGGAGACCCCGAACCCAGGTGGTTGGAGCCTCGGTGGACTCGGCCCAGTGGCCGAAGGCATGTTTATGTGGCTGGTCGGCATTGTCGTCATGATCGCCGCTGCGATGTGGATTGGAACCCGTTCATGAGCAACGAGAAGAAAAACTATACCCCCCAAGAGCTAAATAGCATGAGCAATGATGAACTTGCTCGGCTCGGCACCGAACTAGATGGTGTGACGGTTGCCTATCGGAAAGAGCGTTTCCCGGTAGATAATGACCCGGCTTCCAAACGTGCTTCCCGTGCCGTCGGAACTTTTCTAGTTCTTTCCATCATCGGTGCCATTGGATTCCTCGGCGTCTACCTATTCTGGCCCTGGCGCTACAAGGGACTCGGCGCTGATGGCATGTGGCTCTACACCTTCTACACACCATTGCTTGGTGTCTGCGGTGCCTTAGCAATAGGCTGCCTTGGTCTAGCAGTGGTGACCTATGTGAAGAAGATCGTTCCGGAGGAAATCTCCGTTCAGCGACGCCACGATGGCCCGTCGGATGAAGTTGATCGTCGGACTATCACAGCCTTGCTGAATGATTCCTGGACCACCTCCACCCTCGGACGTCGGAAGGTTCTAGCCGGTATGTTGGGTGCATCCGGCATCCTGGCTGGTTTGGCCATTATTCTTCCGATGGGTGGAATGATTCGGAATCCCTGGAAACCAGGTGTGTTAGGACTGCAGGGCGACGGCACTCTGTGGACCTCCGGGTGGACCCTGAAGTCCAAGAACGTCAAGCTCTACTTGGGGCGCGACACCGGCGCGATTGCTGCTTTGGAAAAGGGCGACAAGGATCACCCCAACGCCGTGACCCATGCTTCTACTGCTGGTATTGCTCGCCTGGTTCGGATGCGTCCGGAAGACCTCGACGCCGGGTCAATGGAAACGGTATTCCCGCTTCCTGATGAACTAGTCAACGATAAAGATCGTCATGATCCTAAGCGCGATGTTTATACCGAGCACATGCACTCCATTCATGGTCCTCGCAACGCCGTCATGCTAATTAGGCTCCGTCACAAGGATGCCCAAGAAGTGGTGGAGCGTAAGGGACAAGAGGACTTCCACTACGGAGACTTCTACGCTTATTCCAAGATTTGTACCCATATCGGTTGCCCCACCTCGCTGTACGAGGCCCAAACAAACCGTATTCTTTGCCCCTGCCACCAGTCGCAATTTGACGCCAAGATGTACGGAAAGCCACTCTTCGGCCCGGCTGCCCGTGCCCTTCCACAGTTACCTATTGAGGTAGACGAGGAAGGCTACTTGGTTGCGAAAGGCGACTTCATTGAGCCTGTGGGCCCGGCTTTCTGGGAGCGTGAATCCTAATGAGCACTAAACTCGCGCAAATTGGCGAAAATATCGACTCCCGATATACAGCATCTGCTGGCATTCGTCGTCAGATTAATAAAGTCTTTCCCACTCACTGGTCCTTTATGCTTGGTGAGCTTGCGCTGTACAGCTTCATCATTCTGCTACTGACTGGTGTGTACCTGACCCTCTTCTTCGATCCTTCAATTACGAAGGTCATCTACGACGGGGACTATCTACCCCTGCGTGGTGTGGAGATGTCGCGAGCCTATGAGACTGCGCTGAATCTCTCTTTCGAAGTCCGAGGTGGGCTTTTCATCCGACAAATGCACCACTGGGCCGCTTTGATGTTCATGGTCTCCATGACTGTGCACATGGCTCGCATATTCTTCACCGGCGCTTTCCGGCGTCCTCGTGAAGCTAACTGGATCATCGGTGTGGTACTTCTTCTCCTCGGCATGATTGAAGGCTTCATGGGGTACTCCCTGCCCGACGATCTTCTCTCCGGTGTCGGTCTTCGGATTATGTCCGCCATCATCATCGGTATCCCGGTTCTGGGTACCTGGATGCACTGGATGATCTTCGGTGGAGACTTCCCGTCGGACTTGATGCTCGACCGCTTCTACATTGCCCACGTGCTGATTGTTCCCGGTATCATCCTCGGATTAATTGCCGCGCACCTCGCGTTGGTTTGGTATCAAAAGCACACCCAGTTCCCTGGCGCTGGCCGTACTGAAAACAACGTGGTTGGCGTACGGATTATGCCGGTCTTCGCGCTGAAAGGTGCCGCCTTCGGTCTCCTCACCGCCGGATTCCTGGCCCTATTAGCTGGCGTTACGACGATCAACGCCATCTGGAACCTAGGTCCCTACAATCCAGCTCAGGTATCTGCTGGTTCCCAGCCGGATATTTACATGCTGTGGACTGACGGTGTTGCCCGTGTTATGCCTGCGTGGGAGCTTTATCTAGGCCGGTACACCATACCGTCAGCATTCTGGGTTGCTCTTCTTTGCGGTGTGATGGTTATTCTGCTCATCAGCTATCCCTTCATTGAAAAGAAGATCACTGGTGACGATGCCCACCACAACTTGCTGCAGCGTCCGCGCGACGTTCCGGTCCGGACCAGCATCGGCATTATGGCCATTATGTTCTACCTCTTGGTGACACTTTCGGGTGGTAACGACTTGTTCGCCTACCACTTCCAGATTTCGTTGAATGCCATGACATGGGTGGGACGCATTGGCTTGATTATTGTTCCGCCATTGGCTTACTTCATCACCTATCGGATCTGCATTGGTTTGCAGCGTTCTGATCGGGAAGTGCTGGAGCACGGTATTGAGACCGGCATCATCAAGCAGATGCCTAATGGTGCATTCATTGAGGTCCATCAGCCCTTAGGGCCCGTCGATGACCATGGACACCCAATTCCTCTGCCCTATGCTGGTGCAGCGGTACCGAAGCAAATGAATCAGCTAGGCTACGCTGGTGCGCCTGGACGTGGCAGCTTGCTGAAGCCAGATTCTGAGGATGTTGCCCGCCGTGCTGCAGATGTTGAGCACGAGAATCATCGCGAGGAGAAGGCGATGTACGAGCGGCTCCAAGAGCAGAATCGCGACATCGATCGGAAATCCGGTCATCTAGACTAAAAGAAGCATCCCGCTTCGTCACAAGGAACCCGCCGCGGAGAGGATCCGGGCGGGTTTTTCTTTTGCCTTCTTCTCTTAGCGTAGATAAATGGGGTAGAGAACTCACGTGATAGAGATAAGGAAAAGCATCGAGTCGAGGACCCTTTTTAGCGCTTTAAAGTGCGATACACCGTGCATAAATCGGAGTGTGTTAAATGTCACATTCCTAAATGATGGATTAGGCGCATGAGGATTTTTCTGCCAGCCACTATGACTGTATATTGGGGTTGTTGCGTGAAAACATCCCAGGTAGATCTGGGTTTTTTGCTTTACGCCCTGAGGTTCACCCTTTCTGTAACGGTATGATAACGGTTTGAAAAAAGTTGGGTATCGAACCGATTTCTTCTTTATTACAGGCTTGCGGGGGAAATTTTTTAGCGTGGGGATTGGACAAGGCTGTAATGATTTCGTAATCTATTCGAGACATTGCGGCACCGAAGCTGTCCCACAGCGTCAGGTCCGGGCCGTGCTGATCGAACCGACAACTACAAAGCCGAATCTGATTCCCTGGAAACACAGCTGGGGATAGGAACCGGGGAACCGAATAGTTTTCTGGGGTTTGTCTCCTACGAGAGCGAAGGCACGTTCGTGGAGTAGGCAGAGAAGTCTTCCTTCTTTCAACCCGACAGCTAACCCGGTAGGCGAACAGGAAGATTTGGAGTTTTCTCTCGTGGCTAAGCACCGTCGCCAGAACCTGAACAACACCCGCCGGGTGGCTGCCGCCTCCGCTCTCGCTGTAGGCGCTACCGTTCTCGCTAACCCAGCCGCTCACGCTGCTGACATCACCATCCCGGGCACCGGCCTTAACTTCCAGGCCGATGTGGAAAATATCCCGGGCGTTGCCAACGTCCCCGGAGTTGAGCAATTTGTTCCTGCCCTCCAGGGTCAGGCTGCTCCGGTAGATATTCAGGGAGCCATTGCTAACGCTGCTTCGCAGACCTCCTCCGGAAATGCCATCGTGGATGCAGCACGTTCCAAGATCGGCGCTCCCTACGCGTGGGGCGCAGCTGGCCCTGACGCTTTCGATTGCTCTGGTTTGGTTTACTGGGCACATCAGCAAGTTGGTAAGCACATCCCGCGTACCTCCCAAGCTCAGGCTGCTGCCGGAACCCCCGTGCCGCTCTCTGATCTTCAGCCCGGCGACGTTGTGGCTTTCTATGGTGGAGCTTCCCATGTGGGAATCTACGTTGGAAACAACACCATCATCGACGCGCTGCAGTCTGGGACTCCGGTCGGTGAGCGTCCGCTGAACTACATGCCCATTCACTCTGCGGTTCGCTTCTAACTCAAAGAATGCGTGAACCCATCTGCTACCCCACAGGATCAGCAGATGGGTTTCATTCTGTCTTTCTTATTAACTTTAATCACAATATTCACGCTGGTCACGGACGATCGCGGGATTCGGTAATCCGATATGCGTCGTTCTATAGTAATTCTATAGTGAAATGAAAATTAGCCTGTTACCTGATACCTGAGCCTGTGAGAATAGGGGAGTAGCGCATGTCAGTTATGTCGGGGAGTATTTCTGGGAGAATCTCCTCTCGCTGGAAGCATTCTTTGGCTATCTGTACGGTAAGTTGTGCCGCAGCAGTTTTGCTGAATCCAGGAGCTGCACAGGCAGATGAAGTTGATGATCTCATTGCTCAGATGGAAACCGTATCTCGGGAGGCTGGGCAGCTCAACGATGAGGTTCTGAAACTCAACGAGGATATCCAACAGGCCCAAACTGCGGTTGATCAAAGTCGTACTGCAGTTGATGAAGCGGTAGCTCGGGCAACCCAGGCTCAAGCGGTGCAAAAAGAGCAGCAGGTAGTAGTAAATCGGATTGCCGGGGCCCGGTACCGTGGGGCCACTATTGATCCGATTACCAACGCTATTTCAGCCGAGAATCCACAAAACGCCATTGACCGCGCTGCTTACATGGGGGTACTGGCAAAACAGGCCTCAGAGGCTTATGAGCAGTTAGATAAGGCGACGAGAGAAGCTGCCGAAGCTCATTCCTACGCCTCGGCTAATCGCGCTGCAGAGGTATTGCGCCTTGGGGATCTAGAACAAAAGCGCAAAGATTTTGACGCGGAAAAGGCGAAACTTGATGATCGGATTGGGCAGATCAAGGCTCAGGTTGATGGTCTAAGCCCAGAAGCCCGTCAACGGTGGATTTCGCGGTTCCACCCCGTAGAAGGCGTTAATCTCGCCGGAATTTTTGGCTCGGAGAGCGGCTTGGCGGCCGTAAAAGCGGCGATGAGTAAGCAAGGCGCACCATATGGTTGGGGTGCCGCGGGCCCCGACGTCTTCGATTGTTCAGGGCTGATGTTTTGGGCCTATCAGCAACAAGGAAAAACTATCCCGCGTACTTCTCAGGCTCAAATGGCCGGTGGTACTCCCGTGGCAAAGTCTGACCTACAGCCAGGTGACATCGTCGGTTTCTATCCGGGAGCCACCCATGTTGGCATGTACATCGGCAACGGGCAGATAGTTCATGCTTCTGATTATGGTATTCCGGTGCAGGTAGTTCCGCTGGATTCCATGCCCTTTTATGGGGCAGCTCGCTACTAGGGTTCGCTGACTACCTATTTCTATGTCTCAACGCATTCTGCTGGTGACCAATGATTTTCCGCCTCGGATCGGTGGGATACAGTCTTATCTCCGGGATTTTCTTTTCACCTTAAATCCTGCGGACATCTGCGTCTTCGCATCCGTCCAAGACCCATCGGCGGCAGTCAAACACGACGCTGAGTTTCCGATCGAAGTTATTCGGTGGCCGCATAAAATCATGCTCCCTACTCCGGCAACCGCCCGTCGGATGCAAGAAATTATCCGGGAAAAGCGGATCGAAACCGTGTGGTTTGGTGCAGCAGCACCCTTAGGGTTGCTGGCTCCACATGCTCGCGCTGCGGGCGCTCGATGCATTATTGCTTCTACTCACGGACATGAAGTGGGCTGGTCAATGCTGCCGGGGGCTCGTCATGTGCTTCGCCGGATTGGTAATAGCGCTGATGTGGTGACCTATATCTCCGAATACACTCTAGGTAGATTCCGCCCGGCCATGGGAAATCATCCCAGCTACCGACACCTACCTTCCGGGGTTGATGTCGAGCTTTTTCATCCCCTCGATACACAGCAGCGCCAGGCGGTTCGTCAGGAGCATGGATTTGGTTCCGATCCGTTAGTTGTGTGCGTGTCTCGTTTGGTGCCCCGCAAAGGTCAGGACCAACTAATTCGCGTCTGGCCCAGAGTAATTCAGAGGTTTCCGCGAGCTCGTTTAGTGATCATCGGCTCAGGGAGAGATGGCCGTCGCTTAGCGAAGTTGGCATCCCAAAGCGGGGCCTCAGAACAAATTCATCTACTCGGATCCCTAGATTTTGATCACTTGCGTGCCCTTCTAGCCTCCGCAGACATAGCCGCAGTACCGGTGCGAACCCGCGGTGGAGGGCTCGACGTCGAGGGGCTTGGCATTGTGTATCTTGAGGCTCAGGCTAGCGGAGTGCCAGTGATTGCAGGAGACTCCGGGGGTGCTCCGGAAACGGTCACTCCTGAATCCGGCATTGTGGTTCCGGGCAAAGATCAAGATGCTCTCTATGTGGCCTTAACTGACCTTCTAGCCGATCCTCAGCGGCGTCGTCTCATGGGAGAGGCCGGACGCCGGCATGTCTGCCAGAACTGGACTTGGGACGTGATGGGTCAACGGCTACAGGCCTTGTTATAGCAAGCAAAGTCAGTGCAGCCACTCTCAGTGATGTTGGGACTTGCAGGTATAATCGGGCCATTAGACTTGCGAATTTCTACTAATCCACCATTATGATGCGCCTACACCTGTGGCGGGAAAGATAGCGACATGGCAGTAGCCTCAACGGCGGGGACCTCCACCATTGGTTTTGATATTGGCGGTACGAATATGCGCGCCGGAGTGGTGACTGCCGATGGGAAAATCCTTGAGCAAATTTCGGTTCCCACGCCGCGGTCATCGTCGGGAATGGAAGAGGGAATAGCTGAGCTGGTAGCCGAGCTATCAGCTAAGCATCGCATTAGCGGCGTGGGTCTTGCTGTGGCAGGTTTCTTAGATCCGGAATGTGAAATTGTTCGCTTTGCTCCTCATTTGCCGTGGCGAGACACCGCGGTGCGACCACTCCTGGAGGATTTGCTCGGTCTTCCTGTTCGTCTGGAACACGATGCGAATTCAGCGGCGTGGGGCGAGCATGTATATGGGGCGGCTCAGGGAGTGCGAAACTGGGTTCTCCTTGCCATCGGCACTGGAATTGGTGCCACCATTATGATTAATGGTGAGATTTTTCGTGGCGCCTACGGCACCGCGCCAGAATTTGGCCATGTCTGCGTGGTTCCCAATGGTCGCCCCTGCGCTTGTGGAAAGTCTGGTTGTTTAGAACGTTATTGTTCCGGAACAGCCTTAGTAGATACCGCCAAAGACATGGCCCACGATCCTGCTCAGCACTGGAGCGCAAGCAAGCTGCATGATCGAATTTGCCGGGGAGAGCCCATTACCGGGCGTTCGGTGACCGAAGCCGCCTATACCGGTGACCCCTTGGCTTTGGCTGTCATGGAGGATTTTGCCTACTGGTTAGGTGAAGCCTTTGCGATGGTAGCTGACGTTATTGATCCTGAGTTGATTGTCCTCGGCGGGGGAGTATCTGCGGCAGCCGACCTCTACCTAGACACAGCAACGACGCAGTTTTCCCAACGGATTGTGGGCGCTGGCTACCGTCCCCTAGCTCGGGTGGTGCGTGCCGAATTAGGGGCCGACGCCGGTATGATTGGGGTTGCTGATTTAGCTCGGCACCGTGCTCGGGCTGCCCTATGTGAAAATTCCTAAAAACGGTTAAGGACGATGATGCACAACAGATGGTATTGGGCATTTAAGAATGTCTTTTTTGGTCCCTTTTTAAGAGTGTGGAATCGTCCCACGATTACCGGCCTAGACAACATCCCCAGCGAAGGGCCGGGGCTTATTGCATCCAATCACCAAGCCGTCATGGATTCTTTCTACTTTCCGTTGATGGTGCCACGGCAAATGACCTTCCCAGCAAAAAGCGAATACTTCACCACTCCTGGTGTGGTCGGAAGAATGCAAAAGTGGTTTTTTACCGCGGTAGGACAAATCCCGGTGGATAGAAATGACGCCCGCGCCGGAGACACCATCGTCGCCGCCGCAGAAGAAGTTTTTCAACGAGGTGATCTTTTCTGTATCTACCCCGAAGGCACTCGTAGTCCCGACGGCCGGGTCTACAAGGGACGCACCGGGATGGCTCGAATTGCCCTGCGTAGCGGCCTACCCATTATTCCGGTAGCAATGATCGGCAGTCGGGAGGCCAATCCGATTGGATCGTGGATCCCGCGCCCGAAGAAAGTCCGAATGATTATTGATAGCCCTATCTACCCGGCACATATTCTCGCTGAGCAGGGAATCACAGCTGAGGATCGAGAAGCGCCGCGGGCTATTACCGACTATGTGATGCACCGGCTAGCAGAACTTGCTGGTAAGCCTTATGTGGACCAGTACGCGTCGGATGTTAAAGCCTCCCTCGAGGCGGGTCATGGTTACCCTCCTGGAGCTGAGCCCTCCGGCAGATAAGTTTGAGGGTCGTGGGCGGAGACAATCGCTGGATAGCGTAGTCGGAACCACAACAAGATGAGGATCGCTAAGAAGACGTAGTCATTGCTGCTGAGCCAGGAAAGGACCGGCGAAGCCAACGCAGATCCCCAAAAGTGGAGACGCGAATAAAGGGCGATGCCGGTGATGAAACTGAGCCAGTAGGACCTACAAGACAACAGTCCTATCTAGAGGAAAGATAGCCATACCCAATGGTGCGTCCACGAGACTGGAGATACGAGTAGTCCGAATAACGCGCAAGCGTAGAGGCCGAGGAACTGGGCTGATGCAGGAGGTCTGTGAAACGGCTGTTTTTTAGGCCTTAGCGGTAGGACTACCCACCCAGTAACAATGGTGATGAGCAGTACCGCGAAGATCCAGAGCAGGAGGGCGGTATCCCCATCGACGTGGAGGCGAGTCAGGAAACCTCGAAGGGATTGTTGATCTGGGATACCTGCCCGGCCAATTCGGTCTACCTGGACTAGGGTGCGTAGCCAGTAATCTGCCGATTGATGAGGTAATAGGACAGCAGCTAAGAGGGAACAGGACACGGCGCTTATTACGCCGCGAAGGATAGCGCGCTTATCCCGGATGAAGAAAAAATAAAGCAAGAAAATTGCGGGAGTGAGTTTTATTGCGGCGGCGAAGCCAACGAGAAGTCCACGATGGCGTTGCCACGGTCCCCACAGATCCCAGATCACCAGGCCGGCGAGGATGAGGTTAATTTGTCCATAGCTGAGGGTGCGCCAGATTGGTTCACTGGGTAACAGAATAAGAAGCGCGATCACTGCCCGGGTTGACGGGGAATAATGGTGACCACTGTGGTTTTTGCGATGGCGAAGAGGAAGCCGGTCAAGTAGGAGAAAAAGTCGCAGTAGGACGATGAAGGTGATGAGCAGTGAGAAAGCGGCAAGCAGAATGGCGGCGAGATAATCCGGGAGGAGGGAGAGCGGGAAGAAGAGTAGGGCAGCGAAGGGGGGGGATAGGTGAAAGGCAATAGCCCACCGTTGGTGGCGAAGTACTGGCGATAGAGATCGACGTTTCTGCTGAGGCTGTGCCCGCCTGCCAGATATACTTGCAGGTCAACGGGGATAAGGGGAAAGCGGAACTGGCTGAATAGGGACCCCGGCAGGATTGATGCGATACCGAAAACTATAGCGAGGACACCTACGACACCGTAGTTGATTCCTCTGAGTCGGCCTTCACTGCGCATGAAGGAGAATGTATCAAGGGGGTCGAAGAGCAGATCAATTGAGAAGGCATTAGGCTAATAGTCCTAGGCATGAGAAACGAATGTCGCTTCAGCTAAAGCGATGGGGAAGGACGAGGCTGGTCGTGCGCTACTTCTACGACACCGAGTTCATCGAAGATGGGCACACCATTGAATTGATTTCTATCGGGATTGTTGCTGAAGATGGCCGGGAATACTATGCCGTGTCCACAGAATTCGATCCCGCCAAAGCTAATTCTTGGGTGGCGGAAAATGTTCTCGCTAAGCTACCGAGTCCGGGCACTGAGGCGTGGCGTTCAAAAGAACGTATCCGGGATGAGGTCCTTGAGTTCCTCACCGTCGGAAAAACTAGACCTGAGCTCTGGGCGTGGGTAGGGGCCTATGACCATGTGGTTCTTGCGCAGCTTTTCGGGGACATGAGTGATCTACCCCAAGCTATTCCTCGGTTTACTCATGAACTCAAGCAGTATTGGGAAATGGTTGGTAAACCGGTTTTACCGAAAACCCCCAGTGGAAACCATGACGCTTTAGTGGATGCGCGCCATAATTTAGAAAAGTTCAAGGTGTGTGAAGCAGCAACAATGCATCCACGTCGCTGACACGTCACCAGCGTTTTAAGGCTAATCGAGCACCTTGGCAGATATCCCGTCCATCAGCCATGATAAGAATGGAGGGGTGAGCTGGACTGTAGATATCCCTAAAGAAGCGCTTCCTGATCTTCCGCCGTTACCGGACGGGATTCACGAAGTATTTGAAGACGTTATTGCCCGTGACGCTAAGCAGCAACCCTCCTGGGACAAGGACCAGGCAGATACGGTGCGAAAGATTTTAGAATCAGTTCCGCCTATTGTCTTGCCTCCGGAGATTTATGCCCTTAAGCATCAACTTGCGGAAGTAGCCGAAGGTCGTGCATTTTTGCTCCAGGGCGGAGATTGCGCAGAAACCTTTGAATCCAATACAGAGCCGCATATTCGGGCAAATATTAAGACCTTGTTGCAAATGGCTGTGGTGTTGACGTATGGGGCCTCAACCCCGGTGGTAAAAATGGCGCGTATTGCAGGGCAATACGCTAAACCTCGATCCGCAGATCTCGATGCCCATGGTCTACCTAATTACCGCGGAGATATTGTTAATGGGGTAGAAGCCACTCCGGAGGCTCGACGGCACGATCCGGCGCGAATGATTCGGGCCTACGCGAACTCCTCAGCGGCGATGAATCTTGTCCGAGCATTGACTGGATCAGGTACTGCTGATTTATTCCGGTTAAACGAGTGGAACCGGGAATTTGTTACTAATTCACCAGCCGGAGCTCGCTACGAGGCCTTAGCTCAAGAAATTGAGCGTGGTCTTCGGTTTATGCATGCCTGTCAAATTGATGACACGAACTTGCGGACCGCTGATATTTTCTGCTCCCATGAGGCCCTACTGGTGGATTATGAGCGGGCAATGCTTCGCTTAGGTCAAGATGAAAACGGGGCCACTAAGCTCTATGATCTTTCTGCCCATCAGCTCTGGATTGGGGAAAGAACCCGTGGGCTCGAAGACTTCCATGTCAACTTCGCAGCAATGATTGCCAACCCGGTGGGCATTAAAATTGGCCCGACGGTCACTCCAGAAGAAGCCGTCGCCTACGCCAATAGATTAGACCCCGAGTGCGAACCAGGGCGCCTAACAATGGTGGCTCGGATGGGGCATGACAAGGTGCGCAGCGTCTTGCCAGGAATTATCCAAGCGGTGACAGAATCCGGGCACAAAGTGGTGTGGCAAACAGATCCGATGCACGGGAACACCTTTACCTCATCGAATGGCTATAAGACCCGTCATTTCGACAAGGTTCTCGATGAGGTTCAAGGTTTCTTTGAAGTACACCGTTCCTTGGGGACACACCCCGGTGGCATTCACATTGAGCTCACCGGTGAGAACGTCACTGAGTGTCTAGGGGGTGCTGAGGATATAACCGACGTCGATCTGCCAGGCCGCTACGAGTCTGCGTGTGATCCACGGCTAAATACCCAGCAGGCGCTGGAATTGTCTTTCCTCGTAGCAGAAATGTTGCGCCGTTAACGCTGGTGATTCGGCTAGAGCCCGTCGACCGTGACAACGGTAGACGGGGATACTTCTTCTCCGGCTTTCGGGCTTTGATGATATATCCGGGAAGAATCCTCATCGCTGCTTCTTATCCCTAAGCCGGCTGCTTCCAGTTTCTGGCGGGCGTCGGAGATTTTCGATCCGAGAAGACGGGGTACCTTAACCTTTTCCGGTGTTTTAAGAATCACCCAGGCATTTTCTGGATCTAAGTATTGCCCCTGTTCAGCGCTGATTTCCACCACGGTATCTGCACGATCAGCAACAGTATTAGGGGCAACTTCTACGCTTTTCACCTGAATTCCTTCAGCTCGAAGCTTCTCCTCGGCCTTATCTCTGGTTAACCCAACGACATCGGGGACCTTGATGGCGGTAGAGACACTGACATTTACCGCTGAGCCTTTAGCTAGCTCGACCCCCGGGAGTGGATCGGTGGCAAAAACAAGCCCGCTTTCGGCGTTGGCATCAAACTGGTGGCGGATATCTCCGAGTTTAAGGCCCGCCTTTTCTAGGACTTCCTGGGCCTTATCGAGCTCCATTTTCTTCACGTCAGGAACTTTGACCGGGGCAGGCCCTTTACTTAGGTGCACGGAAATCTGAGTATCGACATTGACGGTTTGACCCGGACTTGGGTCCACCCGAACGATTTTCCCTTCCGGGATGCTATCGGAAAACTCTTGCTCAGCGCGCTGATATACCAGAGAATGCTGGGTGAGAGCCTGTCGATAGGTTTCGGGATCTCGATTATCAGGTAGCGCCGGGATTACTGGTTTCCCTAGCGAGATTAACAAGGTAACACTGCGGCCGCGCACTTCCTTTTCTCCGGCGGCTGGATCAGTCCCAGCGGCCAAAGAGACCGTCGTGTTGTTATCGTAAACTTCGCGGACTTCAGTGCTAAAGCCCGCTTGCTCTAAAACACGGGTAGCCTCCTGTTCCCCCATCCCGAAAACCTGAGGTATTTCTCCATAACGACCTGATCCAAACCACCATCCGCCTAAGGCGATTGCCGCAGTTAACGCTGCGATGACCACGAGCCATAAAGCCAAAGTCCAGCCAGATCTATTAGACATGGGAGCTGAATGAGTGTGCGTTTCTCCAGGAGGGGGAGCATCTGGAGAAACTGGTTGACGTGCGGGAGCAATGGCACCACCGGGGACGTTAGGCTGAGCCAGGATACTTGTTTCGTGGGCAGCAGGATTGTCATTGAAAGAGGGTGCCCACGCTGGATCTGGTTCAGCCACACGAGTTTGTCGAATCACCTCAGTGAGATCCTCGGATCGAGAATTATCCGGATGATCAATAATGCCGGTAGGCTCTAAAGGTCCAGTTAAACCGCTAGTATCAGGGGGGATTTCCGCGGCACGGTGAGCCGCTGCGTTTTGTGGAATCGGCACGATATAGTTGGGGAATTTCAATTCCCGGGACACATCATCGAGAGCGGCTAAATATTCCTCGGCGTCGGTGAAACGCTGAGAGGGTTCCCGCGCTGTTGCAGTGGCGACGAGTTCATCAACCAAATGCGGAATGCCAGGCTCCGCAGCGGAAGGCGAGGGAACATCCTCTTTTAAGCGGTGATAAGCGTGATCAAGCTGGGTTTCGCCATGGAAGGGGGTGTGTCCAGTTAATAACTCATAAAATAAGATCCCGGCAGAATAGACATCGCTAGCTGTGGTAATTTCCCCGCCACTTACTTGTTCGGGAGACAAATACGACACTGTGCCAACGATTTTTCCGGTTTCGGTATTGCGCGAAGCTGCCCGCACCAACCCAAAATCGGCGAGTTTCACCAGGTGGTTATTGTTGATTAAGACGTTATCGGGTTTGATATCGCGATGGACCATACCCGCGTTGTGGGCTACTGACAGTCCAGTGAGCAAGCTTCGTATTACTCCTGCGGCGGCATACGGGGGTAATGGTCCAGTTTCAGCCAAAAGCTCCCGGAGAGTTCCGCCGGTAATTAATTCCATGACGAGGAAAATATGGTCTCCGTCGGAGCCGAAGTCATAGACGTTCACCAAATTGGGGTGAGAGAGTTGAGCCATAGCTCGGGCTTCTCGGCGAAACCGGGTACGGAAAACTGGGTCGGTAGCAAAGCGTTGGTCCATGACTTTGACCGCAACCGCTCGCGCTAGCCTTAAATCAACGCAGCGGTACACAGTTGACATTCCACCACGGGCAATCGGTCGATCGATCCGGTAGCGTGCTTCGAGGATATCCCCGACCTTCAGTTCAACCATGGCTATAAGTATGGACGATATGGGGGTCGACGTGCCACAAGCCCCCGCGAAGAGGTGTTAAACAGTGCTAAGGTAGCTGCGTGGCTGATAACATCAAATCTTCAGTTTTGTCTGCTGACGAACCTTTACTGGACGTGCCGGCTGTAGCAGAGCGCCTGGATGTTCCGGTAACCCACATCATCAATATGGTCAAGGAGCGTAAGTTGATTGCGGTGTGGGATCATGGAGTGCGCAAAATCCCGGCAGTGTTCTTGGGCGAAAAGGGAATCAATCGTTTTGTACCCGGCGTTATCACCTTGTTGTCCGACGGCGGATACCAGGATGGGGAAATTTTGCGCTACCTATTTAGCGAGGATGATTCTTTGCCGGGCCGTCCCGTTGACGCACTTCACGGTCATTTAGCGAGGGAAGTCATGCGTCGAGCACAGGCGATGGCGTTTTAAGACTTAGCTCACTGCTGGGGTATGGGTGAGGCTGACTCTTCGGCGAGGGCCGACGCAAAGATCGCTCATCACCCAAGCCGCGAGTCCGGACACGACCATCCACGCCAAGTTATAAAGCATGTGGTTTCCGGAACCCGAGAACGCCATGGTAACGACGATGGAGAGACCGATAACCCAGCGAACCAGAAGATGCGGTGGTTTGACGGTTCCCACCAAGGAAATCACGCTGGCGTAGTACCACGGCAGGGTCACCGAGTTAAAGATGAATGCTACAAGGTAGGCGGCGGCGGTGCCGGCGACAGCAGTTCGTGCGTTTTTGCGGAAGAGCCACCACACTATAACTAGTCCAAGCAGCATGAACCCCATGCTGACGGTGCGGAAAATGGCGAGGGGGGTGTTAAAGGAAAAGTCTTCATTCCCTAGTTGGAAGAAGGGGGTGATCAGGCTGGCAAGTAATGAGGGAAGTGCCAGGGGGTTAATGACCTTAGAATTCCCGCTGATTTGTGATAGCCAACCCCAGCTAGAACCAGATAGCCAGGTTACTAGGCTCACTACTGCAATTGTTTCGCTGAGAGCTATCGCCCCTGACACGAAGAAACTTATGATTCTAGGTCCCCAGGGGTCGCCTAATTGTCCGCCGTAGGTGCGTACTGCGAGCCACACGATGAAGGGAACAGCAATCGCTGCGGTAACTTTGAGAGACACCGCCAGCCCAATGAGGCCGATTCCGCTGAAGAAGTGCTTTTTTAAGGAGAGATAGATCCCGAGGCTTACGAGCCCGACCATGACGGATTCATTATGCATTCCCCCCACCATGTGGAGAACCATGACGGGGTTGGCGACACCGAGCCAAAGAGCCATGATCGGGTCTCCGCCGAGTTTGACGGCAATGCGGGGAATTGCCCACATGATGGCGAAGAACCCAGCAATGGAGACGAATTTATAGAGTAAAACCCCTAGGGTGACGTTATCGCCAACTATTTTGGTGATGGCATCGCCGAGCCATAAATGCAAGGGCCCGTAAGGGGTCGTGGTGTTTCGCCAGTCAAAGGAGACTTCGTGCAGCATGGGGCCGGGATCAATTGCTGCTCCCTGGGTATAGGGGTCAAATCCGTCGCGGATCATAGCCCCTTGCATGAGGTAGGAATACACATCCCTCGATAACATCGGGGCGGCTGGAATAAGGCAGAGAATCTGGGCAAGAAGTAGACGTCGTATCTTATACAGACGTTCAGATTCGCTATCGAGAGTGCAGAAAACATAGCGGCGTCCGGCTAAAGCCCAAGTGCCGACAATAAGTACCAGACCTAGGAAGAAACCTATATTCGAGAGGGCTGCACCGTGCCCGTAGGCGAGGAATCCGAGATGAAGAGCGTCGAGGACGCCACCGCGGTTTCGGGTAGCTCCGGCACCAAAGGAGCTGAAGGAAAGTAACAGAGTAGAACCGATGGTGAGGGAAAAACACGAGGGGAGTGTCGCGGCAGAAATTCTCACAATTAATACCGCCGTTCGGTAGCTTTGAGCGCTAATTCCTTGAGTAGGGTGAATACCTCGTCGGGAATGTGCGCTGAAGATAAATAATCAATGCCAGAGGCCTTTAAGTCACTGATCCTGGACTCGATGACGTCTTCAGCGCCGGTGTCTTGAATGATGCTGGTGAGTCGCTGGATGATGGCATCATCTTTGGTTCGTCCCACGTGCCGGCGAAGTTCGGCAGCGGCCGCAGGGTCATGGCGATCTGCGTAGGTTAAGGCAGTGCATAATAATTCCGTACGTTTCCCTTGTCTCAGGTCATCGCCAGCGGGTTTGCCGGTGATAGCTGGGTCTCCAAAGACCCCAAGAAGATCGTCACGGAGTTGGAATGCGACGCCAATATCTCGCCCATAATGACGAAGAGCGGAGATGACAGTGTCATCGGCTCCGGCGATAGCGGCGCCCAGGTGTAAGGGGCGCTCGATCGTATAGGCCGCAGTTTTATAGAGATTGACTGAATTGGCTGCAGCAATATCCTCGGTTCCGGCGGCTTCCAAGGAAATATCGAGCAACTGGCCGCCAATGACTTCGGTGCGCATTCCCCGCCAGGGTGCTCGGGCGCGGGTTAATGCTGCCGGGGATAGACCCGATTCCAAAAACATGTCTTCGGCCCAAACTAAGGCGAGGTCTCCGACTAAAATAGCCACTGATTCACCAAAATGATCTGCTGATCCGCACCAACGTGATTCCTGGTGGGTCCGGGCTACGCTTCGGTGGATGGTGGGATTGCCCCGGCGGGTATCGGAAGCATCAATTATGTCGTCATGGATGAGGGCGCAGGCTTGGATAAATTCCAGGGAGGAGATTGCGCGAATTACGGCGTCGGGGTCTTCTTCTCCGGACAGTCCACGCGCTGCTAAAAAACCAGTCCAGGCATAGAGAGGTCGGACTCTTTTGCCGCCTTCGAGGATGAAGCGAGATAGGTGACCGACAGCCTTGTCGACCGGTGCCCCAATGGTGCGGACTTCCTCGTGCCGGGAATCGATATAGTCGGCCAGAGCCTTAGTGACCTCGGCAGGGATTTCTTGATGAATATTCATGGGACGCGGACCTCTGGGACATGACGATGGGACCGTTCCCAACATTACCGACCGTTGCTGACAATGCTGGAATTGACTGGCAAAGCGGAATACAGCACGGCGAAAGGCCGTGAGTCCCCAGAAAAATAGTAGTTGCGGAGCAGATCTTGGAATCCTAGCGAACGATAGAGGTGAAAGGCGGCGTTAGATTCTTGAGGGACCTCGGGGGTAGAGAGCACGGCATAGTCGGCGGGCACGTGGTGGAGAAGCTGAGATATGAGCATTCGCCCTACTCCTCGAGATTGTCGAGAAGGCGCGACGTGAAGCTCAGCTACTTCAAAGAAACTGGACAAAATGTTTCGGTAGTGGGTGATGGGGGGAGAGTGGTGGGCGAGACCATGCTCAAGTTGGCGATACCACCAATGATCTGGAGTTCCTAGGAAACCGTATGCCACCCCGATGATGAAGTCCTGTTCTATCGCGCAGAGAGCGGTAAAGGCGGGGCGGGATGTGTCACGACGCCAATTCTCGATCTGGCGATTCCGAAGTGACGGACTATATCCCATTGCGGTCAGGTAGATGTCTACGAAGGCGGGACAATGCACCGAAAATTCAGGGATACTTAGGCGCCGAATTTCCACAGTCACAATCTCTATCGAACCATGAAACCTTGCGTGGTGGGACTAAATAAGGCAAAAACCTTCCGATGGGGTTGCTCAAGATGCTAAAATTAGAACAAAAGTTCGATTTTTTAAGTGGTGATGTCCGAGGCGCTATCTAGTGTCAAAGTCACAGCAACGCAGAAAGATTATTTTGGGAAAGGATGTGGAGATCGTGGCTCAGGTAATTTCAGCAACTACTCGTTTTAGTCAACCATGGCAGGGGCGGTCCTCTTTCCTTAGTCGTGCGCATTTTCTGCTTGCTCAAGCCATTGAGCAGCGCGCGGGGGGACACTATGCCCAAGCCTTCGAAAGTGCTTATCAAGCAGCTCTTCGAGTGGCGGGATCCCGGATATCCCAGTCAGCTCCAAAAAAGCGCCGTGCGGGGACTCAAGATGCTTGGCACAAGTTAGCGCTTATTGACAGCCAAGGTGAATATTGGGCGCAAGTTTTTCGGAGCTACCGGTCTCAGCGTCAACGGCTCCTGGCAGGAGCGCCGGATCTGCGAGACTCGAAGGTGGTAGATCGGCTAATCGAACAGGTGGAACAGTTCCTCGAAGAAGTAGAAAACGGGGGTATCTACTCTTCCGCAGCATAGTTTCTTTTCGGCGCTCATGATCGTTCTCTATATTTTTGGCGGCGCCTACGGAACAATCGCGCTAGCCTAAACGTTAATAGAGCTGTAAGGGTTCTTATCACGTCCGCTAAAATCACAGACCATGCTGATGTGATAGTGAAACGCATATCGCCGGGAGGAATGCTGTGTCATTATCAGACCAGGAGCGTCAGATGCTTCGCGAGATTGAGCAGTCTTTGCTTGCTGATGATCCTCGATTCGGGGCACGCGTGGGGCACGATGATAGCTATAGCAATCCGGTAAGTGGGCTCACCTTGCGTGGGGTAGCCTTAACCGTACTAGGGCTCGTCCTCCTGCTAGGCGGAGTGGCCTTAGCTCAAACCAGCCTATGGTGGGTAGCTCTAAGCGTGTGTGGGTTTGCCCTGATGCTAGGGTCGGGCATTTGGATGTTGCGCGGTGGACGCAGTGCATCGGAGATCAATTTTGGGCACAAACCACAGAAGAAACCATCACCATCACGTGGTTCTAGTCTAGGGGACCGTTTAGAAGATAACTTTCGGAGACGATTCGACAATCCCTAAACCATTATCCGTACCACTTCTAGTCCACACTAACTTCCGGTAGACTTTTACATCATCAACCCTGGTCTTGCCCTGATAAGGGGGACCAGGGTTTTCTTTGCTCCAGCTATCGTCGTCGAGAGGCTTCGCCACGTGTGCCGAGCCTTTTATCTTCGGATCCCCCACTTTCTCCCACTTTCAATCCCCACTCCTCCCCACTGACATACCTCCCGGCCAGTTTGCGAGGGGAGACTATAGTAAATGGCCCAGGTCAAGAGGGTTTTTGTGTAGTCTGTGATTATTGGTATTGATGAGTCGCAATACCAGTACTGTGCCTAAAGAGGTATTTGATGGGGGTATAGCGCCTTCTCCAGGTGTGTCAGCCTAGCGAGATTATTTGCTGTTTTTTCCTGGTTAACCTGGGAAAATGATAGTTTTCGGCAAAATTAAGGGGTGTGTCGAGGTTGATTGTGGGGGAAAGTGGGGTATTGTGGGGCGCAGCGGTGGAGTGATGCTCTCTTGTTAGGGAGAGGCCATCACGCCATAGCGTGAGAAAGTCGATCCGTGTCGTCGAGCGGAGGAGGAGGGTACCGACTGTGTTCTTGGGTACCTACACCCCGAAGCTTGATGACAAGGGAAGACTGACTCTTCCAGCAAAATTCCGTGAGGAATTAGCTGGGGGCCTTACTGTCACGAAGGGGCAAGACCACAGTCTTGCGGTCTATCCCCGGGAGGAGTTCGCAGCTCGCGCTCGTAAAGCAGCAGCGGTCTCGAGGACAAACCCTCAGGCTCGAGCTTTCATTCGAAACCTCGCAGCGAGTGCGGATGAGCAACGGCCTGATAGTCAAGGGCGCATCACCTTATCGGCAGCGCATCGCGAATATGCCGGCTTAGTCAAGGAATGCGTAGTCATCGGCTCAGTGGATTTCTTGGAGATCTGGGATGCAGAATCCTGGTCTCGTTACCAGGAAGAAACCGAAGCTGATTTCTCATCAGCTGACTCGGACGACGTGCTCGGTGGCCTGTTATAAAGGCTCACCTCCACGGAGTGCGTATATGGACTCTGTTCGAGGTTGACACTCTGGTGTACTTCCCCGATATCAGATTGCCCCTCGGACAGGGCCCTATATGCGCCCCGCGCACTTGAAGCAATGAATGGCTTAAGACAACACAGGGGGCATCGCCTTGGAGGACCACACCACCACCGATTATGGCCACGTCCCAGTGCTCAAAGATCGGGTAACCGAACTTCTTAGCCCGGCGATTACGAGGGCAGGTGATAAGGCAGCCATCGTCGATTGCACCCTGGGGGCTGGTGGGCACAGTGAAAACTTTCTGCGGAGATTTCCTCATGCCATTGTGGTGGGGGTAGACCGAGACCCCTCTGCTCTTAGTCAAGCTACTGATCGTCTCCAGCCCTATCGAGATCGGTTCTTCCCGGTGCATGCGCGCTTTGATGACCTTGCTGAAGCAATCCAGGATGATAGTCATCTTCACGAGATATGTGCGTCGGGCATTCACGCTGCGCTTTTTGATCTTGGAGTCTCCTCCATGCAGTTGGACCAGCTGGACCGAGGGTTTGCTTATCGGGCCGATGCTCCGTTGGATATGAGGATGGATCCTAGTTCCGGGATCACCGCAGCTGATGTCCTGAACACCTATGCGCATGGGGATTTGGCGCGGATTTTCAAAACCTATGGTGAAGAACGTTTCGCTGGAAAAATAGCCAGCGCTATTGTTCGGGAGCGAGAAAAAGCCCCCTTTGAGTCTTCGGCGCGTCTCGTGGAATTGCTTTATGCCACGATTCCGGCGGCTACTCGGCGCAGTGGCGGACATCCCGCGAAGAGAACTTTCCAAGCCTTAAGGGTGGAAGTTAACCAGGAATTGGATTCTCTGACGCGGGTGATACCGGTTATGGCAGACCTGCTAGCGCCGGGTGGACGCATGGTTTTTATGTCCTATCAATCATTAGAGGATCGCATCGTCAAGCGATCCTTTAGTGAGCTAACAGCGTCGGCGACGCCACCGGGATTACCGATGGATTTGCCTGGAACAGCTCCACAATTTCGGTTGCTGACCCGTGGTTCTGAAAAAGCCTCGCCGCAAGAGATTGCTGATAATTCACGAGCTGCGCCGGTGAGGGTCCGGGCAATTGAGAAAACGAGCACAGAGTACGGAGGTCAGCGATGACTATGACAACTGGAAGCGATCGCTTCACCCGCACCCGTGCCCGTAGTCGGGAACGGGAGCGAAATAGCTCTCGTCCGAGTGGCACCGTGCGGGGCACTGAACGTCGCTCACATGTAGGGGCGCGTTCCACAACGGCGCCAGGGCGAAGTCGTACAGCTACCCGCAATTGGTCGACCGGGACAGCTTTTGCGCCAGCTCCCTCTCGCCAGCCGTCGAGTCCGTCTCGGCGTCAGCGAGAAACCCCGTCGCGTAAGCAAGGACGGCTTGGGAGCCGTCAGGTGGTGTCCATTCGGGGCCGACAGATTGGCTCTGTTCGAGTAGCGCACCGCTGGGTAAAAATAGCTGGTGCAGCAGTCGCCATGTTAATCAGTGCAATCGGGTTAACAATGTACCTTTCTGGAGTCACCACGCAGCAGGCCTTTGCGCTGCAAGATCTCACGTCCCAGGAATCTCAATTAGAAAATCAGCTGGAAACCTTGCATCGGGATCTTGCGGATAAGTCTTCTGCGTCGGCACTGGCTAAGCAGGCTGCGGAGATGAATATGGTGGTTCCAGTGCAACCTACGGTGCTAGGGCCCGATGCGCATGGTGTGATGGTGGAACAGCGTCCAGGTGACAACACCACACGGCCGGTTATTGATATCAATAGCCAATCAAATTCTCAGCAAACGGCAAGCAGCCGCCCAGAAGACACCCGTAATATGTCTGATCGGTTGGCCGCTGTGCCTCAGGGTGAACGGTTACCGCAGCAGAATGCTCAGACGCAGAACAATGTCACTGGGCAGAATTCCCAAGATCCTGCTCAAGCTCCCTATTCGCCACGTCGACAGTAAGGTTGGTGAGCGTAGGTCGTGACGCCTCCACAGGATGGCAGAGGTCCAGCGGGACGAGGGCGCTCGTCCCGTCGTTCGCCTTATCGAGAGCAACAACCACGTCCTCAGGACAAGGCTCGACGCCTCGGGCCGCGAGTCAAACCCGAAATTCAAACTTTTGGCACTTCTAGACGTGTAGCTGTAGTCGTAACGGTGGTCATTGTTGTGGTGGGACTGCTGATTGGGAGACTCGCCTGGGTTCAGCTGGTGTGGGGTCCCAATTTGCACAACAAGGCAGAACTACAGCGCTCCCGGGTATATACCGAACCAGCTCGTCGTGGGGAAATCGCTGATCGTGATGGGCGTCCGATGGCCTACACCATGCAAGCTCGTTCTCTAACGGTGTCTCCCACTTTGCTTCGGAAAGAGTTGGGGGAGTTAGCTGATCAGCAGATGGCCGCAGAAGGGTTAAATAGCGCTGCCCGGGATCAACAGCGGGACCAACGAGTTGAGCAACAACTCGAAGATATGGCTAAAGGTATTCCGGAGAAAATTAAAGGTGCCACCAATGCTGCTCAAGATCAAGTAAAAAGCGATGACATCCTCAAGAAACTTAAAGAGGATTCCACCTATGAGGTGTTGGTGCGCAATGTCGACCCCGATGTGGCAGCAGAAATCGCTTCCGAATATCACGGGGTGGCGGCAGATCACCAAGACATTCGGCAGTATCCGAACGGCGCTGTTGGGGAAAACGTTATTGGCAAAGTATCTATGGACGGCCAAGGTCAGTTTGGATTTGAAGCCTGGGCAGACTCTACTCTCGGAGGAATCAATGGGCGCAAAACCGAGGACGTGTCGGTCAACGGCCAAGTAATTCCTGGAACATTGAGAGACCAGGTGCCGGCTGTAGATGGAGCAAATGTTGACCTGACTTTGGATCTTGATTTACAAACCTATGTGCAGCAGCAGCTTGAACAAGCGAAGCGAAATTCCGGAGCTCAGGATGCCTCTGCCGTGGTGCTTGATGCTAAGACTGCTGAGGTGTTGGCGATGGCGAACTCAGATACCATTGATCCCAACTCCGAGGTGCAAAAACAGCTAGAACAAGGGCACACCTTTGATAACACCTCGGTATCTCATCCTTTTGAGCCGGGCTCGGTAGCCAAGGTGATTACCGCGGCCGCCACTATTGAGGAAGGGTTGACAACACCGGATGAAGTTCATCAAGTACCTGGCAGCATAGAAATGTCTGGGGTGCGGGTGAATGATGCGTGGCAGCACGGCACGCTGAATCTCACCACTACCGGCATCTTTGGAAAATCCTCCAACGTGGGGACCTTGGAATTGGCGCAGCGTTTAGGGGAGAAAAAATTTGCTGACTATCTTCAACGATTTGGAGTAGGGCAAAGTACCGGTATTGAGTTACCGAACGAATCCCAGGGACTGTATCCTGCCCCAGAGCAGTGGGGTGGAGGTACTTTTGCCAATCTGCCGATTGGTCAGGGCATGTCATGGACCACCTTGCAGATGGCGTCGATTTATCAAACTTTGGCAAATGGTGGAGAAAGGGTCGAGCCTCGAATAATTAAATCTATTACCTCACCCAACGGCCAACAGCAGCCCTTGGATAAACCGAAAACGACGCGGGTGGTCAGCGCGAAGACTGCGCGCACTGTAGTGGATATGTTCCGAGCTGTGTTGCAGCATGATCCGACGGGTGTGCAAAGCGGAACGGCGGGTAATGCTGGGCTTGCGGGTTATCAACTGTCGGGAAAGACGGGAACGGCTCAGAAGGTAGATCCCAAGACGGGGGCCTATTCTCAAAATCAGTTCTGGATTACGTTTGCTGGTATCGCACCGGCTGATGATCCCCGTTATGTCATAGCTATCATGCTTGATGAACCTCATCGCGGAGTTCACGGAGAAGGGGGACAGTCTGCAGCTCCACTATTTACCGATATCGCATCCTGGCTTTTAGACCGAGATAATGTGCCGCCGTCACCACCGATGGAGGGGCAATTGGTGTTGCAAGCGAATTAATACTCTGTCCTCAAAAATATCTGTTACCCAAGGAGATCAGTACGATGGCGACAAAACTTTCCACCCTGGTGGACTTAGCTGGCGGTAGGCTCGAGAACGCTGACCGCAGCCAAGATTTGCTTATCCATGACATCGGACTAGACTCCTCCCGGCTACCAGAGGGTGGCCTTTTCGCGGCCCTGCCAGGCACGCGCACCCATGGTGCTCGCTATGCTCATAACACCCCAGCCGCGGCGATCTTAAGCGATGAAACTGGGGCGAAGATTCTTCGGGAGCAAGGGGACACTCGCCCAGTAATCATCGTTGAGGACGTTCGCGCTATTTTGGGTGTGCTCGCTGCAGAGATCTATCAGCACCCTTCTCGAGAGTTCACGCTGATTGGGATTACCGGCACCTCAGGAAAAACCACGACCAGCTATCTTTTAGAAGCCGGGTTAAGAAAAGCGGGCTGTAGCGTCGGACTTATTGGGACCACAGGAACTCGGATTAATGGAAATCCGGTTGATACCCCATTAACCACCCCGGAAGCACCTATGCTGCAGCATCTCTTCCGACACATGGCAGATTCCGGAGTTACTCACGTAGTCATGGAAGTATCTAGCCATGCTCTAGCCCTCGGCCGAGTAGATGGTAGCGCATTTGACGTGGCGGTTTTTAGCAACTTATCTCAAGATCACCTCGATTTTCACCCCACCATGGAGGATTATTTCGAAGCGAAAGCACGTTTTTTCCACCCCGCATCCAGTGTGCGAGCTCAGCACAGCATCATCTGTGTTGATGATGACTGGGGGCAGCGTATGGCCGATATTGCGATAGACCCACTCCGGGTGTCCGGGGGTCCGCAGCATCACGAAGCAAATATCTGGGTTTCCGATGTGGAGGTTGAACCACAGGGCGGACAAAATTTCTTACTCCACCTAGGTGCTCAAGAACTTCCTGTTCACATGCCATTACCTGGTGCTTTCAATATCACGAACGCAGCATTGGCCCTAGCTACAGCCGCCACGGTGGGAGCGGATGTAGCGGCGGTAGCCTCCGGTATTGCTGAAGTAGCAGTACCCGGCCGAATGGAAAGAATAGACCAGGGGCAAGACTTTATTGCCGTTGTTGACTACGCTCACAAACCCGCTGCGGTAGCGGCAGTCTTGGATACTCTTCGGAAACAAACGGAAAAAAGAATCGGAATAGTTCTCGGGGCCGGAGGGGATCGGGATAAAGCAAAGCGACCGATGATGGGGGAGGCAGCAGCTCAGCGCGCCGATCTTGTGATTATTAGTGATGACAATCCTCGAACGGAAGATCCAGCAACCATTCGAGAGGCGGTGGCCGCCGGGGCTCGCCAAGTACACCAAGGTGCGGAAATTCGGATTATCGGGGATCGACATAAGGCCATTAGGGAATTAGTGGCGTGGGCACAACCCGGCGACGCTGTAATTGTTGCTGGCAAAGGGCATGAAACCGGACAGCTTATAGGCACAACTACACATCACTTTGATGACCGAGAAGAAATGCGCACTGCTTTGGAGCTGCGAGGATTTCAGGCGGCAACAGGGAAGGAGGACTAGTCCATGATTGAGCTGAGTCTAAAAGAAATTGCAGACATCGTTGGTGGCCGGCTAGATCAGGTCACCGACCCAGACCACGTCATCACCGGGGCAGTGGAGTTTGACTCCCGAAAAATCTCGCTCGGGGATCTTTTTATTGCCTTACCCGGAGCTCGAGTAGACGGGCACGATTTTGCCGCCCAAGCGGTGCACCAAGCAGGGGCGACGGCGGTACTTGCGGCTCGACCCGTAGGAGTACCGGCCATTATTGTTGAACCCCGCGGCCCAGCTTCAGGAAACGCGGAAGCTTTTGCTCACGACGAGGACGGTTCAGCAAGCGCGGTCATTGGGGCGTTATCTTCACTAGCTCGCGAAGTTATGCGCAGACTAGTGAAAGAGGGATTAACAATCATCGGGATTACTGGCTCAGCCGGCAAAACCTCCACGAAGGATCTAGTAGCCAAAGTGGTATCCCACGCCGGACCCACCATCGCACCACCGGGCTCTTTTAATAATGAACTGGGCCATCCCTACACTGCATTGCGCTGCACTAAGGACACGAAATTCCTGGTCGCGGAAATGTCTGCGCGTGGTTTAGGGCATATCACTCATCTCGCGCACATCGCACCACCCCACATCGGCGTCGTACTCAATGTGGGTTCCGCTCACTTGGGGGAATTTGGATCACGCCAAAACATCGCCCAAGCAAAAGGGGAATTAGTTGCTGCGCTACCTGAGGACGGAATAGCGATCCTCAACGCCGATGATCCCTTTGTTATCGGCATGAGCGCCCGGACTACCGCAAAGGTAGTGTCCTACTCCGTAGCTACTCCACCGGCTGTCGACGCTGATATTTACGCCAGCAACATTGATCTCGATGATATCGCTCGTGCCGCTTTTGACCTCCACCTGCCAAGGGAAGAAACCCGCAGAGTCCACCTGGGAGTTTTTGGTGCCCACCAGGTATCCAATGCCTTGGCGGCGGCAGCCGTCGGACAATATTGCGGCTTGGGGATGGCCGACATTGTGACGGCCTTAGAGGAAGCAAAGCCTGCCTCAGCACACCGCATGGATGTTCACACTCGAGGCGATGGTGTCACCGTCATCAATGACTCCTACAATGCAAACCCGGAGTCTATGCGCGCCGGAATCGCGGCACTAGCCTATACCGCTAGCGCCCGCCCAGACGCTCACAGCTTTGCTGTCTTAGGAGAAATGGGTGAACTCGGCGAAGAATCCGTGGCAGAACATGTGGCGCTGGCCACCGAACTGGCGAGATTTCACATCACGGAGCTCATCGCGGTGGATCCGAATGATGGTGAATGCTGTAGGGCAATGTGTGAGGCAGCAACCCGAGAGGGTATAAATACTGAGATTGCCTTGAGCGTGGATGAAGCGATGGAAATATTGCGGAACAAACTCAATCCCAAGGATGTGGTGTTGGTCAAGGCTTCCAACGCGCAGCGACTGTGGCAAGTTGCTGAAGCCTTGATGGCAGATTGCCCCGCCCCCGCAGCAACTCCTCATGGCGCCAATCCTGGGCCCCATAATCCAGGAAAATAGCGAATTAGAGACAGTGGCAAGGAGAGTCAGGAACCCCCATGACCCAAATTATTATCGCCGGAATGGTCAGCTTCCTGGTGGCGATATTCGTTACCCCGATGCTGATTCGGTGGTTTTCTGCGGAAGGTTTCGGGCAGGAAATCCGGGATGACGGTCCACGAAGTCACCTCAGAAAACGTGGCACACCCACCATGGGCGGGCTTGCGATCCTACTCGGTATCACGGTGGCCTATGTGGTGGTGGGACTATACGGAATAGTCATTGGAGGCGGCGGCTTTAGCGCCTCCGGGTTATTAGTCTTGGGCTTGACTCTTGGACTGGGCTTCTTAGGTTTCCTGGATGATTTCATTAAGCTGTTCCGCCACCGGAATCTAGGGCTGAATAAAAAAGCGAAGCTGATCGGCCAATTCGTGGTCGCCATCGTATTCGGGATTCTTATTCTCCAGTTCCCTGATGCCCACGACCTCACCCCTGGGTCAACCAGATTGTCCTTTATTCGGGATATGGAAACCTTTGACCTGGCGCTAGGTGGCGGAATAATCGGGATGATTATTTTTCTCGTCTTTATTTATATTCTGATTAGTGCCTGGTCTAATGCGGTCAACCTCACCGATGGCTTAGATGGATTAGCCGCGGGAACTACCGCCTTTGTGCTCTCTGCCTATGCCGTTCTCACGTTCTGGCAATTCCGAAACTCTTGTGCTCATCAAGTAGTCGGAGGGTGCTACCAGGTTCGTGACCCACTGGACCTATCCGTCTTAGCTGCTGCCGGACTGGGGGCTTGTCTAGGTTTCCTGTGGTGGAATGCGGCACCTGCGAAGATTTTCATGGGTGATACTGGTTCACTCGCACTCGGGGGCTTAGTTGCTGGACTCTCGGTAACGACGCGCACCGAATTACTCATGATTATCATTGGAGCGCTTTTCGTCATGGAAGCCGCATCAGTAGTCATTCAGGTGGCGGTATTTAAAACAACAGGCAAGCGTTTCTTCCGGATGGCACCTATCCACCATCACTTTGAAAACGGTGGTTGGGCGGAAACCACTGTGGTCATCCGATTCTGGCTTATTGCTGCCATGGCGGTGATCATTGGGACCAGCATTTTCTACGGGGAATGGCTGAGCACCGGAGGAGTGATGATTAATGAAATCGCTGGTTAGTAGCGGTCAGTCCCTGATGATTGTCGGCGGGGGTGTGAGCGGACGCAGCTGCCTTGAACTCTTGACCCGCTTTTCTCACCCCCTGGTTGTGGTGGATAACGATCCGCTGATTCGTGAGCAATGTCAGGCTTTAGCTCCACACCAGGTCAGCGCAGTGGACTCTACTGAAGCTGTGCAGCAGCTAGACGATATCGGGTTAATTATTACCTCACCTGGGTGGCGGCCAGATACTCCCTTATTTCAGGCGGCTGCTGAGAAAGGGATAGAAATTGTTGGCGACGTCGAACTTGCGTGGCGGTTGGATCGCGCCGGGACTTTTGGTGAGCCGCGTCGTTGGCTGGGGATAACCGGTACGAACGGGAAATCCACCACCACTGCCATGCTGGCTGGGATTATGAAGGAAGTAGATCCTGCCACCTTAGCGGTGGGAAATATTGGCATGGCAGTCAGTGAAGCTCTACGTGTTCCCGAGCGAATTAACACTTTGGTGGTAGAGCTATCAAGTTTTCAACTCTATTGGTGCTCCACGCTTGCCCCGGACTGCGGTGCGGTTCTGAATCTGGCTGAAGACCATCTTGATTGGCATGGCGGAATGGACAACTACGCCATGTCGAAAATGTTTTTATTGAATTCCACAATCGGAATCGCCGGGATAGATGATCCCACGGTACGGAAATACCTTCATCGCTTCGGCCATGATCATGATGTGATAGGTTTTAGCGCCCACCCGCCACAACCAGGTCAAGTGGGGGTAGAGCACGGCAGAATTATTGATTACACCGGGTCTGAGCCGGTAGTTTTAGCCTCGGCAGAAGGAATTGATCCTCCCGGTCCGGCTGGTGTCCTTGACGCGGTTGCTGCGGCAGCAATGGCCTACCAATGTGGTGCTCAGCCGGAACATATTCAGCGAGGTCTCCAGAATTTCCAGGTTGCTAGTCACCGGGGACAAGTTATTTTTGATTCTCACGGCATCAGAGCCATTGATAATTCAAAGGCCACCAACCCCCATGCTGCTCATTCGGCCTTGTCTGGAGTAGACAATATCCTGTGGTTTGGCGGGGGGCAATTAAAAGGGGCTGACGTCCAGCCGCTGCTCACTGAGCATGTGCCTCGGATCCGAGCCGCCTTCCTCTTAGGAGCAGATCGACATCTCATCGCCAAAGTATTGAGGAAGATCTCTCCTGATCTGCCTGTCGTTATTAGTGAATCCACTGATCCAGAAGCTGCCATGAAGGAACTGGTGGCTGCCTCCGCGACCATAGCGCAACCGGGCGATACGTTGGTTTTGGCGCCGGCCGCGGCCTCCCTGGACATGTTTCAGGGAATGGGGCATCGCGGAGATGTGTTCCACCAAGCTGTCTACGATGTTTATTCAGGGAGCTAAACCATGAGCACCGCAAGTGTCACGCGACGTCCACAGCAAGGAAGAATCGCCGGGCTCGTTCACGGCCTGCGGCAATGGATAGAATCCTCACCGACCATCGACTACTTGATGATCCGCATTATGGTCTTTACGTTGACCGCTATCGGCGTAGTCATGGTCTTTTCCTCCTCAATGACGTGGTCGGTGATTGGGGGAGATTCGGTGTGGACCTCAGCACTACGTCAGTGCGCCATGGTGGCTGTGGGCTTGGTGCTGTTTTGGGTATGCCTGTGTCTTCGGATGACGATGATTCGCCGTTTGTCCGGGGCCCTTTTAGCAGTCTCCGTATTGCTATTGGTTGCGGTACTTATCCCCGGAATCGGCACCGGTTTAGAAGAGGTGGGGTCCCAATCCTGGATTGCACTGGGATCATTGCGTCTTCAGCCCTCGGAGGTAGCCCGAGTCGCCATCGCCTTGTGGGGAGCTCACTACTTAGCCGGTGCCGGACAAGACCCCGCTGAACGCCGCAAACGCATGGTGGTTTTTTGCGGAGTCGGTTTTGGCATGGGTTTGTTGATCCTGGCTGAGCGAGACCTTGGCATGGCTTTATCTTTCACCGTCGTGGTGATTTTATTGCTCATTTTTGTGGGACTGCAGCGTTCCTTCCTCCTAGGCATGATTGTGGTTGGCCTGCTGGGGATGGTTGGCGTCTTGCTTGGGGGTGGCTACCGCTCCCAACGGTTCCTGGTATATTTTGCTGCACTCTTTGGGAACTTCGATGACACCCAAACCAATGGCTATCAAACACACCAAGGGTTTCTTTCCCTGGCAGATGGTGGCTTATTAGGAGTAGGCCTGGGACAATCTCGAGCCAAGTGGTTTTATCTTCCCGAAGCAAAAAATGACTTCATTTTCGCCATTATCGGCGAAGAAATGGGGTTGTGGGGAGGAGCCTTAGTCATCCTGTTATTCGGGCTCTTGGGGTATTTCGGGCTTCGGGTTGCACGTCGCTCCCACGATGACTTTCGTGCCTTGGCTGCAGCCACGCTGAGTGCTGGTGTCGTTGTTCAGGCTTTTACCAATATCAGTTATGTGATCGGCATTCTCCCCGTGACAGGTATTCAGCTTCCTTTAATTTCGGCTGGTGGTACGTCGGTCATTGTCACCCTGGTGTCGATGGGTGTGTTAGCTAATTGTGCCCGTCATGAACCCGAAGCCGTATCATCCATGCAGAATTATGGTCGGCCCTTTTTTGATCGCCTATTCCGAATTCCTGAACCGGCAGCAGAAGGCCCGGTGGTGCGCCGATCTCACAAGGAAGGACGCCGAGAAGGCGCTGCCGATAGTATTCGACGGGGAGCTCAGCGTCCCCGACCTCGTCCAGTGACCCGGAGACGGGAAACCCCGGCTCGCGGTGGTAGCGTCAGGACGGAACGTCGAGATGACCGCTACCGCGAACCGCGCGGAAGGAGATGACCACAGTGGGAAAGACGAAGCCTTCCATTGTCGTAGCTGGTGGCGGAACCGCCGGCCATATTGAACCAGCTTTAGCTGTAGCCGATGCTTTGCGGGAAAAATACGATGCCACGGTTACTGCTTTGGGCACTCATCGGGGTTTAGAAGTGACCTTAGTTCCGGAGCGTGGCTATGATCTGCGCCTCATTGATCCGGTTCCTGTACCTCGGAAACTGTCCCCCCGGATGCTGAGTTTGCCAGCCAAGGTAGGGCGGGCAGTTCGCCAGACTCGTGCGATTGTGCGAGACGTGAATGCTGACGCGCTGATCGGTTTCGGCGGCTATGTTGCCGCCCCAGCCTATCTGGCAGCTCGAAGCGAGAAACTACCATTTTTTGTCCACGAAGCTAATGCCCGCGCTGGATTAGCGAACAAGCTAGGAGTTCGATTAGGAGGAGTGGGGTTAAACGCTGTTCCCGGCTCCGGTATGCCAGGTGATGTGGTCGGAATCCCTATTCGCTCCAATTTGGGTGGCCGCCGCGACGGAGGAGATGCTCAGCGCGGACGAGAAAAGTGGGGTTTAGCGGAGCAGCGGCAGACGTTGTTGATTACTGGTGGGTCCCAAGGCGCAAAAAGGATTAACGACGCCGTGGCAGGTGCGGTGGAAACGTTGGTCGACAAGGGAATCCAGGTGCTTCATGCCTATGGGCCGCGAAATGACGCGCCGAAGGAGAAACTTGATGGGTATGTTGCGGTTCCTTATATCGATGACATGCCGGCAGCGTATGCCGTGGCAGATCTTATTGTGTGCCGGGCTGGGGCTATGACAGTTGCCGAGGTTACTGCCGCAAATCTGCCGGCGGTTTATATTCCGTTGCCGCACGGTAACGGTGAACAGGGCTTAAATGCTAGAGACGCGGTTCGCGCTGGGGCAGCCCGGGTGGTCCGAGACGCAGATTTTGACTCTGCTGAATTAGAACGGCAAGTCGTAGGCATTCTCAACGATGCTTCGGTTTATAACGCGATGGCTTCGGCTGCTGGGCGAGTAGGGGCAGGCGATGTCGCTGCCCAGATAGCCGATCGCATTATCAGTGCTGTGGATTCCTCAACCTAGATGCTCAGTCTCAATTAGACTCAAGAATGTTTTGCCGATCGATTAAGGAGTTCGCGCGTGACTACCACCCCTAACCCCCTGAGCCAACACATCGATTTGAGCCGAGTACACCTAGTAGGAATTGGCGGCTCAGGAATGTCCGGGGTAGCTCGCATCCTTCTTGACCGAGGGTCAGTAGTCTCCGGCTCAGATGCCAAGGAATCTCGTCCGTTGTTGGCTTTACGCTCAATGGGAGCGAAAATCGCACTTGGTCATGATGCGTCGAACCTCACTTTAAGCGGACAGCTTCCCAGTGTGGTTGCCACATCCTTTGCTGCTATTCCGGACGACAACCCAGAATTGGTGGCTGCCCGCCAGGCTGGTATCCCGGTGATTCGCCGTTCTGATTTACTTGCCGAGCTTATGTCGGGGTCCACAGAGATCCTTATCGCTGGAACTCATGGGAAAACGTCCACCACGTCGATGGCGGTAGTGGCTATGCAAGAAGCCGGTATGGACCCTAGTTTCGCTATCGGAGGGCAGTTAAATCGCGCCGGTACCAATGCGCATAACGGCACCGGAACCTGCTTTGTAGCCGAAGCCGATGAGTCTGATGGTTCCTTTTTGCGCTACTCCCCAGACATTGCGGTGGTTACGAATATAGAGCCAGATCACCTTAATTACTTTGGCACGCCAGAAGCCTATTTCGAGGTTTTTGAGAAGTTCAGCGAAAGATTAACCCCGGATGGACATCTTGTGGTGTGTCTTGATGACCCTCGCGCCGCAGCTCTAGGTGAACGTGCCCAAGCGCGTGGAATTACTGTCCACGGGTATGGCACGACGTCCGCAGCTGCTCAACATCCAGAGCTGACATATAGCGCTCAAGTTCTAGAGCAGGCGGTGGATACTTCCGGCACCGTAGCAAAGCTCCGGGTGTTAGGCGAAGAAGTTACTGTTCGGCTGCAGATCCCTGGTCAGCATATGGTGCTCAATGGGGCAGCGGCGTTATTGGCTGGGGCTTTAGCTGGTGGAGACCTCAAGCGGCTGGTTGCTGGTCTCACTAGCTTCACCGGGGTGCGGCGCAGGTTTGAATACCACGGAACGGTTACTGCTGCCAGCGCTCAGGGGGCAAAAGTCTACGATGACTATGCTCATCATCCCACTGAAGTTAAAGCGGTGCTGGATGCGGCTCGGGAGAAATTAGCTGCGGAGGGTGGTGGAAAAATCACTGCGATTTTCCAACCGCATCTGTATTCTCGCACCATCGAGTTTGCGCGAGAGTTTGCCGAGGCACTATCACTAGCCGATAATGTTGTGGTTCTGGAAATCTACGGAGCTCGGGAGGATCCAATAGAAGGAATAACCTCTCGAGTGATTACCGATCAGGTATCAGCCGCCACCGTTAGGTATGAGCCGGATTTTTCGGCAGTACCCAAGGTAGTGAAACAACTCAGCGAACCGGGTGACCTTATTCTGACTATCGGGGCAGGAACGGTGACGCTTCTTGCTGATGCTATTTTGCGGGAGTTCGAAGAAGAATAATGAACATTCCTTTCGCGCTGCCGTCGTTGCGAAAAACCCTCCTGATAGTGGGAAGCCTCGTTGCGGTTCTCCTTATCGCTGCCGGGGTTTTGTTACTTACCCCGATACTGGCGGTTCGCACCATCGAGGTCAATGGAGCTGAGCATAGTGATGTTGCTGAGATCCAAAACCAAAGCGGAATCACAGTGGGAGATAATCTCCTGCGACTTGATACCTCGAAGGCTGCTCAGGCTGTGGCGCAGATACCGTGGGTGCGTTCAGTGACGGTATCTCGGGTACTTCCCAGTACGGCCCGCATTGACATCACCGAGCGGCAAGCTCCGCTTTACCGAGATGACAACGGCCAGCACAATCTTATTGACGAAAACGGTGATGTTTTTTTCACTGCTGAACCACCGCAAGGTTCGGTCGCCGTTACTGGATCTGGTTCCCATAACCAGGAGGTTCTTCAATCCTTAGCACAGGCTATATCCACCATTCCGGAGAACCTTCGTGGCAATATCGGACATGCGGATATTAATGACAATGGCAGTATCACCTTGTATCTCAAAGATAATCGCACCGTATATTGGGGAGCTCCAGAAAATAATCAGAATAAAGCTATTGCTTTGGAATCTGTGTTGACTTTTCCAGATGGGAATTGGAATATCTCGAATCCGGGACTCATCACCCGCAGAAATTAGCTAAAACCGCAGGCCACAACCTTAAAGTAAAGGTTTAGGGTAGCGACACGCCGTAGGAAATACCCGACAAATGTGTCCTCGTTCCTCCATGATGGAGGGGATCGGTTTTACGTTTCGGCGTAACCATTCATATCAATCCTTATCAAGACTTTTCATCGGAAAGGCGAGAGAGCCAGCAATGAATTCCCCGAACCAATCCCTCGCCGTCATCAAGGTCATCGGTGTCGGTGGCGGCGGCGGCAATGCTGTTAACCGCATGATCGAGGAAGGCCTCAAGGGCGTCGAGTTCATCACAGTAAACACCGACTCCCAGGTGCTGATGTTCTCTGATGCAGATGTCAAACTCGATATTGGCCGCGAAACAACTCGCGGCTTAGGTGCCGGAGCCGACCCGGAGGTTGGGCGAGCTGCCGCCGAAGAGCATAAGGCGGAAATTGAGGAGATTCTCAAAGGCGCCGACATGGTTTTTGTGACCGCGGGGGAAGGCGGTGGAACAGGCACCGGTGCAGCTCCAGTGGTTGCCGGTATTGCGAAGAAGCAAGGGGCTTTGACCGTCGGGGTTGTTACCCGTCCCTTCAAGTTTGAGGGGCGACGCCGTAACCGTCAGGCGATGGAGGGAATTGAGAAACTTCGCGAAGTGTGTGACACCGTGGTGGTGATTCCCAATGATCGACTCATGCAGCTCGGTGATGAAAACCTATCTATGGTGGACGCCTTCCACGCCGCCGATGAAGTGCTACACAACGGTGTGAAAGGTATCTCAGACCTTATCACCAACCCTGGGTTAATTAACGTGGACTTCGCTGATGTTCGCTCTGTCATGGAGGGTGCCGGCTCAGCCCTAATGGGTGTGGGAAGTTCCAGTTCTGATAACCGAATTGTGGATGCTGCACTGCAAGCCATTAATTCTCCGCTGTTGGAATCCAGCATGGATGGGGCTACCAGACTGCTCCTCTCAGTTGCGGGTGGTTCCGACATGGGAATGAACGAGGTGGGTGAGGCGACCTCGTTGATCGAGGAAAAGACCGATGAAGACGCCCACATCATTTTCGGTGCTACCGTTGATGACAATTTGGGCGATGAAGTGCGCGTGACCATTATTGCCACTGGGTTTGATGAATCTAATGCTGGTAATGCGGCACCGGAGCCAAGCCGAAAAGAGCAGTCTGCGGCCCCAGCAACGGAGTCTGAGCGAGAAACTCCACGGGATAATCCCACCCCAGCGCCTGCCCATAGCCATGACTCTCTGTTTGGACATGCGGAGCCAGAGGAGCGTCGGGACAGTCAAAGTTATCGAGATAATCGAGACAGCTTGAGCGGCCGCCATCACCTTGATGAGCGTCCCCGAGAAGAGCGCTCACGACGAGGAGGAATGTTTACCTCAGCCGATGATTATCGACCGTCTCGCCGTGACGATGAGGATGATTTTGACATTGATCTTCCTCCTATGATGCGTTAAGGAACCATAATGAGCTCGGTTGATCCGTGCAGCCGCCCCGTCCGCAAGGTTTTTACTCATCGTGCGGGCGGGGTTTCCGCTGCCCCCTATGATTCTTTTAATTTAGGCGACCACGTTGGTGATGACCCTGAAGCAGTTCGCGCTAATCGTGCTCGTCTCGCCGCGGTTCTTGGACTGGAACCAGGACAGTTGGTGTGGATGGAACAACTCCACACCAACCGGATCAGCGTGGTAGAAGAAGCCCAGGAAACTCCGGTAGCGGCCACAGATGGAATCGTGACTACCCAACGGGGGTTAGCGCTGTGCGTCATGGTGGCCGACTGCGTCCCTGTGTTGTTGTCTGATCATGAGGCTGGAGTTATCGCCGCTGTCCATGCTGGACGGCCAGGCGCTCGAAATGGCATTGTGAAAAACGCTATTGAGTGCATGTGTCAGCTAGGGGCCCGGCCGGAGGATGTTCATGCTTTGCTCGGCCCAGCTGCTTCAGGGGAAAACTATGAAGTGCCCGAGGCACTGGCTGCTGACGTCGAACAACACCTGCCAGGATCCAGGTGCACGACGCGGCGCGGAACACCCGGATTAGATATTCGAGCTGGGTTAGTCCATCAATTAGCCCACATGGGAGTGCGAGCCATTGATGTCGATCCCCGATGCACCATCGCTGATCATCAGTTCTTCTCCTATCGCCGAGAAAAAACCACTGGTCGGCAAGTAGGTGTGGTGTGGTTACCGGAGTAAAAGCATGAGTCGATATGAAGAAATTGAGCAAGGACTACGGGCTGTCCAAGCGCAAATAGCAAGGGCCTGCCAGCAGGCTGGGCGTGACATTGACAGTGTGACGTTACTACCAGTAACGAAGTTCCACCCCGTCAGCGACATTGCAATTCTCCAGCAGCTGGGGATCACTGAGGTAGGGGAGAATCGGGAACAAGAAGCGCGGAAAAAAGCCAGCGAACTTCCGAGCTTGCGTTTCTCCATGATTGGTCACATCCAATCAAAGAAGTGCAACGCTGTAGCCCGTTGGGCAGATAGCGTCCACAGTCTTGACTCGCTTAAACTCGTTGAGGGTTTAGATCGCGGAGTTCAGCGTGCCATTGATGCTGGCGAGCGCTCGGAAAATCACACCGAGTTAAACTGTTTCGTGCAATGGAGCGCGGACGGTGACACCAGCCGTGGCGGAGCGCCAACAACTGATCTGCGGTATCTTGCCGAAGCTATTATGCAGACGTCTCATCTGAAACTTTCTGGGTTGATGGTTGTGCCTCCTCGTGAGGTGCCCGCCAGATCCGTTTTTGATCAAGCCCAGCAACTGCGGATGGAGTTGGCTGAAGAATTTCACCAAGACCTACAACTATCAGCCGGAATGAGCGCAGATCTCGATGACGCAATTGCGGCAGGTTCAAATATTGTGCGTGTCGGTACAGCTATTCTTGGACAACGGCCGCTAGCCTGAATCTCAATACATAAATGGGGAGTAAAAAGTCCCCGGTTCCACCGTGAAGTCAAGCCATACAAAAGGGGAAGAACATGTCTTTCATCCAGAGCACCAAGGAATTCTTTGGGCTTGGTCCTGCTCCGGTCGATGTTGATGATGCTTATTACGATGATGAGCCGGATTACCGTCGGTCAGACGATCCGATGAATTATGATTCCCGCCGGGAGCGCGAGTATGACGCTCCTCGGGTGGCCGAGCCGCGTCGCTATACTCCCTCGGTGTTAGCTATGGAGCTGCACAGCTACACCGAAGCGTCCCGCATTGGGGAACCGTTCCGCGATGGCGATGCCATTGTTTTTGATCTCACTCGGATGGAACACGGAGAGGCCCGTCGAGTCATTGATTTCGCCGCTGGGCTGTGCTTTGGTTTACGTGGTCAGATGAAGAAACTGGATCGCCTGGTTTTTGCTATCATTCCCGAAGGTGCGACAGTCTCTACCTATGAGCTGGATCGCGCTCTGCGCCTGCGTTAGAACAATAAACTGTGGAACCGGGCTTGAGCGGATAACTGGGTTCGACGCCCACCGCAGGTCCAGCAAACCCGTGAGGTTCAACCCACGGGTTTTCGCATATTTTACGCACCTTTATTAGGCTTTGATGGCGTGACTAACGTTGGCTTGATTCTGTTGTTTCTGATCCGGGTGTATCTCTATTTGGTCATTGGTCGGGTCCTGGTGGAAATGATTTTTAGCTTTTCGCGTAATCCTCAGCCACCTCGCTGGTTTATCCGTTTAGCTGAACCGATTCTCTTTATGACAACCGATCCTCCCCTAAAGCTCCTGAGAAGAATTATTCCGCCAGTACGGATGGGCAATATTGCACTCGACGTAGCGGTACTTGTTTTATTCTTCTTGTTGATGATTCTGCAGATGCTAGTGGGTGGATTGCTGATTAAGTGATAATCTCTAAAAACACTTTCAAAAAATTGCATCCCAATACACCAATGTTGGGGTGCAACAGGCTAGACTTGTCAACGAAAGTCCGTACGATAACGTTAGGGAATAAGCTGTCACTCGGTTTACGCCGGTTGACTGGGCAGACCAAGCGAAGGGAATGTCAATGGCGCTGACACCAGCAGATGTGCACAATGTGGCTTTCAGCAAGCCGCCGATCGGCAAGCGGGGCTATAGCGAGGATGAGGTAGACCAATTCCTTGATCTCGTTGAAGACACCCTAGGCCAGCTCCAAGATGAAAATGATGAGCTGCGTCAGCGTGCTGAGGAGCTGGAGGCTGAATTAAACGACGCTCGCAAGTCGGGTGCTGGTGCCGCCACAGCCGCGGCCGCACGTAGCAGTGCCCAGGATGAGCAAGCTCTGCGTAGCAAGATTGAAGCTGAGCTACGTGGAAACTATGAGAAGCAATTAGCTGAGGCTCGCTCCCAGGCGCAGAAGGCGGAAGCTGCTGCTCGCGAAGCTCAACAGCAAGCTGAGAAGGCTCGTGCTGAAGCAGATAAGGTTCGCTCTGAGAAGCCGGCCGCCGCTGTTAGCCAGCCGCAGCAGGCTGCTCCTTCGGCTGCTTCTGGACTGGCTACTGCGGATACTCACATGCAGGCCGCTAAGGTACTGGGCTTGGCACAAGAGATGGCTGACCGGCTTACCTCCGATGCTCAGGCTGAGTCCACCTCGATGATCGAGGAAGCTCGTGCCGCCGCTGAAAAGCAGCTGGCTGAGGCGGATAGTCGCTCCCGTAGTGTTGTTTCTCAGGCAGAACAGCGCGCTGAGAAGACGGTTTCTGATGCTAATGCTCGGGCCGAAGTCCAGGTTCGTAACGCTGAAGAAAAAGCGGCAGCGTTGCAAGCCGATGCAGAGCGGAAGCACTCTGAAATCATGGCTACTGTTAAGCGTCAGCAAAGCGCCCTGGAGAACCGTATTAGCGAGCTGCGGACCTTTGAACGCGAATACCGGACCCGGTTGCGTACCCTGCTGGAAACCCAGCTGGAAGAACTGGATGCCCGTGGCAGCGCCGCTCCGGATGGTCGTACCGAAACCAAGACCAACTAATCCTTTGCGGATGCGCACTCCCCACGTAGTTTCCCAAACCGCGTGGGGAGTGTTGTTCTATGTTCATCCCGTGAAAAGAGGAACCCGTGCTTAGCCTGGCACTCCTATGCGCCATTCTGGCCTTCATATTCCTGGCGCTAGCAATAAAATCCAGTTTCATCCTCTGGATCATCGGCACCATCAGTTTTGCCGTATTAGGGGTAATTTTCCTCGGTATTGATATTTTTCGAAAGCAGAATTCGCGCCGATAAAACCGCAGGTTTATACTATTACTCATTCGCTTTCTCGCCTGCGATGGAGGTGGGGAAGCACCACTGCGATGATCCGGCAATCACCGGGGAGCATTCCGGAAGAACGGTGACGGGCTGTGCCCTGAACTTACTAGAACCGGACGGGTGGATCCGTCATCATCCTTCACCGCAATGAAGTGGAGTTCTCATGGGGCGCGTGCCCGTGAGACATGAGGAACTCAAGCAGGGTGGTACCGCGCGGTTAGCTTCGCGTCCCTGCATCTCTGTGACTGCTAAAGCGAGTGAAGGAGTAAAAATTGAGCGATAAAGTTGGCGGAGTTTATCCCAAAGTTGATGTGACCGGGGGGTCAACCCGATTTCCTGATATGGAACGTGAAGTTCTGAAATACTGGGAGCGCGATAACACTTTCCAGGAGTCTCTCACGCAACGGGAGGGGGCAGATGAATTTATCTTCTATGATGGCCCTCCTTTTGCTAACGGGCTGCCTCACTACGGGCACCTGTTGACTGGTTACGTAAAAGACATCATCCCTCGTTTCCAAACCATGCGTGGGAAATTAGTACCCAGGGTCTTTGGTTGGGATACTCACGGTTTACCTGCTGAATTAGAAGCTGAAAAGCAACTCGGGATTAAAGATAAAGGCCAAGTCGAAGACATGGGTTTGGCCACCTTCAATGAGTATTGCGCTGAATCAGTTTTGCGCTATACCGAGGAATGGAAGGAATATGTCACCCGGCAGGCCCGGTGGGTGGATTTCGAGAATGGCTATAAGACCATGGATCTGGATTTCATGGAATCAGTCATGTGGGCCTTTAAAACTCTCTATGACAAGGGTTTGATCTACCAAGGATTCCGGGTTCTACCGTATTCCTGGGCGGAACACACTCCCTTATCCAACCAGGAAACCCGGTTGGATGATAGCTATAAGATGCGCCAGGACCCTACGCTGACAGTGACGTTCCCGATCACTGGAGCTGAGAAAAACTCTCCTGCTAGCGCAGCTTTAGATCAGTATCCGGAATTAGCTGAGGCGGCTGCTCTGGCCTGGACGACGACGCCGTGGACGTTGCCGTCAAACCTGGCTTTGGCTGTCAACCCGGGCGTCGACTATGCCTTAGTAAAAGTCGGCGAGGACACCACTGTTCCGGAATTTCGTGGCCAGCTTTTCCTGTTAGCGGATTCTCTCCGTGGGGAATACACCGCGGAATTAGGTAAGGACCATGAGGTTGTGGCACAGATCCCTGGAAAGGATCTTGAAGGGTTGTGCTATCAGCCAATCTTCGATTTCTTTGCGGATCATCCTCATGCTTTCCGGGTCCTCGTTGCTGACTATGTCACCACTGAGGACGGCACCGGCATAGTGCACCAAGCACCGGCATTCGGTGAAGATGATATGAACACCTGCGGTGCAAACGGCATTGAACCTGTCATTCCGGTCAATATGGATGGGCAATTCACCAGTCAGGTTTCTCCCTACGAAGGCCAGCTTGTCTTTGACGCTAATCGAAACATCATCAAAGACCTTAAAGCGGCCTCCCGGGTGGTGCGGCATCGGACCATCGAACACTCCTATCCACATTCCTGGCGGTCTGGAGAGCCGCTGATCTATATGGCTTTGCCTAGTTGGTTCGTCGCAGTCACCAAGTTCAGAGATCGAATGGTGGAGCTCAATAGGGAAGAGGTGGAATGGATTCCAGTTCATATCCGCGACGGGCAATTCGGGAAATGGCTGGAAGGTGCCCGCGATTGGAATATCTCCCGTAACCGCTACTGGGGTTCACCCATTCCAGTGTGGGTTTCTGACTCGGAGGAATATCCCCGAGTAGATGTTTATGGATCCTTGGATGAACTAGAGCGCGATTTCGGCGTACGGCCGCACAGTTTGCACCGGCCCTACATTGATGAGCTCACTCGTCCTAACCCTGATGATCCCACCGGAAAGTCCACCATGCGTCGGGTGCCGGAGGTGTTGGACTGCTGGTTTGAATCAGGCTCAATGCCCTTTGCGCAAAAGCATTATCCGTTTGAGAATCGGGACTGGTTTGAAACCCACTCTCCAGCAGATTTCATTGTGGAATACTCTGGGCAAACCCGTGGGTGGTTTTATACCATGCATGTGCTCGCCACAGCCCTATTTGACCGCCCGGCTTATTCGCGAGTGGTCGCACACGGCATCGTCCTTGGTGATGATGGACTAAAGATGTCTAAGTCTAAGGGCAACTACCCTGACGTCAATGAGGTTTTTGACCGAGACGGCTCAGATGCCATGCGCTGGTTCCTGATGTCATCTCCGATCCTTCGTGGCGGGAACCTTATCGTCACCGAACAAGGGATTAGGGAAGGGGTTCGCCAAGCTCTCTTGCCCATGTGGAATGCCTACACTTTCCTTCAGCTTTATTCTGCGCGTGAGGCAACCTGGTCCACGGATTCTCCTGAGGTGTTGGACCGCTATATTCTTGCCAAACTTCACAACGTGGTGAAGGTTGTGGGAGACAGTCTCGAGGCGATGGACATTGCATCGGCGTGTGATGAGGTTCGACGTTTCTGCGATGTCCTGACCAACTGGTATGTGCGTCGATCTCGAGATCGGTTCTGGGAGGGTGAGCAGGAGAACGCTTACGCTTTTAATACCCTCTTTACCGTGCTCGAAACCCTGACTAGGGTGACAGCTCCGCTCTTGCCCTATGTGTCCGAGGTAATTTGGCGGGGGCTTACCGGAGGTCGGTCTGTGCACTTGACCGAATTCCCTCATGCGGAGGATTTCCCTGCTGATGATGAGCTGGTTGCCACCATGGATGCGGTGCGAGCAGCGTGTTCTGCGGCTTCCTCGGTGCGTAAGGCGCATAAACTCCGTAACCGGTTACCCCTTCCCCGGTTAACCATCGCCCTGCCGGGAGTCAACAAGCTGGCCGATTTCGCGGATATCATCCGGGATGAGGTGAATGTCAAAGACGTCGTGCTCACCGACGACGTGGATTCTGTCGGCACCTTTGAGGTGGTCGTGAATGCTCGGGTGGCTGGTCCTCGCTTAGGTAAAGATGTTCAAACCGCCATCAAAGCGGTGAAGTCAGGCAACTATAACCGGGAAGGGGACAAGGTTAACGCCGGCGGTGTGGTATTAGAACCGGATGAATTTAGTGAACGTCTAGTAGCTGCGGACCCTGAATCTACCGCCCAGATTGTTGGCCTGGATGGCTTGGTGGTGCTTGACATGAATGTCGATGAGGCGCTAGAAGCAGAGGGCTGGGCAGCGGATGTTATCCGTGGGATTCAAGATGCTCGCAAAGCCGCCGGTTTAGAGGTTTCGGATCGGATCGCTGTTGTCCTCTATGTTCCTGAGGACAAGGCTGAATGGGCGCGACGCCATGCTGAGCTAATTGCCGGCGAAACCTTGGCCGTGGAGTTTAAGGTATCCACCGACCAGCCGGATTCGGGTGATACTGGCGTTTACCAGGTTATCCAAGGAGTACAGGTCCACTTAGCGAAAACAGAGTTATCTAGCTAGCTGAGATAAAGCGCGTTCGCGGAAGTTTTCTAAGCGAGCGCGCTCTTGAGGTTCAACCTGTGCGAGAACCCCGTCTCTTGTGTGATCTTCCACATCGGCGATTTTCACGATCCGAGCTAGGTCATGCGCAGCTATAGCCTCAAGCCATTGCTGTTCTGTCTGGTCAGAGGAGGGGGTCATCAACTGCACCGCTTCGATGAGCGGCGGGGTAAACCCCATTTCTTGGAGATCAACAGCACTGATATCGGTGTCACGGAAGATATGGTGAAGCCAACTGGATGCTACAGCTTCCGGGGTGCCGCCTTGTTCCCGAACTAAACCACTAACCCTGGTGAGGTGATCAAGGAGGGGGCCACCGGTATGGTCGAGCTGATTGTGGTGCTCTTCGCGCGCTAAGGTGACTGCTTATTCAATAAGATGAATCTGATCCATGGTTGACTAGCTTAGCTATATTCCATCATGGGCACAGATATTCGATAAACTTCACACTATGTCTCGCTGGGTGCTGCACATTGATATGGACGCGTTTTTTGCGTCGTGTGAGCAGCTGACTCGCCCCACTCTTCGAGGTCGCCCCGTGCTAGTCGGTGGACGCGGAGGGCGAGGCGTCGTGGCCGGAGCTTCCTACGAAGCCCGCAAATATGGTGCCCGCTCTGCGATGCCCATGCTTCGAGCTCGAGCCTTAGTCGGTAGCCAGGCGGTAGTGGTCCAACCTCGCAAGGAGGTGTATCGTCTTGCGTCCCGTCGGGTTTTTGACATCCTTCGCAGAGAAGTCGGTCTAGTTGAGCAGCTCAGTATCGACGAAGGATATATAGAGCCCGCGGAGCTTGTGGGATGGGATGCTCACGAGGTGGAGAAATGGGCCAATAACCTCAGAGCACAAATCCGTGAGGAAACCGGGCTACCTTCTTCTATTGGTGCAGGATCAGGAAAGCAATCGGCGAAAATCGCATCGGGATTAGCAAAACCGGATGGGACGAGGGTAATTCCAGCGCAGCTTCATGACGAAATTTTAGGGCCGTTGCCGGTGGGGAAGCTGTGGGGGGTGGGTCCTATGACTCAGGCGAAACTTCGGAGTCTAGGAGTTAGCACCATCGCTGATCTTGCTGCGTTAAGCCGTCGTGAGATTATCTCCACCTTGGGAAGCACTATTGGCCCAGGGCTATGGGATTTAGCCCGAGGTATTGATGACCGACCAGTTGCACCACGTGCCGTTGCTAAACAGGTATCGACAGAGCACACCTATCCTGAGGACCTCACCACGCATAACCAGGTCGATGCAGCAGTCCTCCGTGCCGGGAAAGGGGCACATCGCCGGCTAAAGGACGATGGTCGCGGTGCACGAACCATTTCGGTGAAGCTAAGAATGTCGGATTTTCGGATCGAGTCTCGGTCAGTAACTTTGCCCTATGCCACCGATGATGTCGACACTCTCCTCGCTATGGCCAAAACCCTTATTCGCTACCCAGATGAAGTCGGGCCCATCCGTCTTGTGGGAGTCAGTTTCTCTGGCCTGGAGGAAGCTCGACAGGATGTTCTCTTCCCTGAGCTTGATCGGCATATGCCGCGTCGCGTATTTCAGGACACTGATTGGGAAATAGGGGTTCGCAGTACTCCGGAAGAAAAAGCAGCGGCTGAAGCTCGCTTGGAGATTCAGGAAACACAGCACGACACATGGTTTCCTACTCAAGATGTCACCCATCCGGTGTTTGGACATGGCTGGATCCAGGGGGTCGGACATGGGGTGATCTCGGTGCGGTTTGAAACGAGAACCACAGGACCTGGGAAAACTCGCACCTTTACTGAGGATGATCCGGAGCTGCGTCCTGGAGATCCCATTGAAAGTTTAGATTGGCATAACTGGATGAAAACCCAAGAAAACTAGAGAATAGTCTACTGAACACCTGATATTTTCCCTAGAGATCTTTTCAGGCTCGGGGAGGGAAAAATCACAGTGGGTACATTGTTCTTGCGGTGGGCTGGCGTATTTTATCCCCGAAGTACAGGGCAAATGGGTGGAAAGTGCATTGATCTAGGGTAAAAAAGAAGCTTAGATTTTCCCTGGACGCTGGGTCATCCTCCTGGTGCGAACTACCCCAAGGTTGTGGTGGTTGGTAGCATAGGCCAGTCAAGTGTCGAATAGAGGAGTTTTCCGTGAAGCTAACCCGAATTGCCGCTGCCACCGCCGTGTTGGCAACCGCCGTCACGCTGACCGCGTGCTCCCAAGATAAGGGGAGCGAGGAATCCAGCACTTCCGCTGCTAGCTCCTCGTCGTCTGCTGCTGCCATGCCGGAGCTGCCTTCTGCCGCTGATCTTAATGCGGTGATTGCTGCGGCGACAGATCCGAATTTGCCAGTCGAAGAAAAAGCAAAGACAGTTCAAGAGGGGGAAACCGCGACCGATCTCTTTAGTGTTCTTGCTGCCCGCAAAGCCGAACTCGGGTCCAACTTTGAAGTTCAAGACCCAGTTCTCCCGGGATACACCAATGACAGTGTGCTGGCGACGTTGATTTATACCGAGGGGGAGCGTCACGAAGAAATCCAGGGCATTACCTTTGTCCATGAGGACGGACATTGGAAACTCAGCAAGGCTGATGCCTGTATTTTGATTACCAGCGCACTCCCTCCGGAGCAGGTTCCGGCGATGTGTAAGGACTCGTTACCGCCGGCTGATGGGCAACCTGCCCCCGGTGGCCAACCGGCTCCTGATGGGCAACCCGCCCCGGCTCCTGCGCCAGGTAGCGAGGCGCCAGCGCCAGAGCAGCCCGCCGCTCACTAAGGTTGCCGTAGCGAAGCGTTGATTGGTTCTAGCTGGAGTATCCGTGCTCGCGGATGCTCCAGCCATCTTTTTCTAATCCAGCGATCATGGGTGGCGAGTACAACAGTGCCCTGGTAAGAATCCAACGCATGTTCTAATTCCTCAGCGAGCGCCAAGGATAGATGGTTGGTAGGTTCGTCGAGCAATAATAAATCCGGTGGCTGGGCTAATAACTGTGCCAAAGAAACTCGGCGGCGTTGCCCCAAAGACAAGTCGTGGAGCGGCATCGTGGCTTGGGCTTCGCTCAGGAGTCCCAATTCAATAATGATAGGTCCGACGATGTCAAGCGGAGTTTTGGCAAGATTAGGCCAATAATCATCTTGGTTGAGCCGTCCGATGCGGATATCCTCAGGAATTCGGATTTCCCCTCGATCTGGCGGTAGTTTCCCGTCGATGACGCTGAGCAGAGTAGATTTTCCCGCCCCATTGGGGCCAAGGATTAGCAGTTGTTCTCCGGGTTGAACCTTCATTGATAGCGGTTCTAGTCGTTGGTCTACGCCCAGCCCCCGGGTCCATACAATCGGTTCACCTACCGCAGTGATGGGGGTATCAGGTATTCCCTGAAACCGCAGTGGTTGGGGTGGCGGCGGTACCGCCTGCCGCTCAAGAACGTCCAACCTATTTAGCGCACTTTTAACTCGGTGCGCCTGAGTTCTTGCTGCTCGGTCCGCAAAGAATTTCTTGGCCGACTTCGTTTCACTCTTCGATGTGTTGTGGTGAAAAATATCGCTTTCTTGCTGGCGCGCCCGAGATTCGAGCCGTTCTTTTTCCTGCTTCTGCGAGTTATATCGTTCTTGCCAGCGGTGTCGAGCATCTTCTCGGGCTTTTAAATAGTGAGAAAAAGAACCAGAAAATGAGGTTCCCTGGTGGATCGGGAGCCCGTCTCCGCCTTCGGGGCTTAATGCCGGGTCTAAATCGACAAGAGATTGGGCTACTTGATCCAAAAAGTAGCGGTCATGGCTTGCTACGAGGACTGGGCCAGAGTAGGCGTTAAGTTCTCCGATAAGAAAATCCACCCCGGCATCGTCGAGATGATTGGTAGGTTCATCGAGGACCAAAGCATCGGTGGGTCGAAGAACGAGTGACGCCAAAGCAAAACGTCGGCGTTGACCGCCTGACATTTCTCTCAGCGGGGTATGTAGCGATACCTCAGCTAAACCAAGACCAGATAAGACAGTGGCGATCCTGGCATCAAGATCCCATAACCCAGATTCTTCCGCCTGGGCTAAGGCACGATCAAACGCCTCCGCTGCAGCTGGATTGTCTAGTTTCCCAGAGAGATCCTCGATTCTACTTTCGATAGCTCTCAGTTCAGCGACGGCTTCCTCAATGACATCAGCCGCGGGGGCTTCTGGGGGAAGAGAAATTTCTTGAGCTATGAAACCGGTAATTGGCGGGGTGTAAATGACGCCGGCATCGGGGGTAAGTGTTCCGCTAATGATTTTGAGAAGAGTGGATTTTCCAGCACCATTTTCCCCGATTAACCCGGTAACTTTACCTGCTGAAACACTAAAGGAAATATCGGTTAAAACTCGGTGAGTCGGGTAAGAAAAACTTACCCCATCAATATTGATATGTAGTGGGGAGGGCATGGCGAATTCCCCTAACAGAAAACCATACTGCGGACAAAGTTACTGATAATTCTCTCACACTATTCTGCGGAGTTAAATTCTAAGCGGGTTGTGGAATCCTGGACAATGCGGATGGGGGAGGAGTCTTCACCATAGATAACGCGAGTTGTTCCGCCGAAGCTCCCTGACGTCGGCAGGGCAGTTTTAAGATTGACGCTTACGGTGCCGGTTATATTGCTGGTCGAATGCAACACATTCAGCGTGTGATTATCGGCGTGAAGAGCACCGAGAGTCGGGCGCTGTTGCACCTGGACCCCAAGTTCGATGGTATCTCCTGACATGCTTTTCACGGTGTAGGTTGTGGTCTGGAGGAACGCATCATCAAGCGCCACTCGTGTTTCCACCTGCCATTGGGCGCCCACTCCAATATCTTCGGTGGGGAAAACCACTTGATAGGCGCTGATGATTTTGAACAGAGATTCGGTGTGCTCGCGTGCTTCTTGGGTGGCCTCTACAGGTGCTGCAATTTGTACCTCGGAGACCTGGCCGTTATCTTGGGCGCGCCATCCATAGCGAAATCCTTTTGCACTGGATAGCTGATTTGTGCTTTCTGAATCTCCGGTATCTGGCTCAGAGGTCAGTCGAAGTTCTACGGCACGGGTTGCTGGGGCTCGCGATTGCTCCTCATTGGAACTAGGATCAGTGGTGTCCACCTCCAGGTCCAGTCGAGTTTTTTCCATCTCCCCACCAGGGGAACTGGGGGCCTTGTCATCCAGGGAAGCGGCCTCAACAGTCTTTTGCTGAAATCCTTTGCTGATTACGACGCCCCTGGTGGAGCGATTTTCCCCCTTATCCTCGTAGGCTGCAGTCATCTTCGGAGCTTGTCCGGTTGACAGCACCGTGACCTTAGGAGCATCCAAGGTCAGAGCTACCGCTTGTTCAGTAGCTGGGGGTGGCGGTGTGGATTCACATCCACTTAATAAGACCGGGCCGCACACACCGACTAGAAACAGCACACCAACGCGGGATATACAAGAGGAAATTCGCACACGCAATAATCTACCGGCCCAAAGTGGAGAATTGTTAAGTGAATACGGAAAGATAGAAACCGTGATTGTGGAAGAAGCAACCTCAGTGCGACTCCAGAGGATGAAACGCGCTGCGCCGATTGTGATTGCACTTGTGGCGTTGCTAGATCAGCTTTCTAAATCTGTGATCGTCGCCAACCTAGCTCCTGGCCAGCCTCTCTACCTGGTGGGAAACTGGTTTCGATTCCTCCTCGTCTATAACCCCGGCGCAGCTTTTTCTTTCGGCACCGGAGCAACCTGGGTTTTCACCTGCATCCAAATCGCTTTTCTTATTCTGGCGGCTATTGTCATCCCCCGAATCAAAGACTCGTGGTCAGTATTAGCTTTAGCTTTGGTCGCAGGAGGAGCACTAGGAAACCTTATTGACCGTTTATTCCGTGAACCCACATTCTTTCTAGGGCACGTGGTGGATTTTATTTCGGTCGGGAGCTTTGCCATCTTTAACCTCGCAGATTCTGCAATTACCTGTGGGGTTATTGTTTTCCTTATCGCCTCGTTAACCGAACAGCGGCGCGCGAGTCATCGCCAAGCCACAGACCAGGAGGTAGTTAATGAGCCGTGACCTACGCACCCTACCGGTCCCAGAGGGGCTTGCCGGCATGAGGGCCGACGCCGCCTTGGCACGATTACTCGGGTTTTCCCGTACCCAAGCAGCCGATTTATGCGCTGCCGGTGATGTTCATTTGGATGGCAAAGCTGTAGCGAAGTCGGAACGCCTCTATGAAGGCGGGTGGCTTGAAGTTTTACTTCCTCTCCCAGAGGCCCCGTTAGTCCCCAAAGAAGAATTAGTCGAGGGCATGGATGTCCTGTATTCAGACTCTGATCTCATTGCGGTGAATAAACCAGTAGGCGTTGCAGCTCATCCCACAATCGGGTGGGAGGGTCCCACCGTGGTGGGGGGTCTGGCGGCCGCAGGTTTCCGCATCTCTACCTCAGGGCCTCCAGAACGCAAAGGTATTGTGCAGCGGTTGGATGTGGGAACCTCAGGCGTCATGGTGGTGGCTGCCTCCGAGCGCGGATATTCCATTCTCAAGCAAGCATTTCGAGACCGAAGCGTGGCAAAAACCTATCACGCTTTGGTTCAAGGCCATCCCGATCCATTTTCCGGAACTATTGATGCACCTATTGGTCGCCATCCTTCAGCAGGCTGGCGTTTCGCCGTTACTAGTGAGGGAAAACATGCTGTTACACACTATGAAACTCTGGAAGCATTTCAGGAAGCAACACTGCTGAAAGTTCGTCTAGAAACTGGGCGTACTCATCAAATCCGGGTCCATATGTCGGCTATTCATCACCCGTGTTGTGGCGACCCCATGTACGGCTCAGATCCTGAGTTGTCTCAGCGTTTGGGGCTGATCAGACAGTGGTTGCACGCGACGTCGCTCGGGTTTCATCATCCGGCTGACGGTCATTTTATGGAAATCACTGCGCCCTATCCGGAGGACCTCAGTCACGCCCTGGAGGTATTAAGACAATGACTTCTCAGGCGCGTTCTCAACGAATAGCTTTTGTACTTCTTATCATCCTGGTACTTGGTCTTGCGGGGTTATGGATGTTGGGGCAAAGTGATCGAACCAGCAAACCCATGCCGCCGAATGGGGATACCCTCGGCCCAGCCTATGACGAATCATGGGAGCACTACCGGGCTCGAGCTGACGCCAGTTTCGTTACTGCTCAAGACGAGGCACCTAACCAGAATGCGTGGTCAATGGTGGTTTTCCAACCGGCATTATTAGCCCAGGACGTTTCAGACATCACGGCGCCACTGAACAGAGTCAGTGCGGTAATTAGCGGGGCCGAGGCAGCACGAGAAATCCCCGAACCAACTGACGGTCACAGCCGAGCCGACGTGTTCTTGAGCAATGGCCTGGGGAATGAAGACCACCCGATTAGTGCTGTGATCGTGTGGGACACCCCTACGGCGTTAGCCGCTCTGAAGTCTGATGCCCGAGTAGCAAGCGTCGAAATTTTACTCCCGGATGCTTCGTGGGGCCGGTTTGGGATACGCCCACCTTTGTGGACTAACCAGTCGGCTGAGGTTTCTTCTTCGGCCGGTGCTGAAGTAAATCCAGAAGGTAGATAGCTACCGCCAGCCAGATGATAAGGAACCCTAACCATCGTTGGGGAGAGATGGTTTCGTGGGTGTAGTAGACCGCCCAGAGAAGCTGGAGGCTGGGAGTCAGGTACTGAAGCATTCCGATGGTGGACAGTGTTAATTCTTTGGCACCTAAACCAAAGAGGAGGAGGGGAATGGCGGTGACTAGCCCCGAGGACAGGAGCCAAAGGTCGTGGCTAAGACCTAGATGTAAAAAGGTTGCTTGTTCGGATTCGCTGAGATACATGATGTAGGCGAGAGCAAAAGGGGTGATGGTGATGGTTTCAGCTGTTAGTGATCCCGCTGCAGAAATATTGATCTTCTTTTTTAATAAGCCATAAAAACCGAAGCTTAGCGCTAACGCTAGGGAAATATAGGGTGGGTGTCCGCCTAGAAGGGCTAAATATAAAACCCCTACAATTGCCACCACAACAGCAGTAATTTGGAGTTTTCTTAATCTTTCGTCGAGAAGGAACATGCCTAAGGCCACGCTGACGAGTGGATTGATGAAATATCCTAGGGCAGCGTCCGCGACGTGGCCGGAGTTGACGGCAAGGATATAGATAAACCAGTTGATGGCGATGAGAAAACCAGCTAAACCCATGACTCCCCAGGTTCGGACAGAAGCCTTGGTCAGTTCCCGCCAGCCTCGGATGAGGCTGAGATAGATCACCATGATGACCATTGCCCATAAGATCCGGTGACTGAGGATCTCGAGCGGGGAGGCAGGCTCTAGCATGGGGAAGTAGGCCGGAAATAATCCCCAGAGCAAATATGTCAGCAGGCCGTAAACCATGGCAAGCACCTTACTTCATGGGGATTCGAGCATGGTTCATGGAGGGGTTAGACTAGCCGACATGGCAAAAAAGTCTTCCTTCGTTCATCTGCATAATCACACCGAGTTCTCGATGCTCGACGGGATGGCTAAGATTGACCTGCTCGCTGAAGAAGTGAAGCGCCAAGGCATGCCAGCGGTGGGCATTACTGACCATGGCAATATGTATGGGTCAGATGCTTTTTATCGAAAGATGGTCGCTGAAGGTATTAAGCCAATCATCGGTATCGAGTCTTATTTAGCCCCTTCCAGTAGATTCAATAAGCAGCGAGTTCGCTGGGGTGAACCGCATCAAAAGTCGGATGACGTTTCCGGTTCAGGTTCTTACCTACACCAAACCATGTTGGCCTTGAACTCCACCGGGTTGAAGAATCTTTTTTATCTATCCTCCATGGCTTCTTATGAAGGGCAATTAGGCAAATGGCCGCGAATGGATGCTGATCTTATTGCCGAACGAGCCGAAGGAATCATCGCCACGACCGGGTGTCCCTCTGGTGATGTCCAAACCCGCCTGCGCTTGGGGCAATTTGATAAAGCGCTCGAGGCGGCAGCGATGTGGCAGGATATCTACGGGAAAGATAATTACTATCTGGAACTGATGGACCACGGCTTGTCCATTGAACAGCGAGTTCGCAGCGAACTTCTCGAGATTGGCCGGAAGCTTAACCTTCCCCCGGTGGTGACCAATGACTGCCACTATGTTCTGGAATCTCAGGCTGAAGCGCATGAGGCAATGCTGTGCGTGCAGACCGGGAAAACTCTGAGTGACCCAAACCGTTTTAAGTTCGACGGCACCGGGTATTACATCAAGACCCCGGAACAAATGCGGGAAATGTGGGATAATCTGGTACCCGAAGCCTGTGATAACACCCTTTTAATCGCGGAACGGGTGGAATCCTACGAAGAGATGTGGGAATCACATCCGATGGATCGGATGCCTATTGCCGATGTCCCTGAGGGCCACACTCCCACTAGTTGGTTAAGGCATGAGGTGATGGAGGGCCTTCAAGATCGCTTCCCGAATGGCACTGTTCCTCAGGAATATATTGATCGTGCTGAATATGAAATCAATGTTATTGATATGAAGGGTTACCCCTCATATTTCTTAATCGTGGCGGAACTGATTAAACATGCCCGATCGGTGGGTATCAGGGTGGGGCCCGGTCGTGGCTCAGCCGCCGGTGCCCTGGTGGCCTATGCGCTTACTATCACCAATATTGATCCCATGAGCCACGGGTTACTCTTCGAACGTTTTCTTAACCCCGAACGCCCATCAGCACCTGATATTGATATCGATTTTGATGACCGCCGTCGTGGGGAAATGGTTCGTTATGCAGCCGACCGCTGGGGTGAGGATAAAATTGCCCAAGTTATTACCTTCGGTACGGTAAAAACCAAGCAGGCTATCAAAGACTCTGCTCGGGTGCAGTATGGTCAGCCCGGATACCAGATTGCCGATCGGATCACCAAGGAATTACCTCCCGCCATCATGGCGAAAGATATTCCACTTTCTGGAATCACAGATCCAGAACACCCCCGCTATGGAGAAGCCGCTAATGTGCGGGCACTGATTGAATCTGATCCTGACGTCGCGAAGATTTATAAGACCGCCCGCGGTTTGGAAGGCGTCGTTCGTCAAGCCGGTGTCCATGCTTGCGCCGTCATTATGGCCTCGGTGCCGCTGCTAGACCATATACCGATGTGGAAGCGGCCCAATGACGGAGCCATCATCACCGGCTGGGACTATCCGGCATGTGAAGCCATCGGTCTGTTGAAGATGGACTTTTTGGGCTTGCGCAACCTCACTGTCATTGGTGACGCCCTAGAAAATATTCGGCAAAACCGCGATGAGGAATTGGACCTTGAAGGCCTCAGCGTGGTTGATGACGAAACGTATAAGCTGCTTGGTCGGGGCGAAACCCTTGGTGTGTTCCAGCTCGATAGTGGTGGTATGCAGGAGCTACTAAAGCGAATGCAGCCCACCGGTTTTGATGACATTGTGGCTTCTTTAGCGCTTTATCGCCCTGGCCCTATGGGAGTTAATGCTCACTGGGATTATGCTGACCGGAAAAATGGTCGTAAACCCATTACACCCATTCATCCTGAGCTTGAAGAACCGCTTAAGGACATTTTGGATGAAACCTATGGTCTGATTGTGTATCAGGAGCAGATCATGAGGATTTCTCAGAAGGTCGCTAATTACACCGCCGGTGAAGCTGATGGTTTCCGAAAAGCAATGGGGAAAAAGAAACCTGAAGTGCTGGCTCAGCAATATGAGAAATTCTCCAGCGGGATGAAGCAGAACGGGTATTCCGAGGATGCTATTAAAACCCTGTGGGATACGATTTTGCCCTTCGCTTCCTATGCGTTTAATAAGTCCCATGCTGCGGGATATGGGTTGGTATCTTTTTGGACGGCTTACCTTAAGGCTCATTACACCGCAGAATATATGGCGGCGCTGTTGACATCTGTGTCGGATAAAAAAGATAAGTCGGCCATTTATTTAGCTGATTGCCGCCATCTGGGTATTCGAGTGTTGTCTCCAGATGTTAATGAATCTCGGCATGATTTTATGGCGGTGGGCAAAGATATTCGATTTGGACTTGGAGCAATCCGGAATGTCGGCGATGAAGTGGTGGAATCTATTATCCAAAGCCGTGAGAAAAAGGGTGAATTTAACTCTTTCTCGGATTATTTGGACAAAATCGACACATTGCCGTGCAGCAAGAGAATTACCGAATCCTTGATTAAGGCAGGTGCCTTTGATTCCTTGGGGCATTCTCGACGCGGTTTAGCTCTCATCCACGAAGACGCCATCGATAGCGTGATCACGACGAAGAAGGCTGCCGACAAGGGGCAATTTGATCTTTTTGCTGGTTTCGGTGGCGATGACGCCAACGAGGCTCATAGTGTTTTCCAAGTAGAGATCCCTGATGAGAAGTGGGACCGCAAACACGAGCTGGCCTTGGAGCGAGAAATGTTGGGTCTCTATGTCTCCGGACATCCGCTCGATGGCTATGAAGAAGCTCTAGCAGCCCAAACAGATACAGCATTGACAGAAATCTTGTCAGGTGAACTTCGAGACAAGGCAGAAGTAACCATCGGCGGGATTATCTCAGGGGTTGATCGTCGTTTCTCTAAACGAGATGGCTCGCCCTGGGCTATCGTGACCGTGGAAGACCACAACGGCGCCCAGGTAGAACTCCTCGTCTTTAACAAGGTCTACGCCTTGGTGGCGTCGCAAATCGTGGAGGACAATATCATCCTGGCGAAAGCACATGTGTCCATCCGAGAAGATCGGACGAGCCTTTTCTGCGATGATATGAAGATGCCAGATCTGGGGCCGGGAAATGGTGCCGGATTACCGCTTCGTCTCACCATGCGTACCGAGCAGTGCAGTCCTCAAACCATTGCCCGATTAAAGGCTGTCCTTGAGCGAAATCCAGGCGAAAGCGATGTGTATTTGAACCTTGTTGCTGGGGAGAAATCGCAGGTGATGATACTTGGTGAGCATCTTCGAGTTCATCGTGGCGGGGCACTGATGGGGGACCTTAAAGCGAACTTAGGGAAGGAAATTATCGGTTAGCTTCATGCTCGATGCGTCGAACTTTGAGGACCCCTGCTGGAGGTCTATGAACCGCATGGTCTATTTTGGATGGTACTAACAACACCAGAAGATCATGAAGGGATAACTTGTGAGCAGCAATAAAATCCGGACTACCCATGTGGGGTCGTTACCACGCACTCCGGAATTGTTGGAGGCTAATCTTCGACGTTCAGCAGGAGAAATCGGAGACGAAGAATTCTTTGAGATCCTGCAAAATTCCGTCGACGAAGTCGTCAAACGCCAAGTTGATCTGGGTATCGACATTATTAACGAGGGCGAGTATGGCCACGTAACATCCGGAAAAGTTGATTACGGCGCCTGGTGGAACTACGTCTTTACTCGGCTAGGTGGATTGACCATGACCGACGAAGATCGGTGGGCAAATCAATCCGTGGTGCGTTCTACTCCGGGAAATATCAAGCTCACATCTTTTTCTGACCGCCGGGACCGCGAACGCTTCCGCGAAGCCTATGAAGACCCCACCTCTGGTATTTTTAGCGGTCGAGCTCAGGTGGGTAACCCTAAATTTACTGGGGAGATTACCTATGTCGGTCACGACCAGGTGGCTGCTGATCTGCAACTGCTACGTCACGCCATGACGAAATACAATGTGCACGACGCCTTTGTTGCGGCGATTTCACCCGGCTCGGCGGCCCGCTTGACTGATGAATACTATGGTGACGATACTGCTGTGGTGAAAGCCTGTGCCTCGGCCATGCACCATGAATATAAGGCCATCACTGACGCTGGGTTCACCGTGCAGTTGGACGCCCCAGATTTAGCTGAGGCATGGGATCAAATCAATCCAGAACCCTCGATTGAGGATTATCGGGCGTGGATTCGGATCCGGATAGACGCTATCAATGACGCCTTGGAGGGGTTGTCGAAAGAGCGAACCAGGCTTCACATTTGTTGGGGCTCCTGGCATGGGCCGCATAGTACCGATGTACCTTTTGAAGACATCATTGACGAGATTCTGCGTTGTAACGTGGGCGGTTATTCCTTTGAAGGAGCGTCTCCGCGGCACGCTCATGAGTGGCGAGTATGGCAAAACCATGAGCTGCCGAAGGATACCGTCATTTATCCTGGGGTGGTTTCTCACGCTATGAATGCCATCGAACATCCGCGTCTGGTAGCAGACCGGATTATCCAATTCGCTGAATTGGTAGGTCCTGAGCGTGTTATAGCCTCCTCCGACTGTGGTTTGGGAGGACGACTTCATCATCAAATTGCCTGGGCAAAATTGGAGTCATTAGTCGAAGGCGCTCGCCTTGCCACTAAGGAGCTGTTCTAGGTGGAGAAGAGGGTGCACCACCAGATCAAGGTGCACCCTTTATATATGACAATCTAGAGCTCTGATCCGGTATATCTGCGCCATTGTCTCGTGATAATGGTGACAATAAAACCTAAACAAATAAGGCCGCAGGCAATCCATACCGAATTGAGATTCAGGTGCATATAGCTAATTCCACCAAGAATGGAACCGCATGCTAGTGACATCCACAACAGCAGATGATGAATCCATATTTTATGATTTTCGCCGAATAAGGCGCCAATAAACCTTTGGGCCGTTTTCACGAGGGTTCCGGTGGCATAGGTCAAAGAAATAGACACTTCTCCGTCTTTTTCAAAGACACTATTCATGGAACCGACAACAAAAGACAGCGTTAAAATAGCGGCGCTTGGGTAGTCATAATAGACCAAGACAGCTGAGATGACGCTGGTGACAACGACGAAGCCTAACACTATCTCCATGGAGCGATCAGCGGTGAGGAAGCGTTCACTGGTTCTTCGGATGACTGACCCTAGCATCACCCCCATGAGGAATAACGCCATTAAACCGGCTGCTTTGCCCGCTGCACCCCACAGGTGTTCCGTTGCCGAGGCAGTCATTCGGGTTGTGTTGCCTGACATAAAGGAGAGGAAGAAACCTCCTAGATAAATAAAACCGATTGCGTCGATGAAACCAGTGATCGAGGAAAGATACCATGCCAAGAGACGTTCTCCTAAGCGGTACTCAGTCATTTCTTAAAAGACCTTTCTAGAAGAGTGGATCGTCGATCATTCTTACTGGTTGGTGTTTTCCATTTAACTACAGTTGGTGCCACCGTGAAGAAAAGTAAAATAGGTATTTTCTGCCGTGGAGATTCGAGAAATTGGGCGTCCAGTATTAGGATTTGAATTCATGACCACACAGCAATCCACCATCGAAGTTCACGCTGCCGATATTCAACAAGCCCAAGCGCGGATTTCGACGGTGATTGCTCAAACCCCCTTGCAATACTGCCCACGGTTGAGTGAACAAACCGAGGCGGAGATTTATTTAAAGCGTGAAGATCTGCAAGATGTTCGCTCTTATAAGATTCGCGGAGCGTATAACGCCATCCGGCAACTGAGCGAAGAGGAAAGACAGCGCGGTATTGTGGCCGCTTCAGCGGGAAATCACGCCCAAGGGGTCGCTTATGCTTGTCGCACCATGGGGATTACCGGGCGGATCTATGTTCCGGATAAGACCCCTAAGCAGAAACGGGACCGGATTAAGGTTCATGGCGGAGACTATGTGACCTTGGTCGTCACCGGAGCTAGTTTCACCGAAGCTGCCGCGGCAGCGCAAGCCGATGCAGAGGAGACCGGGGCGACAATTATTGAGCCTTTCGACGCTCGGGATACCATCATCGGTCAGGGGACCGTCGCAGCTGAGATTATTTCTCAGTTGACTAGTCAAGGTAAATCCGCCGATACCATTGTGGTTCCCGTGGGTGGGGCAGGACTGCTCAGCGGAGTGGTCTCCTACGTGGCGGATATGTCTCCGAGAACTACTGTGGTGGGAGTAGAACCTCGTGGAGCGGCCTCGCTCCAAGCTGCGTTGGCTCATGGAGGACCGTTGACGTTGACCAGCGTGGATACCTTCGTCGATGGTGCAGCAGTGAAGCGTATTGGTGATTTGACCTACCACATTGTGGAAAAGAACCAAGGTCGGCTTCATATTATGGATGTTTCCGAGGGTGCGGTGTGTACTGAAATGCTCGATCTTTATCAAAATGAGGGCATTATTGCTGAGCCAGCCGGTGCCCTCTCAGTAACCGCTTTACGGGAATTAAAGTTAAGCCCGGGGGAGATTGTGGTGTGCATTATTTCCGGGGGGAATAATGACGTACTGCGATATGCGGAGATTGTAGAAAGATCACTAGTTCACCGTGGACTAAAGCATTATTTCCTCGTGGATTTCCCTCAAGAACCGGGTCAGTTGCGTTCTTTCTTGGAAGATATTCTTGGCCCTCATGATGATGTGACTCTCTTTGAATACCTCAAGCGCAATAACCGGGAAACGGGAACTGCTTTAGTGGGGTTGCAATTAGGGAAAGCTAGTGACTTTGATCCGCTAGTACAGCGTATGGAGGCGTCCCGGATTTCTTGCCGGCATCTCAAACCGGGAACCCCCGAATACGACTTTTTGACCTAACCCCACGAAGGCTCCGTGACAAGAGCAAATTCCCACGGCCCCAGATCCGTAGAGTGGGAAGATACCGTGGGCTCAGAAAAGGAATATCGCAGGTTTCCTCCCACCGGGACAGTTAACGGCTGTGTGGATAAATTGGCAATAAGAGCGACGTCTGAATAGCCGAACGCAATCCACGGCGTGTCCTCGTCTCCGATCTCCACGTTTAATGAGCGCCACGTGTCTCGGTCCAGATGATATTCTTTGCGCAGCTGAAGCAATTGACGGTAGGCGTTGAAAATTTCCTGCTCAGTGGTGGTGAAATTCCAATCTAACACCGCGGAGTGGAAGGTTTCAGGATCGGCCGGATCTGGAACTTCTGATTCATCCCAGCCAGATCGGGCAAATTCATGATATCGCCCTTCTTTGGTGAGCCGGTTTAATTCAGGATCCGTATGGGAGCAGAAGAAAGGGAACGGTGTTTGGGCCCCGAATTCTTCTCCCATAAAGAGCATGGGGGTAAAAGGAGAACAATAAATAATTGCTGCTTTAAGGACTTGCTGGGTAGGAATGAGGTTCATAGACGGGCGATCACCTCTGGCTCGATTCCCAGTTTGGTCGTGAGTTGTGGTGTAGGTGATGAATTTCCACGGTGGAACCGCAGAGGTATCAACGGGGCGACCATGGGTTCGTCCTCGGAATGAAGAATAATCGCCGGCAAATTTATATGCCCCAAGCAGAGTTTTTTTCAGATCCGAAGGAGAACCGAAATCGGCATAATAAGCGTGTAATTCACCAGAAACTAAGGTATGCAATGCATGGTGAATATCATCCGCCCATTGCGCAGCAAGACCATAACCACCGGCTTCGACCTTGTTGATAAGGCGGGGATCGTTCAAATCCGATTCCGCAACAACCTGACGCGGGATCCCGGACTTTTCTGAGACCTCGTCAGCGACGTTTTGAATATTTTCCATAATGGAATATGCGCCGGTGTCATCATAGGCGTGTACTGCGTCTAAGCGAAGGCCATCTATGTGATAAACCTCGAACCATAATTTGACGGCATCGAGAATGTAGCGTCGGACTTCATCAGAGTCTGGGCCTGAGATATTAACAACCTCGCCCCATCCAGTCATCGAACCGGGAAGAGCATAGGGGCCGAAAAGGCCGGTATAGTTTCCGTCTGGCCCAAAGTGGTTGTAGACCACGTCGAGGTAGACAGCTAAGCCTTTGAGGTGCGCGGCGTTTACTAGGCGCCTGAGACCATCAGGTCCGCCGTAACCATCGTGAACGGCGTGCCAGGACACGCCGTCATATCCCCAATTACGGTTGCCGCCAAAAGGCTGTACCGGCATGAGTTCGATAGTGGTTACTCCAAGATCAACGAGATAATCAAGATGGTTAATAACACCATCGAAGGTGCCCTGGTTGCTAAACGTTCCGACATGCAGTTCATAAATGACGCTGCCAGGTAATTGGCGTCCGTGCCAGTCATGGTCCTGCCAAGAGAAGTCTGGGTCAATAATCTCACCTAAGCCGTGAGGGCCATCAGGTAAGGATGTGGCGCGAGGGTCAGGAGCAACCACCTCGCCGTCGATCCTAAACCCATAACGCAATCCAGGCGTGGCGGGAACTGTGCTACTCCACCACTGGCCCGATTTATGCATGGGGTGAATATGACGTTCCCCCTGCGAATCTTCGGTAACTAATTCCACGAGCTGTGGACGTGGTGCCCAAACATCTATCACAGAATTTTTAGTCATAGGGTCTACCGTAAGACAGTTGGTGTTCGCATGCCACTAGACTACTGGGCCATGTATAGCTGTCCTGCAGAGAATTTCCGTGGAAGCTGTGAATGGGAGGTTCAGCGTTCCCGTTTTATTTGCGTGATAGGTCGGATACAGAGTGAAAAAGAAGCGCGACAGTTTATCGATACTGTTCGCCGAGAATATCCGGACGCTCGTCACCATTGTCATGCCTTCATCGTGCACAGTACCGACGCCCAGCCGCGCGCATATTCCAGTGATGATGGGGAACCTGCCGGAACTGCTGGTAGGCCTATGTTAGATGTCCTCCAGGGCAGTGGATTACAAGACGTCGTTGTGGTGGTTGTTCGATACTTCGGTGGCATCAAGCTAGGAACCGGAGGGCTAGTAAAGGCTTATTCCCATTCCGTGACGTTGGGATTGGAATTAGTGCCCAGGGTGATTCGTAGCCGTCAAAATCTGTATCGCGTGGAGATAGCTCACGCTTCGGCGGGGAAATACCAGGCTGAATTCCGAGCGCGAGGACTCAACATTATTGAGGTGAAGTATGAGGAAGCGGTTCGTCTGTTATTGGCATGTGCGCCAGAGGAAGAAGACTACGTCAGAAACCTTGTGGCCGCCGTGACTCAGGGCGAACATGATGTAGTGGAAGCCGGACAACGATGGGTTGACATTCCAGAAGAAACCCCAGTCCGTGGTTAGAATTAAGGACATGAGTCTGCAAAACTATTCCAATAATCCAATAGCCCGACGAAAAGCAGCCGTTCGCCGCTACACCCGCAACGGCATTATCTGCGTTGGCGCTGGTGTGGTAGGAGGCGCGATTTTAGCGCTGATGTCATCTCACGTTTTCCTTCTTTTAGGGCTTATTGTTGCTGTGGTGGGAGGAACGTGGAACTGGATGAAAGTGAAAGAGATTATTAACCACCGGGATTAGTATTAACGCTAGGGGAACAATGGCTGCAGGGTTTGGTGGAAACCCGGTTCGAGTTGATGCGTGGGTCTGGGCAGTGAGATTGGTGAAAACCCGGAATGCGGCTGCTCAAGCATGTCGAGCCGGCCATGTGAAAGTTAATGGAGTATCGGTGAAACCTGCCCAACAGGTAGTGCCTGGAGATCGGATTCGGGTGTGGGTGAATCATCGCGAACACGATGTGGAAGTAGTCGATACGCCGCGGAAAAGAGTGGGGGCGCCAGTGGCCCGGACCTGCTATATCGATCACACCCCACCCCCGCCGCCACGAGAAGTTCTGGCGGCACTCCCAGTCCGGGATCGAGGTAGCGGGAGGCCCTCGAAGCGGGAGCGACGAGAACTTGATCGTCTTCGAGGCTATTCCAATCAATAATCGGCTAAAGATGTGAGGCCTGGGGGGGATGGATAACCAGGGTAGGCGACTGCTCGACGATCACTATGGTGGATTATTGAGGACGTAGACATTGCCATGAGCGTGGAAAATAGTGGCGTAGATACCAGTGATCAACTCCGTAAGAGTTGGTGAATTATCTACTTCAGAAACCCTTGTGTGGAATAGGGTCGGGGGGATCAGCCTAGTGCTCCGAGTCCTCGACTACTAACCCCGCATCCCGAAGCAGGTGCCACCGATGGCGTAGGCGAGCGAGTCGATGTTCAGCTCTATTTCCGGTGCGTCCGGTTTTTTGAATATGACTACGTCCAAACTTTTCTAAGAGCAGATCATCAATTAACCGGACTTGACTTGGCCGGAATCGATATTTCATGGCAACGGTTACCGCATCAATTCTCGACTTGTCTAAAAGTCCGCGTAATTGTTTTACTCGGGTGATTCCATGGGCTGAAAGTAACTCTTCTAGCCAACGGTAGTGTTCGAAACGAGAAAGCGGGAAGTTAGTTCCCAATAAAACAGCCAAAACGCCAGGTAATGTTTCAGCTTTAAGCTCGAGGTTGTCTGAAGTATCTGCCGACCCAGATTGGATAGCTGCTATCTGGTCAAATTGTTGATCCGCCAGTTCAATGAGTCCTGCCGCCAAGGTAAAAGCCCGATCAACCTGTGGATCCAGGTGATTATTTTCCTGATCTCCGCGTTTATAGCGGATATCATGTTCGAACTCCGCCCAGGCGTGTTGCAGCACTGTTCTTACCTGGACTTCAAAACTGAGCCCGCGATATTCGGCGAGATCCAAAGTGTTGTGAGGAACGCGTAGAACCAGGTGGTGGGATCCATATCCAAAGCTTCCAGAAACCCGAGTTTCTTCCGTTTTATCGACGCTTTTAACAACCTGAAAGGAGTCTCGCAAGACTGAGATTGCACGAGGAATTTCAGTGGAGTGATAGGTAGTGACCCGAACCCCAACTAAATCATGGATGTCATTCCACGGATCTGGATATGCTAAAGACCCATCTGGGCGAGTTTGTTTAGCCTTCGCCTTCAACGACGGCCAAGTTTTTAGTCGTGCCGTGACAGAATCAAAAGTTACGCCGGCATCCACGAGTAAATCTTCCACGTCGGCGGCGATATCATCGGCGGCCTGTGGGTGTTCTCGGACCCACAGGTGATAATGATTGCCCAAAGTGGCGATGTGTGGATCATTCATTCTTGGCAGCAAACTCGCTTTTCACTAAAAGAGCAGCTGGGAGGGTTCCGAGTAGGCGATCCATGGGGACTGTGCCTTCAAAAACTTCTCCCGTAATTTCTTCATGCCATTGACCTGGAGGAAGAGTGAAAGTGGTATCTACCCATCCCTCGCGTCGGGCCAATAATAAGGGCCGACGTGTAGCAAGAGCGATAACGCTCACGGCTTCCGGTCCTTCTTGATCCGGATGGGTACGAGCAATACCGAGTACATGGGATTCTGCTGGCCCTTCGGCAAAAGCCGCTTCATATCCCCCCTCGAGGAAAATTTCCGGGTGACGTTGCCTGAGGCGCAAACCAGTCGTGAGCACTTTTTGCTTGTAGCGATCCGGGCTAGCACATAGGTCGACCTCGGCATCGAGAGTTCCGGACATGGCTCCAAGTGTTTGGGCACGAGCAGTGTAATCAATAAAGCGTCGATTATCCGGATCTACCAGCGAATCACTAATAAATTCTGTGCCCTGATAAATATCGGGAATACCTGGCCCGATGATGTGAAGCAATTTACGCCCCACGCTAATGGTTACTTGGCCACGGTGAAGTACCTTAACCAGCTCAGTAATTTGGCTACCGGCAGGTCCATCAATGAGATTATCGCACCAATCGAGGAGCGATTGTTCATAGGACGTATTGTTATCTACCCACGAGGTATGTAATCCCGCTTCGCGGACTGCTTTGAGAATGTAGTTATGGAAGCGGGTCCTGATGGTATCTGTGACCTGACCATCAACCGGCCAAATCCCCAGCAAGTTCTGGATCAGGAAATAGCCAGTGGCGGAATCAGGTGCCGGCGCCAGGGCGAAGATGCGTCGGATAAACTCTGTGAATTCATTGGGCATCTCTGTTAACTCAATGATTCTGGCCCGGACATCCTCATCTCGTTTGGTGTCATGGGTAGACAGGGTGGTCATAGCTAGCGGCCATAGCGTACTGCGTTCCTGTTGAAGAAGATGGAACTCTGCGGCAGGAACTCCGAATCGGCCTGGATCTCCACCGACTTCTTGGAGTGCGACGAGCCGGGCAGCGCGGTAGAAAGTGGTGTCTTCTACCCCTTTCGCCATGACGGCACCACAAACCTGTGCAAAGCGGGTTTTCGCTTCGGAGTTGGCTAAGAGTGCTGCAACAATCAAGTCAAGGGCATCGCGTCGGGAAGGGAAGCGTCGAGACATTTCAGAGACCACCGTCGCGGTGACTCGCGAGAGAGAAATATAATCCGCCCGGTACACCGGAATAGCTGCTACCAGTTCCACGATGGTGTCTCTGAGTAACTGGTCGCTCACCGAACTTCCGGCGGTAGAGAAGTTATCCCGACGTATAGCTCGAGCCAAACGTTCAACCTCAGCGGCTAACTCGCTTTTAGCAACTTCTCGTTTTAGTTGTTCTTCGGTAGCACGAATGGCCGTGTCATCCCACGTGGAGCCGGTGTGCTGCAAGGCTAACATGCTGAAAGAATCCTCAGCCTCCCGGCTAATAAACACCCCGTCGAATTCGCGGAGCGCATCATACCCAGTTGTGCCATCAGCCGGGAGACGAGGATCGAGAGGCTCATCGACACCGAGAATCTTTTCAATAACAAGCCAACGGTGAGGCCCGACAAGATCACGAAGTTGGCGAATGTATCGGAAGGGATCAGTTAAACCGTCGGGATGATCTACCCGAACGCCATCGATGAGATCCTCGGCAATGAGCTGGCGAATAATTCCATGGGTATGTTCGAAAACTCGGGCGTCTTCTTGCCGGATACCAGCTAGTTCGTTGACTGAGAAAAAACGACGGTAGCTAATGATGCCATCGCGCCAAAACATTAGGCGATAGCTTTGTTTGCGATATACGTCGAGGGGACTGTCTTCTGGGCCGCGAGTGCCAGGCCGGATAGGGAAGAGGTGATCAAAATAGGTCAGCACCTCTTCACCATTATGTTCGGAAAACTCCAGTTTCTCTTCATCTCCGGGTTCCCCCAAAATAGGCAGCCCTAGTTTGCCACCGGCACCATTATCCTCGTGCCAGTCGATGTCAAAAAAGGGTTCAAACTCGGAGTCCTTTCCGAATTTCAGGACATCCCACCACCAGGAATTAAGCTCCGGTTTTTCCACTCCGACGTGGTTAGGAACAATATCGATAATGATGCCTAATCCCTTGGACTTGGCTTTGTGGGACAGTTTCCTTAAGCCCTCAAGGCCTCCTAATTCCGGATTAACCTCGGTGGGATCAATAATGTTATACCCGTGCGAGGAATCTACTGGGGCGGTAAAGATGGGGGATAAATATAAGTGGCTAATTCCTAAATCTGCCAAATAATCAACAATGCTTTCAGCTTCGGCGAAACCAAAAGCCCGTTGGGCGCCAGATTCATCAGCAGCTGGGCCACGCATTTGTAACCGGTAGGTAGCTGTGATGGCACGGCGCGTGGAGGAAGGCATAAAAACTCCTTAATTTATCTATTGTTCAGCCCCCTAGCCTAGCTATGTTGCTCGACCCGTGCCGGGAAGCCATCCCGACATTCTATCGCCCCTAAGCTCAAGGTCGGGTTTTGTCGTCTCAGCCATCGTTGGGTGGCTCCCAGTTCCGGATGATAGGCAGGAAATGCTAGGAGAAGCTCTTCTCGCGGAAGAAGATAATGGCAGTGGGTATCAAGCAGTTCGGTGATATGACTATCTAACAGACTAAAAGTTTGCGGATGTGATAGCCACGATCCTGGTGGAGCTCCATGGGGGGCTATCTGTAAGCCGGGTAAAGGTAATCCGCTCAGCGCCTGGGCAGGGCGGGTCTTAAGCCCAATACCGGCATCACCCCGAGCCAGTTCAATGAGATGTTGAGCAGAAAGATCCCACGCCCGGTGAACACTGAGACCACAGTTGTGAACCTCACTAAAACTGAGTGGGTGAGAGATGTGGATGTCGTTATTGGTACCGGTTTCGACGCGATGAATTCCAGCACACAAGTAGGGAGATAGGGAAATAAAAACCCGGTGGTGACCTGCTAGGCCTGGCCGGGCCCACGAAGATGGATGAATAACGGGAATCAATGAAGACGAAGGTGAAAGGACAGTGCTCATATCATGTCAGACTCGGCTACCGCCCACCTGGTTCCGTCGCACTTTCTCACCACCTAAAACGGCGGTTGCTCACCGTCCTTGGGATCCACCAGGCCTAAAGCGTGATACAGCTGTTGGGCATCCCAAATGTCAATTTCTTGTCCCTTGGCTTGAAGCTCCTCAGCTCGTTTTTGTTTCGAAGTTTTCCTATCCCACGGGCCGGCCACCAAAAGAGTGGTTTTCTTGGTGACATTCTTGGCAATCGTGGCGCCACAGTCGGCAATCTTTTGCCACAATTCACCTTTATCAAAGGGGGAAAAATCTCCGCTTAGAGTCACTACCTGGGAATATAACGGGTTGTGAGGATCGGCTTCCGGGTTTGGGTCAGGAATAGTCTCCGGTTGGGCCACACGAGCCCAACGCGGTTGTGCGGGGCGTGCGGATGACGTAGCGGCTTGTGGGTGAGTTTGCTGAGATGAACGAAAATCGGTCCCTGCTCCACCTGCGTCATCCATTGGCTGAGCAATAGCCCGAGAATCCGCCGAAGGATCTTGTCCAGCCCGGTCAAACCGGTCTGCCAACACCGGGTAAATTGTGTCCGCGGTGTAAATCCCCAAGAGGAGGTTCCGGAATCGGAACAATCCTGGTAGATCCCACTGCGGGGCTGGGTTGTCGCCAGAGAACTGCGCACAGTGTTGAGCTAGAGCAAGCACTAATTCGGCACAGGCTCGGGCATCAGCCTCCGCATGATGAGGGTCAGATATGTGGATCCCAAAATAATCACACAGGGCGGCTAGAGTGAAGTGGCGAAGGGGTAGTTCGCTATTTCGCGCCAAAATCAAGGAACACCCGAAATGAATGTCCGGAACATCAACGTTCGACGCTTTAGCCGCTGCGATGACATGGGCAATATCAAAATCAGCATGGTGGGCTACTAATGGAAGATCTTCGCAGTGGCGGAGAGCTTCGCTCAGCACCTTTGAAAAAGGTGGTTGGTTGACTAGAGCTTCAGAGCTAATCCCATGGATTGCGACCATGCGGGGATCAGGGTCAGCTACCTGTTCCGGCGGCTGGCATAACCATGAGTAAGTCTCAACAACCTGTCCGTTGCGAACGATAGCCAGACCCAGTTGACAAATTGACCCCAATTCCGCATTAAGGGTTTCAACATCGATAGCGCAGAAGGTTAAGTTCTTCCAGGAAGAGCGCACGGGATGGCTGACTCCCGCTGGGGTGTGGCCGGAGCGAGCATCCGACAAGGCGTGAATAAAAGCCTCGGCTTCTGTGTGTTGTTGAGGGGCGAACGTGATCTGAAGAGTATCGCGTGACTCACGCTCAATAGTGACCACGCCAGGTAGGCGGGATGTTGGGGAGCGCAGGTCTACTGAGGTGATCTCCGACACCGGGAAACGCAGGTCAGGTCCATATAATGCAGCATAGAGAGGTGAATAGTGAACCCGAACTTCTTGCGTATCTACGCTAAGTTCAGCTCCCTGCGCGGAGATCACAGCATTTATCCTTTCCTCACGGGGATACCAATTCCAGGGTATGTCGTGACTCTCACTGTACCGTGATCCGGCTACTCTAAATCCCCACCTGAACGCGGAGCTGATTCATTATGGGTTGGTCCTTCTACTTGCTTGAGTAAAAGGGTAGAGCGCTCTGGAACGGAAATAGTTCCGCGTGCTGGAATAACCACCGGATCAGCGGGATAACCATTATCCTCTGTGGTGTCAATCATGAGCTGCCAGCGCTGACCCAGATCTTCAGTGGGCAGGGTGAAGTCAATGGACTCATAGTGAGCGTTGAAAATCATGAGGAAAGAGTCATCCTGCACCGGTTGTCCGTGAAGATCTGGTTCAGAAATGGCGGTGCCATTGAGATACACCATGAGTGCTTTGCCGAAAGCGAAACCCCAATCATTCTGGGTCATGAGTTTGCCTGAAGGGACGAGCCAGGCGATGTCACGATCTTGGACATCGGAGCCCAGTGGGCCGCCGGCAAAGAATTGTCGACGCCGAAATACCGGGTGGTTTGCCCGAATCTTCAATAGTCGACGAGTGAAACCGACCAGGGCAGCATTGTCTTCAGCTTGCTGCCAATTCATCCAGGAAAGCTCATTGTCTTGGCAATAGACGTTGTTGTTACCGTTTTGCGTGCGGGCCATTTCATCGCCATGGCAAATCATGGGAGTTCCCTGGCTTAACAACAGCGTGGTTAAAAAGTTTCGACGCTGACGGGCACGCAAGGCCAAGACCGTGTCATCATCGCTAGGGCCTTCTTCACCGCAGTTCCAGGAACGGTTATGGCTTTCCCCATCCCGATTGTCTTCGCCATTAGCGGAATTGTGCTTTTCGTTATAGCTCACCAGGTCATTGAGGGTGAAGCCATCATGAGCGGTGATGAAGTTAATGCTGGCGGTGGGGCGTCGGCCATTATTGGCATAAAGATCCGAGGACCCCGTTAAACGGCTGGCAAATTCTCCCAAGGTAGCAGCTTCTCCGCGCCAGAAATCACGGACCGTGTCTCGGTACTTTCCGTTCCATTCAGTCCACAGCGGAGGGAAGTTACCTACTTGGTAGCCGCCTTCTCCGACGTCCCACGGCTCAGCGATGAGTTTGACTTGGCTCACAACAGGGTCTTGTTGCACAAGGTCAAAGAAGGTAGCCAGGC